>JAYVTR010000431.1:0-11376 GCA_043788625.1 Planctomycetota bacterium
CGCCACGCTGGCAAGAAGCGTCCAGGTGACGCCATCAGCACTCCAACTCGCCAGCGATTGGCCCTGGCGATGTTCCATGCGCAGCCATACCGGGAAGGTCGTCATCGCTACCGACGTCACGCCTACCGCAGCAGCGCCATCATCAGGACGACGCTGCACCAGGATGCCTGCCGCCGTCTTCATCACGAAGATATATTCGGCATTCGCCGCATCCGAACTGCGCAGCATCACGCCGGCTTTCGACGACGGATCCACTTGCGTCTGACTGGTGAGGCGCACGGTCAGCGAGCCATCGGTCACCAGCGACTGCCGGTAATACTGGAACTGATCAGTGGTGCCTGCGATATCCGTACCGCCGCCGTTGATGGTGCCGCTGATGCTGCCAGCAGCGCCGGACACCACGGATGAGCCGGCGGGAAGGGGTGCACCAATGTCAATGCCTGCAGGGACTGCCGGCTGATTCGCCAGCGACGTGCTCACCATCGCATCCACAGGAACCGCTCCCGGCACTAGCTCGCGCACCTGACGGATGAGGCGCGATTCCGAATCGCGCACCAGGAAAGTCGTCCGACCATAGGGGTCGATGCGGCGATTGGCGACCCCACGCGCATCATAGGTCGTGGTCGAGGTCAACGTCGTACCCGGCTTTGGGGTCACCGAGGTCGAGGCCAAACGGCCACGGCCATCATAGGTATAGACCGTGCTGTCACCGGCAAGGACGCAGGTCGCCTGATGCTGACTGCTGCCGGGTACCCAGGTACAGTCTTCGACCTGCACTGACGCCGTACCCGACGCCACCTCGGTATGGATACAGCGGCCGGCCGCATCATAGCCGGAGGTCGTCGCTACCCCGTTGCGGTTGGTGGAGGCCACCAGCAGGCCGGACACGATACCGGTGCCATACGTCATGGATTCCGTGGACGCATCGGCGTAGGTCACCAAAATCACCCGGCCACGTGCATCATAGGCGTACTGCACGACCCGACTGCTGGCGTCCGTCTGCGCGGTTATTTGACTCGCCGCGTTATAGGTAAAAGTCCGCGTTGCCCGCACACCCCCCACCACATCAGCCGGCTCGATCACCTGCACCAAACGACCGACCGCATCATAGGTATAATCGGTACGCGCACCGTTGGCGTCGATAGCGGCCGTGGTCAAGCCACGCGCGTCATATTGCCAACGCCAGGTGCTGACCTCCGTGCCGGTTCCCCTCGTCTGGGTCAGGCGGTTACCCGCCGCATCATAGGTAGAACTGGTGATCCGGCCGGCGGCGTCTTTTTCAGTGAGTGGGAAGCCGAAGCTGTTGAAGGTAGCGGTACGCGTCTGCCCTGCGTAATCGACCATGCTGGTATTATTACGCGTCGTAAAATCGAACGTGCCGCTTTTACGCCGCCCCAGCGCATCCACCTGTCCGGTCAACACTTCATGTCCCGTATCGGTCGCGAACACATCACTCTCGGTAAAACGCGTCAGTTTTGGATCTTGGCCCAGCGTAAAATCAGCCGCATATTTGCGCGCGGTGGGCAAAATAGCGGCGCTGGTGACCTCGATGTACATCAGGCCATGGTCCGCATGCCAGATATAGGTGGGTGCGGCGTAGCCCCCTGCCGATGGGCCGCTCCACGTTGCCAAGACGGTTTCGCCCAGGCCATTATCAATGCGGCGGATCTGACCGTAGACCTGCGCAATGGTGGTACCATCCGTCTTAAGATACGACGACCCCGTCCACCACACGGTTTTGAACTGATGATGCGGTGCAGCCCCGGGATCACGAATCACCGTTTTGACCTTTTGCAAGACGGTGTCATAGGACACGGCAAAGGTGGCCGCACTGCCATCCGGCAGGGTGATACCGGTGAGATCGTTGCCGCTATAGGCAAACGTCGTTGCGGTCCCATTGGGCAGGTCAATGCGCGTCACCGGATAGCGTCCGCCGCGCTTGGTGACATTGTCATAGGTGAACGTTGCCTGGGTCTGATCAGCCGCCAAAATCTGCGTCAGCATCCACAGACGCGCACGATCGTTGCCCAGGTCGATCAACGTTGCCGCGGGCGCAAACCGATAGCTCACTGCTTGACGCACCACGCCATTGCGATCGGTCACCTGAGCCAGGCGCCCGGCACGGGCAGTCGTTCCGAAGCCCGCGTCGATAGCGGTGTAGGTCCACACGGTGCCATCGGTTTCTGTGACCTGGATAGTGGCCACAGCCGTGCCGATGGCCGTCAATACACCGGCAGCATCCAGCATCCGCACATCGCGACTGTTGCCGGTCGATTCATGCAGCACACCGTCAATGGCGGTATCAGCCCCGACTTTTTCAGAGAAATAGCGCTTATAAATCGGCTTCGACGGATCAAAGAGACGGACGGTGACGTTGCTCGCATCTGCCGTCGACCAATCCAAACGCAGCTGCATGTCTGACGATAAGAAGTGATTGTCGCCCAGGCTGCCGTAATAGCCCCCGTTACGCGAGCGGTAAAAGCGCCGCAATTCAACTGATGGCAAACCACGTGGAAGATCGGCGAGCGATGCGGCTGACCCACAAGACGCACACCCACCCACGGCACCGGGTGCCACGGTTTGGTAGATCGTCGCATCGTGGATGTACAGGCCCGAATAGGGATTGATGACCGACTGCGCGTCGCCACCAGGCGGCGGACAACACGCGCCTGAACTCGTCTCGACCGTGCCAACTGGACACGTCGTTCCGCCGTTGTTGCAGTCACCGGACGGATCACTCCCCGTTTCGGCAGCTTGCAGCCAGCCACCACTGACGACGAACGCCACAACCATAATGAGCAGGACTGGAAAACGAGGCATGATCATAGGATTTACGGGTGCGCTTGGGTGGCGAGAACAAATGGACTATCTGGGTACAACACGTGGATGACCACGCTGACCGTGCCGATGGCACCAGGGCTGCCGGCTTGCACATACACGTCGTCGACCGTGCCGGGCGTGGCGGTGAACGTGGTGCTGGCGAGGCCAGCATCATCGGCCAATACTGTGATGCTGGCCTGCTTATTGGGGAAGGCGCCGCCTTCGCGGCTGGCAAATGTCGCCAAGGCGCCGGGGACGGTGCGCACCGAAATCTCGGTGCTCGACCCGGGCGTGATGCGGCGTTCAGACATGCCTTCAATCCGCAAAGCCGGAACGCCCGGTTGTGCCGTAGCCGTGGTGAAGATCCGCTTGGCATCGACAGTGCGCAGGGCCTGCTCGATCTCGGGACTCAGCACCCGATGAGCGGCAGGGGACATCAGCTCCGACGGCTCTAGGGTCACGCTACGCACGGACGGAACCACTATAGAACCCGACGATTTCGAAACTGGCGATGAAGCCGCTGCATCAACCGGTGTTGCGGATGACGGCGACCCCGTGCGATGTGCTGCACAGCCAGATGGCACAAGCCCTGCTGCCAGGCAGATGGGTACCGTAAAAAGCGCTAGAGAACGAAATGCGGGCATAAGAGGGCGCGCACACTATGGGTCGCCTCATTCGGTACAATATTACAATGCACGTAAATTTAAGTTGCAACGCTTGGTTCAATTAAACTAAGTAATTTAGAACACTAATTTTTAAGATCTGCTACAGTTGGTTTCTGACTTAGTTCTTTTTTGGTAATTTTCCATACAATAAGCATGGACCACTAGCGGGAGCCTTATTTTTTAAAGGCAATCGCAAAAAGGCAAAGCTTCCGCCTGCTCAATTGCCAGGGTCCGCACACCGAAATCCGCGCTCCCGGTTGTGGAAGGGCGCGTCGGTGGAGGTTTCCAAGGTAAGCGCTTAGGTGAGCCAGCGGATCTGATCCCGGTGCAGATCTGGGCGCAGGCCGTCCAAAGCTCCGACCTGGGTCAGGTAATTGGGCAGACGCGGCGGTACACGGCACCGACGCATGAAGTCAGCGACACCACCGAATGGTTCCTTGATTCACTTCTCCTCCATGGCTGTGGCCAGCTTCGGCTGAACTATTTCAAGTTCCATTATAATGGATTTATTCTATTATATAAGAATGAGCGGACGACCACCTACCTATAACGATGACGAACACCCCACCGCTGCACGTGAGCTGGCTGGAAATGGAAAGACACTCGCAGAGATGGCAGAAGTCTTTGGTATTGGACGTTCTACGATTGGTCAGTGGGTGCGAGAACACCCCCTATTTGCAGCAGCTTTGACCCTGGGGAGGGACGATGCTACCGATTCAGTCGAGCATGCATTATTTCAGCGGGCCACCGGTTACACATGGAAGAGTGAAAAAATTGTCATCGTAAGCGGTGGTGATGGTAAGGGCTCACATGTTGAGCGCGTGCCTATTACGGAGCACGTCGCGCCGGATCCTACAGCGATTAAATACTGGCTAGGCAACCGTCGTCCAAAGGACTGGAAAGATAAGCAATCGGTCGAGCATAGTGGAGAAATGGCTATGCCAGTGCTTAATATCATTATGTCACCAGGACCTTCCGATGACGAGCCTATTGCAGTTCGTTAAGCCGCATGCTCACGCGCCGGCATCAAGGTTAAGATCAACGAGAAGACTCTCGCTGATGATGCGTCGTGCATTCGGTACATCGTATCTACCAACATCCGCCACAGACACCTCAACGAATCGCAGAGAGCTAGCATCGCAAATTTAAATTAAGGTCATCCAGAGGCAGAACAAACCGGCAAATTTGCCGGTCTTACACAGGGCGAAGCTGCCGAGCAGATGCAGGTATCTGAACGCCTTGTGCGCGATGCGAAGCTAGTTCAAAAAGGAAGCGCCTGACTTGGCCTTAATGGTCAAGGACGGGGCGATGAAGGTATCGAGGGCCTCGTCCGTGAACGGGCAATTGGCCCATTGCAGGCACATTTGCGCACACATTTCTGTGTTCAATGTTTGGTTTTTTTAACTTCGATCGATAGCCCGAGGGCTTCAGCGACAGTTTCTACAGTAGACGCTGTGGGGTTCAAATCACCTGCCAGCAATCGTTGCGCTGTGGAAAGAGGGATACCGGCATTTTGTTTTAACCAATACGCCGAGCGCTCTTGGTTATTGGCTTCCAGCCTAAGCGCCTTCGCCAAGGCCGGGATTTTATCTGGTTTAACCATGCTCTGATCATGAACCGTAATTATGGTTTGACAATGTACCGTTGTTGTGGTACATCATAATCATCACCCCAGCGCCAAACGGCCCAAATAAGGAACCAATCCATGGAACAAACCGCCGAACGATCAATGAGCCTTTCCCGGCTACCGGTATCTAGATCAGACCTTCGCCTAGCTCATGCTGGAATTGCAGGCTGCGCTCATTCACTTCGAAATTCTTCTCTCCCGCCCGCGATAATGCTCCGAGAAGCCGAAGCTTTACTTAAAAAGGTTATCGATTTTTTGGAAGCGGACCGTCAGGGTCTGATTGATTACAACGCTTAATCAGCATTCATCCCAGCGCCATCAGGCGCGAATCCAAGGAGCACACATGAAGATTTTACAAACACGGACACATTCACAGGAAACAGCCATGGCAGGTCAGGCCGGGGTCTTAACCGCAGCTCGTCAAGAAGAGCTCGCCAAAATTACCGAGGCGATTCATTTTCGTTTTGTTCTTCGTGGGATCGACGGCGGCTCATGTCCATGCAGCATCTGCAAGAAAACAACCTCTGTGTTCTGGGAGGCCAATGCGATATGGCAATTTGGTAAAGAGGGCAGGACGTGGCTCCCGTCGCTGTGCCTCTACTGTGTAGAAAAACATGGCCCTAAAAATTCCGTATTATTAGGCGTTAAAAGTTATGTGAAGAAGCACTTGAAATATCATGAGGGAGACGATGGAAATTTTGACGAAGGGGACAAAAATGGCTTGATCTATTACGGCGCTCTAGTCGAACAATTTGAAGGCGGATTGTTCGATCCACCGATGGTTATTCCCCCCGTCATGGGCGGCTTAAAAGACAGCGGCTCAAAGGATGATTGCCGTCAGCCTGCGCCACTCCTTGCCATGTGTGCGGGTGCAAATTGAGCAGCGTTATCAACTCCGTCATGACGTACGAACAAGCGGTAGAGATCGCAGAAAGTTCGCAGATCATTGCGCAAATCTGTTCTTGGAAGGGTTGGTCTGAAGCACGCTGCATGGATTGCGGCGCTGAATGCAGCGGAGGCATTACATGCGGAACTGAAAAGGAACGATCAGGTGCCATGGACTTAGGCGGCCTGACATGCCTTCCTTGCTACCGGCTGAAAGGTCAAGCCGCCGTGGAGAGATCAGCGAAAATGGAAATTGAAAAGTCTCTCCAAGCGAATGAAGGTGAAGAGGAGGATTGCGAGTATTGGCAGGCCCACATGATCGCATTGGGGCGCAATGGTGTGCGCGTGGAGATACCTCAAAAATATGATGATCTGATAGCCGCCATCACCCTTTCATTTGCGGAGGTGTTATGAATACGTGGCTCCGCACAGGTGAGGCTGCCGCGTACCTAGGGGTGTCCAGCGTGACCCTGTGGCGTTGGACGGTTGCCGGGATCGTCCCAAAGAACGACCTCCTACCAACCGGCTCACGCGTGCGCTATGCCAGCTGGTGGGTTGCTGAGAAGACCGGCCCATGACCTACCCTCTTTTATCTCAAACAGGCTGTAAAAAGCGTGCAATCCGCACCTCAACGGGTAGGTCCATCCGTATTGATGAGTGGTCAGAGATTACGGAAACTCTTGGACGTCTTCATGTCCGCGCCGATCAGCACCTCGCGGACCTCGATCAGGATATTGCCGAGGCACAGCTTCTATTAATGGAAGCGAACATGTTCCTCACCGCACTTCGCCAGCAGCTCATTGCTTCGCCAGATGTAGTCCAATGAGCATTTCATCTACTCGTGCGCTACGGGCACCCAAGAAAAGGATCGCCCGCAACGTGTGGTTGGAAATCACGGAACGCCTTAGGGATCTCAATGTCCGCGCGTCAGCGCAGGGGGACCACCTCAAAGAGGTGCTTTTGGTTCTTCGTAAGGCGGGATTCGAGTAACGAAACTATTGCCCGTACCTCTTCTGGTGGCGGGTCAAATATTGGGCGGCCATGCCCTTTCTTCTTCCCACCATGCCCACCACCACCGTCATATTAGGTCAGGGAAAGCCAATTACTGGCCAGGTTAAACAAGAAATTAAGAGGACGCCAGGACGCCCCAAAGGATCACGCTCAATTGGTTGGCGTGCTAAGGAGCGCGGCGGCTCGTGGCTTGGAATTGTGCGAGTCCCTGGTCAAAATCGTGAAGAATGCAAGAGCTTCGCCAATGCCATGGACGCCAAGAAGTGGGCCAGGAAGCGCCACGCCGACCTGGCAGCTGGCGTCGCTTTTGCCGCTCGCCGCGGTAAGGGTGACACCGAAACCCTGAAAACGGATTACCTTGTCGACCTGAAAGCGCGCGGGCGGAGCGAAATCCACATGCATGAGGTGGGGCGCGTGCTCGGGCTACTGGTCACTGCCGTGCCCGATTTGGCAGCACAAGCTGCGCCGGTCGACATCGAGAGGTGGTTGAACGAAGCGACGGCCAAGAATGCACGCGCAACCCGCAACCGTTGGCTGGTCACCGTGCGCGGCTTGGCGAGGTGGGCGCTTCGTCGCCGCCGACTTGAACGTGACCCAACCGACACTCTGGAACGGGCAAGCGTCCCCGAATATCTACGCCCTCAGTTCACGGTGGACGAGATGCGCAAGTGCCTGATCAAATGCGAGTGGAAATGCGTCCGGCCAGGAAATGAAAAGCGCGACCCATACCATCTGCTATTCGCGGTCCTCGCCTACACCGGCCTGCGCTTCCAGGAGGCGGCGCACCTGCGCTGGGAGGACATCGACTGGTCCGGCCGGGTGATCATGGTGCGCCTCGCAGCCGGCGGGAAGATAAAGCGTCAGCGCGAACGTCTCGTGCCATTGCAGGCTGAGCTTGCGGACATCATGGAACCACTGAAGCAGGACGAGGGACATATTTTCAAGGGACATGAATGGAATCCAACGCGTGGATTTGCAAATTTTGTCAAGCGTGCCGGTGTGGCTATCGATGGCCGAACACCTCATAGCCTGCGGCATTCCTACGCCGGCATGATGACCGCCACCGGCTTACCTGGCGCCATGGTCGGCACCTATCTGGGCCATACGAGCGCCGCTACCACCATGATTTACACGAAATTATCAACGAGATACGTGGCTAGCGTTGTCGGATGGGGTCGTGGAGATCTCAAAATAATGAATCCTCACCCGCGCTTCACGACTGACCAAGCAGGCAGTAGCCAGAGTGTCGTGGATTGCGGTGCCCCCACGATGGTCCTGTCGGTTGCCCTGCTCACTGTCACGGAAGCGGCGCAAATGTATCGCATGAACCCCAGTGACGTGCTTGACCTGTGCCGCCTCGGCAAGTTAAAGCATGTCGTGCGTAAGGGACTTGGGCCAGCCGAGACTTTGATCGATGCGAAGGACGCGGCCCGGGTGCTGGGGTGTGGATAATCTAGGTTAAATCCCCGAATTCTGATGATTTTAGACTTTATCGCGCTTGACATTTACTAATGTTGGCGCATTTACTAACTGCTACAAGAGGTACGATTAATGGATTATATTAAGCGAATCTTCACCCCAGCTTATTGGGCTGATGCCGCGACGATGTGTTGCGTTTTACTAATGTATTTATCTGCTGCTATATTTATAGTTTGTTTGTTGATCGGCGCAGTCGCTCTTCTCCTTTCTCATGAATTGATTGCCGGCCCAGCCATTGCAATTTCTATAATATCTTTCTTTTCTCTTCTAATTTTTGGCTGTTTGTCGGGGTTATTTTATACAATTCACCGAATAATGGTGTCTGCTGAGCAAATCGCGATGAGTAATGAAGCGATTCTAAATATGATTAGAATTCAAGCTAAGGCGCAAAATAAAATTGGGCCCAAGCAAGAGAAGCCCGCAATCCTTTGAGTTCATCTTTGATGAACAGAGAACGAGCTAAACAGCGATTAAGCTTTGCAATATGACTAATGACTTTGCTGGCATGATATAAATCTTATTTACCATTAACTTTTACAGTCTGGCACCAGCTTATGCCCCTGGAGTCAGAACCCAGCCAGCTTGTCGGTGATATTCGGTTGCCAAGCCGGCTAAGGCCATTTTCATGGCTTGCAGTGGCTTTCTGCTGGTTACCCAAAGTGGATCCGGCTGAACAACGGCATGAGCTTCAAGATAAACCGCAATATTGGTCACTGGGTTTACCTCCGTAGACGGGTCATAAACCACGACCATCATTGGCATGGTCACTCCACCCGCGCTCGTAGGCCCACCATGGCTAACTCTGGCGGTGCTGCGAAGGATGTCGGAGACATGCAGACCCGCCAATGCCTCTATAGTCGCTCGACCAGATGCCCACAATAGAGCACGTGCGGCGCTAGGTGATTCAGCAAGTTCTGCTACGAACACTGATAATTGAATGCTGCGCAACTTAGGATTGTTTTCGTCGCTCTGTATCTTGTCGTAAAAAGCCTCGGTGGTGAAGCTGATTACTTGCCGGTCACCATGGTCGTTGACGATGTAAGGAGCACCCGAGCCAGGCCTTGCGGCCTGTGGTCCGATACCGCGCCAGACGACGCCAGCCGTGATCCGGTCATCCCGCAACATAGTTGTTCGTTGTTAGTGCGTTTCGTCGCCAACCAACCAGCCAACCGTACTGCGCACGCGAGCCGGGCGAAGATCAAGGTCACCTTCTTGGTATTCGAGTTGACGATCTTCCGTGAACGAGGTTGCAGAGAAAGTTGCAGACAAATCAAGAAGGTTCACAACCAAAGTGCGGTCTCCACGGCGCCATTCGAGACGCAATGTAATATCAACGTTGTCATGAAGGTGAGCGATGGTAGGCGCATTCATAGCAACGCCTTTCTCGATGAGGGCGAGAAACCATGCACCAAGGAAAGTGCCAAGAGTTTGCGCCGTAGCGATGGAGATGTTCTGAGCTTGTCCGATTGATCTCTCAATAGTGCGAAAGCCGCTGGCGAAGGTGATTGCCCCTGGGGCTGCATTAGTGACCGCTTGTCGATCAAAGAAAGCCGACAATGCGGAGAGAACTGCCGTTAAACGCTGTTCAATCGGAAGCGTATTGATCTGACGAAGGGCTGCTGCCAAGAATGCTGCGGCATGGTCTGGAACTGGGGAATTTGCCGAATTTTGATTCGCCACAGATACGGCCGGCGTACCGATTAGATGTTGATAGTTCGCAGTGACAGTCATGGGGCAATCTCATCAGGAACGAGTTGAATGGATTCTGACAACAGAGTGCGCAGCAAACACGTTCCAAGCTCGGAGTTGAGCGGATCTTGGCGATCTTGGATTGAGTTACAGTCAGTTTCAAGCATTACCACATGGCGATCGCTGACTGCGCGTGGGGCTATACCGATTACCAATGTAAATGAACGCGTCGCTTGCCACGTTTCGATGCGATTGCAGCGCATCATTGTGCCCTGCATGGCTAAATCGCGGGGTTTATTGCGGCGGAAGATTACATCAAGGTCTTCAGGTCCAACAGGCAGGCCAGGAAAACGGTCGGTTAGTGCACGATTAGAGGCGGCTCCATCCCCAACCTGCCATTTAGCCACGCAACCAAATGCTATTCGCGTTGCGTTCCATGGCAGAGACTCAGAGCGCGCTAGAACGCGGTCGACGAAGGCGGTTAACACTTCAGAGACAGAGTTAAGGTGGGTAAACGACGCCGTATCAGCACCGGGATCAAGCAAAGCCTGTTGCACAATGTCGATACGGTCAGGCTGGCTAGACACCGTAAAAGACCAGCGATAACGGTCATCTTCGCCAGATACGGAAGCTATCATCAGACGTGCGTCACGGCTAGTCTGTGTGGGCTCGATACCAAATACCGCATCAAAAATTGGTCGCGGGGCCACTTGTTCAACACCCAAGAAGCTGATTCGTGCCGAAAGAATAAACGCTTTATGCATGATTTCTGCCACAGCAGACGTACGCAAATCCCGCGCCTTGCTGCGGCTGTTGATGACAAGTTTGAGTAGGGGATTTCATCGCATGTAGTACGGGGCTAAAAGTTGGTTGTCGCCCACTACCGGCCTGGTCCTTGTTTAACCTACCCTAGACTTGCTCGCAAGAGGCATTCCGATTATTGCGAAATTGGTCGTATAAAATTAAATACATGCACTAAATTGCGCATAAATGCTCGGCCAACGATTTTTGATCATGCATTAATAGGGACAGGCGACCTACACTGCGTGTGCTTTATTCTGTTTGGGGTAGGATATGGGTAGGATAGCTCAAACACCCCCGACCCCATCAAAAAACAAACCCCGTAGCCTTTTACAGCTACAGGGTTTATGGCGCGGCGGAGTGGACTTGAACCACTAACCCTCAGATCCGTAGTCTGAT
>JAYVTR010000432.1:0-46188 GCA_043788625.1 Planctomycetota bacterium
TAGGTCCGATTGCAGCTGAATAATGACCCGGTGGTCCAATGGGCGCCGTTGATGGCGTGCCACAGCAAGGTGGGTCGACCGGAGCCGGGCATGGCCACCGCGTCCTGATGAGCAATGAGGACATAGTCCTGACGGTCCGGAATTATTTCATTTCCCATCAGTCATGCATGTCTACCAAGAAAGTAATAAAGTCCAAGTCTCGATAGAAGCTTCCTAGAGCCAGGGGACTTGTTGAGGATATTCTCAGACCATTGGAGATCGTCATGCAGCTCACCATTGCACAGAAGGAACAGTACCACGAACAAGGCTTCCTGGTGCTCAAGGGCGCCCTGCCATTGGCTGAAGTACGCAAGGCCAACGTCCAACTGATGGGGGTGCATGAGGCAGCCTGGGAGGCTGAACAGCGCGATGGACGTCTTCCATGGGGGCATGCCGGCACCTCGTGGGATGTAACCATTCCAGCCGACCGGCCGCAGCGTATCGAGCAGCTCATGAACAGTGATGATGTCTCCAGCGCACTGGCACGAATTGCGACCTCTACGCCGGTGCTGGATGCGATCGATCAGCTCATCGCACCAGACCAGGACATCTTAGTGTTCCACTCGAAAACCTTGATGCGGGCTGCAGAAGCGACCAGTCGCTTCCCTTGGCACCAAGACTTCGGCTATTGGCACTACACCCACCATCAGCCATTGCATATCAACTGCGCGGTTGCCCTCGAACCGCAGACGGTGGAAAGCGGCTGCCTGAACTACGTACCTGGCAGCCAGAAGGGTGGCTTGGTCGAACACCAGTTTTTCACGGAAAAGACCATCTCATCATTCCCCATCGGATTGTCCGCAGATCTCACCGCCTACCGGGCGGTGCCGGTAGAATATGAGCCCGGCGATCTCTTGTTCTTCGGCGCTCTGGTGATCCACGGCTCGGACATCAATCGCACGGGGCGGAATGCGCCTTTCAATACCATCGCCTATGACCTGTCGGGAAATCGGAAGGAAGCGGAGGTGGACCGGGTGGTTCGTGAACGCATCAAACGGCTGCATACCCATGTCCACTGAACTCAAAGCCGGTGTCGGACAAGTATGGACCATGGTCGGTCACGCCGGGGATTGGCCTGACGAGGGCGGCAGGCTCGTCATTGTTGGCACCCGCCGCATGGCGGTCTTCCATCACGCCGGCGGTTGGTACGCCCTGGATGACCGTTGTCCGCATGAACGAGTTGGCTTGGTCAGTGGTCCTCTGGCTGCTGGCCGGGTGACCTGCCCCGGTCATGGGTGGTCATTCCGGCTGAGCGATGGAGCGGTCGTGGTCGGGCCGGCCGCCGCCAGAGTCACCACGCATCCGGTTCGAGTCCGCGACGGTATGGTCGAGATCGGGTGATCAGCATACGCGCTGTTGTGGCACCGAACTGACCGCGCTGCGACGGCTCAGGGTTGTTCATAATGCCGCACTCGCCTGTCTTTATCCGCTAAACCGGTGAAAGATCAGTGGCACGGGCCGCCGCTGCCCACGTAGGCCAGATGGCGGTGTGATAGCGGGCAAGGCGCGTCGGAACTGCGACATCAACGCAAGAATGGCAACGAATCGATCGAGGTGAAAGTCTCGGCCGGCAGCGAACTCTTGCCCAATTCCTTACCGTCCTTGTAGACCGTCACCGGCACCGGCGTCTTCGCCGGGTTCCAACCGACCACGTGCATCTTACCGGTGCTGTCGCGGTAAACTGAGCTGGCTGGCAGATCGGTATAATAGCCCGCCGCCGGCGTGCCGATGGACTGATAGCAATGCGCGATCCAATACTGTATCACGGCATCTTTATTAGTCGCCAGCTTGTGATGACTAACGATGGCCTCGGCAAAGAGCTTGGTGATCCGCTGCGGATCGCCAAAGGAGATGGCGCCGATGCCGGCCAGCACGCCCCAATCGTCACCAATATCCAACAAGGTAGCGCCATCCTTTTTCGCCTGCCGTTTGACCATCTGCTCAATCTGCCAGGTGATGAAGGCCGGATCGCGAGCGAGATACTGCATCCACGTCCAGGTGGGAATGAACTGGATGCCATAGATGTGGATCGCCTGGCCGCTGAACCACGTCCAATAGCCAATGTCGCGGTCACGCATGACGCTGGCGATGGAATTCTTGGCTTTGTAACTTGGCGAGTGATTGGCATCAGCAGGCTTTTTCCAGCCCGGATAATCCAACCAGTATTGGAATACCGATTCGCCTTCGATGGCATAGCCCATGGCTCCGGTGGCGATCATCTTCTCATCATCCAAGGCCACGCCCATCAGGAACAGACCGGCCCAGGCCTGCATCGATTCGGAGCTCGACTCCTGGTTGTTACCGTCGCCGGGACTGCTCGAACCGCCGGCATACGAATGGCCGCCCCACGGATCGAAGGTACGCAGAAAGGGGAAATCCTTATCCGCGCGATCCCAATTGGCGTACTGCTTGCCGACCATCTGCACCATCTTGCCATAGTCGGCCGCCCACTGGCGATCGTACTGCGCATACATCGACGCCGCCAGCACCAGGTAGCCGTAATGGAAATGATTATCGGTGAAGGCGCCCGAGCCGAACGAGGTCTTCATGCCCACCAGGCCACTCCACGGCGCTGGATAGCGGCAGAAATAGCGTGCTGTTTCGCCAGGTGTCCAGGTGAACCAGTCGGTGAGCGACTCTTTGACATAGCCGCGCAGCTGAGCGGCGGCGGGATGCTTGAGCTGCTCGGCCATGCTCCAGATCTGCGTCATCTTGAGCAGGCCCTTGGCGCCCCAATAGGTGTCATCACCGACGCGCTTGGCCGGCGGTTGCTTGGCATACTCATCAGCCGCATCGGCGATCATGGTGTTGACGCGCTCGACCTCGAACGGCGAGGCCTGGTCTTTGCTGACGATGGGCACCGGCAACGCCGGCACCACGCCGGTAAACGGCCAGGCGATGTGGAAACTCGCACCCGGGGCCAGGCGCAGCTTGCCGCGATGGGTAGTGAACGAGGTGTCGAGCAGTGCCAGGGAATTGTGGCCGGTGCGCCATTGATGCGGCATCCAACCCTGCAGCACGTCCTTGTTGGTGCCCTGCAAGGCCTCGGTGGTCACCGTCCAGGTGGTGGCGACCTCGCCGGCCTGACGTTGGTAATCCCATTCCATGCGCGATTGGCGCGGCACGGCGTAGGCGTACTTCTGGAACACCGGCGCCTGGGCGGCGTCCGGCAGTATGGCGGCGACCAGGAAATGCACCGGACCGGCAAAGGCCACATCGATGCCGGGATTGGTGCTGACCGCCGGCGTCTTCTTGCCGGGTTTTCCGGCCGGCAGCTGCACCGTCGTGGCGCTGGCGCTGAAGCACGTCCTGGGCGGAGCGAAGATGGCGAAGGTGCGACCGCCCCGCACGCTCACCAGGGCGTCGCCGGTATAGGGCAGGGTCACCGGCTTTCCGGTGATATCAGTGAGCGTGCCCGGATCGCCGCCGACGCGCAGATCGAGGCTCTTGGCTTCGACCCACACATAGGGTAACCCGTGGCCGATGGTGACGTCGAGATAGCGCTCGGCGGCGGCGCGCAGACGCGTGGTCAAGGTCCAGTCGCCCCAGCGCAGCATGGCGATGCTGCTGATCGGCGCATCGGTGCCTGGCTTGTCGACGGCGATCACCTCCAACGGCACGCCCTCGTCCATCTCATTGCCGTTTTCCTTGAACCCCAGCGGATAATAAAAACTCACGCCGCGCGGCGTCGGACTGACGATGCCCGGCCGGCTGTACAGCTTGCAATTCATCGGCTCGATCAGCAACGACGTCCACCAGTCGTTGGTTGGCAAGGGCAGGCCGGCTGATTCCGCCTCGATCAGCGGCTTCACGTCGAGGATCTTGGCGGCCTCTTTCGGGGTTGGGCTGGGTGGTGATGGCGCGTACGAGCCTTTGTCGACCGCCACCGGCGACTCCGAACCGAACGCGACCGAGACCAGGACAGCCAGGGCGAGAACAGGAAAACGCAGCATACAACCCCCGCAGAAGAAACCGTCGCCGGACGGCGCAGATGCACCGCCGTAGGGTGGTACGTACCACCGCTGACGGTGATGAGCGTCTTCGCCAGACGATACCGCTCAATCGTACCCTCTTCTCGGACGATCTGCACCCGGTCCTTCAGCAGGGTTGGGCGCCAGGGTTCCAGATCAGGGATTGGCCACGATTTCCAAACGCAGGTCATCAAACCATGCCGTCCCGGAGACGTTTTCCAGACCGATCAGCGCATCCGTCCGCACCACATTGGCAGGGATGTCGAAGGTCTTTTCGATCACGGTCCACTCAGTCACCGTATCGGTGGTGGGCAGCTGCGGATACCATTTTTCGCCTTCGGCATTGGTCGTCGCCAGCAGGACCTTGATGCCGTTCCATGCCTTCGGCCGTGCGGAAATTTCCTCACTGCGGAGGCGCACTGACAATTTCACGCGCTTGCCGGCAATGCGCTCTACCGGGATCGACATGCTGGCTTTCGCCGAGGCCGGCGTGGATTGACTTATTTTCCATGCCCCCTCCTCAATGGCACCCGGGCCGCGCCACGTTTTCGCCACGGCTTGGGCATCGGAAAAGTCAGCCGTGAAGACCACATCATCATGGGCACCCACCGCGGGTGCTGGTGGCACCGCCAGGGTTGGTAGCACCGCTGCTGCTGGCGGCGCCGTCACGACCGGCCCCGGCGCGACCGGGCGCTGCAGTGCTGCCCAGGCAGCTTCCGCATAGGCGGCCATTCCGCGATCGCCCGGGTGCCAGGCGACTCCCGGATTGGTCCACCCGCCCTCCTTGCCGGCGCGGTTTGCCGGGTCTGCATTGATTGCCGCCATCTCAACAAAATCGGCACCGTGGCGACCGCATAGGACACGGATGACTGCGTCCTTCGCAGAGATTCCCGAGGCCCCGGTCCATACGCCGAAACACAGCAGGCGCGCCTGCGGATAAGCGGCACGCAGGCCAGTTAAAAGAAGTTCATAATCAGCCTCGAACGACGCAGCGAGCTCCGCCGTGTTGTCATTTTCGCCCAACTGAATGATGATCAGGTCGGCGGCATTGGCGGTGATCGCGGCCAGGCGCTTGAGCTTGTCGCGGACTTTACCACCACCCTCGGCATCGATGTGAAAAACCGTGGGCGCGCCCGCCGGCAGCGCATTGAGGCGCGCCTGGAGAAGGTGCGCCCAATCACGCTCGCTGGCCGATGCGGCCATGCCCCAGCTGCCGGACCAGCCAAGCTTCGTGCTCGGGGCGTGCTGGGTGATGCTGTCGCCCACCACCAGGATGTCGCGGATGGGGCCGGCCACGGTCAACGGCTGGTCGGCTCCGGGTGCGACCGACGCCAATGGCAGCATCATGAGCGCGGGGAAAAGGAGCGAGCGGAAGTTTACCATGAGCCTCAATCTAGGCCTGCTGCGGCAGCCTGATAGCACTCGCCAGCAAGTGCCTAGCACGGATTGCGCCGGCTTGTGCCGATGTGCTGACGCCGTAGGGTAAAAGTTGGATTTACCCAGCCGAATGACGGATCGCCTGCATTGGAAAACATTTTTCGCCCTGCAACGGTCCATCCAATTCCGTCGCTGGCGGTGGCGTGCGCAACATAATGCCCACGATCATGATTTCGTCGAGTTGGTGATCATCACCGACGGATCGGGATTCCACGATTCAGCCGCCGGTGTACAGACGCTCAGTCCCGGTTGCGTCATTCTACTGATTCCCGGGGTGTGGCACGAATACCGGGATTGTTCACGACTTGGCGGGTGGGACTGTTGCTTCAGCAAAGACCTCCTCTACCGCGAATTGTCGTGGATCACCGATGACCCGGTGCTTGGCTGCCTCTTGCTACGCTCGTTGTCGACACCATTCCACCATAAGCCGGTGATCGGCTCGTTATCGCCAGAACGTTTAGCACTCACCAACTCAATCCTTGAAGATGCCTTGCTCCACCAACAGGGTGCTGATTGCGGTCCACGGACTTTTGGCGTCATGCTTTTATTGCTCGGTTTTTTCGCCGAGGCGGTGGTAGATCAGCTGCCGGCATGGAATGCGCCGGCGGCGAACCCGACGCTGCGTTCCCTCGTCCAGCGCACCAAAGCCCTGCTCGCCGAAGACCTCACCCGTGAGTGGACGCTCACCTCGCTAGCAAAGGCCATGGATACGACACCAGGCCTCCTGTCACGGGCTTTCCGCGCCCAGGACCGCCGCGGTCCAATGACTTATTACGTGCACAGTCGCATGGAGCATGCGGCGATGCTTCTTTTACGTTCCGAGCTGAGCATTTCCGCGGTGGGTGCCCAGGTCGGGGTATTCGACGCTAATTATTTTTCGCGGCGTTTCCGCGTCGCCATGGGCATGCGACCAACCGACTACCGCCGCCGCTTCCAAGCTCCCGCTGAAGGCTGAACCGAGGCGATCCGTGCTAGAGGACCTCTTTTCGGTCCTGTACCTAGTGCTGCGACGGCTCAATGATGTGGCCATGCACCGTCCCCTACCGTCGCACTTTTATTCGCTCTTTCCCATTATCGTGCTCATGGGGTTGCTGATCTGCCGCGTGCCGGCCGCCGACGTTGTGCCATCGGTAGCGGCAACGCCCTTGCCGGTGTTCATCGGGCCGGAGCGTGCGCCGGCCCAGCTTCCCCCGCCTATCCCGTGGGCGGATTTGCATTTCGACCTTGGCCATGGCGCGGTCCTGGTGCCGGCGCAGGCCAAGCCGGTAATCGAATTGGATGGGAATTGGCGCTGCTCGGGACTGGTGACCTCCACCACCCGTTTTCCCGACGAAGCGCAGCTTGATCGCGGCTGGCAAGAAGCGGCATTCGACGATAAATCCTGGGACTCCATCCAGGTGCCGCTGGACTGGTACCGCGCCTACCCCAAAGCGCGCACCACGGCGGCGCCGTATGTTCTCGGTTGGTACCGCCGGTCATTTGACCTGGATGCCGCCGCCGTGCAGCGCTGCACGATCCTCCATTTCGGTGTCGCCGGCTACGAAGCCGACTTGTGGGTGAACGGGCACCGGGCCGGCAATCACCACGGTGATTTCACACCGTGGGACATCGATATCAGCGCGTGGGCCACGCCGGGGAGCAATGTGCTCGCCGTGCGCGTACGCAGCGACATGGGGCCCAAGTTCGGAGCCGGTGATCGCGCCTGGCATACCTACGGCTCACAGTGGAGCATCAGCAACATCCGCGGCGGGCTGTGGCAATCCTGCCGCCTGACGTTGGAGCCGAAGCTGCGTGTGATCGAAGCCCTGGTATCGCCGCAGCGTGAACGCGGATCGCTGCGCGTCGATTGGCGCATCGACAACCGTACCGGCAGCGCGCAGCGTGTCGCGTTACGCTCCGTGGTGCAGAACGCGCGTTCCGGTGCGGTTATCGACCGGCCAGCTGATGTCGTCATCGGGCAGATCGACCTCGCACCCGGTGACAACAGCGGCACCGCCGAAGTCCTCGTCCCCGGCATCCGTTCGTGGTCGCCAGAACAACCGGAACTGTACTGGCTGTGCCTGGTCGCCGAGCAGGAGGGCGCGGTTGCCGGCTTCGGCTGCGAACGCTTCGGCTTCCGTGAATTCACGGTGCGCGATGGACGCTTTTTCCTCAACGGGGTCCGCACCTACCTGTTCGGGGAAAATCTGAAGTCGCTGTCCTACGCCGGAGCCGGCGAATCGGCCTCCGCATATGCGGCGCGGATTGATCACGACTTGTCGGGTCTGCGCCGCAATGGCTACAATATCTTCCGCACTGCGCACATGCCAACCGAGCCGCTGTTGCTGCAGCGCGCCGATGAGCTGGGCATGATGGTCTACAATGAGTGGGCGTGGTCATTCACCGACCGGCTCGATCCGGTGGAATTTCCCCAGCGCAATACCCAGGAAGTCTCTGAATGGGTACGCCGCGATCACAACCATCCGTCGGTGGTGATGTGGTCGTGCGGCAACGAGGTGCACTACGACGATGAAGCCGTGCGCGTCCAACTCGATCGCCAGGTGGCGTTGATACGTACCCTCGACCATTCACACCGGCCGGTAAGCACCTTCAGCGGCGCCGCCTATGGGTATGGCGCCAAAGCGCTGGATACCGATGTGCTCGATCGCCATTCCTATCACGGGCTCAGCGGCGGCCCGTGGAGCAGCTGGGAACGCAACTCAGCCGAAGCGCGAGCCTTCGCCGACCGCGCCTACGGCGCCAACTGGAACACCCACATCCCCTTCATCATTTGGGAAAGCGTCGGTTTTTCGTGGGGCCAATTGAGTGATCCTGCATTCCGCCCCGGCAATGTGGACGACTACCTCAGCTATGCCGGCCGCACGTCCACCTGGGGAACCCCAGCCGGCATCGGCTTTGCCGGCACCATCGGCCTGGCGGCGTTCCTCGACCCGCAACACGGATTAGCCGATGCACGCCGGACCTATGGGCGTCGCATTGCGGAATTCATCCGCCGCGATCCGCAGGTTTCTGGGTTCGCCCCGTGGTTCAGCGATCCGGATCTTGCCGATGCACGCCAGTGGACCCAGCCGGTGTTCGCTTCGCTCTACGGCGCCAATCGCATCGCCTTGCGTCATCCCCTGGGTGGACACACCTATGAACAGAACATGGAGGTGATCAATGATGGCGATGTAGCACTGGGCAAAGCCACGGCTCACCTGTCACTCGCGGGTGGTGCGGCTGAAGAGCTGCCGATCGCGGTCATCGATCTGCCCGACCTGCCCGCGGGGAATCGGATGGTGGTGCCGGTCACCATTTTTTTTCCCGAGCCCACGGCGACCGGCTGGTGGCAGCTGCGCCTGCGCATCGAGGTGAGTGGGCGCCAGGTATCATGCCTCGGATACAACCTCTTCGTTGCCCCCTCGACGTTGACGCATGCCGCCCTCGGACCCGCCCGCTCGGTGGCCATGCTGCCCGGCACCGGTGAGACAGCGGTGCGCCGTTGGCTTACCGACCTGGGCATCGCCGTACACTCCATCGCAGATCTCGAGAATACGTCCGGGTGCGAAGTCATCATTGTCCCGCCCGGATGCCTGCTCAGCAAGGCCGATAGCATCGCCTTGCGCACCTGGATCGGTGCCGGCGGCGATGCCCTGGTGCTTGAGCAAAGCGCCGGGGCGGTGGCGGCCCTTGGCCAGAGCGCGGTTCCTGCCGGCAATACCTTCGTCGACCTCGTCTGCCCGGCCCATCCGCTGTTCACCGACCTGTCGCAGGCGGCGCTCGACACCAGTGACCACCTCAAGGGCGGCTGGTGGGTGGAAGCGGCGCTCAAGCCGCTCACCGTCAACGTGCTTGCCGCGCGCGGCACCTTCCTCGGGCTCAACGACGGCGTCGGGGCGGTGATCAGTGAAGGGTCCCTGGGCAAAGGACGCCTGCTCGCCAGCCAGCTCCTCGCCCTGGGCCAGTGGGATATCGACAGCGCTGCGACCATCTATCTGCGCAACCTCGCCCGCTATCTGTTGACGACCGGGGCCAAGCCGGCGGTGGGCATCCGCCCGTGGCAGGAAACTGTCAAGGGTCTCGGCGTGGAAAGTGAGCGCTGCCGACCGCTCGATGTGCGCGCCGTTGCCAACCGTGCTTTCGCCGATGAAACCGCTGGCGATGGCGCCGGGGGCTGGACCGACCAAGGCGGCAACGATTTCCGTACCATGCCGACCGGTCCGCAAACCCTGCATGGCGTGCCCTTCACGCTCATCGATCCGGAAACCAATGGTGGACGGGCATGCGTATTGCTCGGTGGTGGCGGGCTTCCGCAATTCCCCCGCGAAGTGAACGGCGTGCAGATCGGTGGACAGGTCTCACGGCTGTTCTTCCTGCATACTGCCGCCTGGGTGAGCGGCGCCTCGCGGGTGATCCTCACCTATCGCATCCACTATGCTGACGGCGTGCTGGTCGAAGTACCGGTGCGCACCGGCATCGAAATCGCCGATTGGTGGAATCCCAGTGAACTGCCTGGGGCTTTGCTCGGCATCTGCCAGACGAATGCGCAGCTGCATGATATCGGCGCCTTCCTCATGACCTGGGACAATCCCCGGCCGGACGTGGCGGTGGCGACTATCGATGCGCTGTCGTCGGGCATCGCGGTTCCCTTCGTCCTCGCCATCACTGCGGAAATGGCGCATCCGATGCCGGCACGTTTCTCCACTGCCGGCGATGCCGGAGCGTGGAAGACGCTTATCGAGTGGGCTGGCGCAGCGTCGCAAAAAGATGGTGTCGGCCTGCCCGTCATCAGCGATGGCGGGACCGTGCCTGGAGGAGCGTCGGGGGTGCGCATCGCCTTTCCCGCCTCGCCCCCATCCGCCGATGCGAAAATACGCTATTGGGGAACTCCAACGGCATTTCTCGTGCTTCCGACGAGTGAAAAGGCAAAATTGACCTCCTCTCAGCGCGCCATGACCTTTTGGCTCAAAGCCGAAAATTCGGGCAGCATTGATATGGTCCTGCCGTTCGTCAGTTGGCGTGACACGCTGCAGGCAGCGGTGCACCTCGACGCCACTGCCGGCTGGCGGAAGGTCCGCCTGGATCTGGCGGCCGACTTCAAACAGGCACGTGGCAAATCGTGGAAACCATCCGACCTGCTGGGTGAGCTCTTCCTCTTCCACGGCCGGCGGACCGCCGCCGACGCACCAGGCCCGGCGGCGCTGACCATCGAGATCGCCGACCTCCGTTTTGAATGAAGTACTGAAGCATTCAAAACTGCCATATTTCACCTTTCCGAAGCGAACCGCAATTGATTAAGCGTTTGGCGACGATGTGATGAGTGCCCCTCTTGGACAACCGCATGCGTATACTCTCTGCTGTCTTATTCATGCTGTCCGCCACACCGGTAGCTTCCTTTGCCGTCGATACGGCAGGCTGCCTGGTTACGCATCTGGATGAGCTCAGCTATACAACCGGAGAAAAATCACTCTTGCCGCTGGTGACGCTTGATGGGCCAGGCGAAGCAGTGATCAACGAACAACGTCTGGCGGTAAAGGCCCCCATCGGCCCGCTGAGCGGCACGGCCTGGCTACCGGATGCTGAAGGGACCCTACTCCACGCGGTGCATTTCTCAGTGACCATTCCGGCGGTGACCGTGACCGCCGAGGCGGAGTTCGCCGAGGTCAGCAATAACCATCTGCGTGCCATACTGGCCGAACGTAATCCCGGAGCGGCCTGGTTCCGCCATCAATTGGCAGCGCATGGCGGCAAAGCGACTGAGGCGCCAGATTGGCAACGTCAAGATGACACCGAGCAGCTCTTCGAGCTGTTTTCCGGTGATCGGGCCGTGGCCGAAAATCTCCAGCTCGAACGCGGTCTGCCGCTGGGCAACGTGGCAACCGGTGCCGAGGCCGAGGCATCGGTGGCCGTCGATTCACTGCCGGGCATCACCATCAAACCATTTGTGTGGGATAAGCTGATTGCGGATATCCCCGCCAGCCTTGAGCCGCTGGCGAAAGCCATACCCGCAGATCAGCACCTGATCCTATTTCCGTCCTTTGCGTTACTCAACGCCACCATTGATGGCAGCGACGCCGCGACCCTCAACCTGATGCGTGGCTTGACGCACACCGCCGAGGACGCACGCACCGCCCAACATTATCAGCGACAGCTGTGCCTCGAGCCCTCGCTGTTGTCGAAGGCCCTGGGTGCACAGGTCATCAACGCCGTGGCCATTACCGGCGGTGATCTGTCATTGCGCCTGGGCGCCGATGTCGCCGTACTGTTCAACACCAGCCAGCCGCTTCTTTTGCAGACCCTCTTGGCGACCCGTCTGCTGACCGCCGCCAAAGAGGCCGGCCTGGCGCCGCTGAGCGGCAATATCGGCAGCATCGCTTGGCAGGGTCTGGTCACCGCTGATCGCAACCGTTGCGCCTATCTGGCCGATCTTGGTGGCGGACAGGTGGTGATGACCAACTCGCTGAGCCAGCTGGCAAAACTGGTGGCGACGGTTAACGGTACTACGCCGGCGATCAGCTCGACCTCCGAATTCCGTTTTTTCCGCCACCGCTACGTCGCCAAGGATGGTGCCCTGGTGGTAATCACCGATGCCGCCATCCGCCGTTGGTGCTCTGCCCGGTGGCGCATCGGTGAAGCCCGGCGCCTGCAAGCGCTCGCAGCCTTGTCGGAGCTGCAAGCCGTGCATCTAGGCGAACTGCCCTTGACAGCACAGTCCATCGAGGCGCCAGCGATGCTGGGCGCCTGTGTCGCTGATCGAGATGGGGTGCGCAGTGCCACATTCGGCAGCCTGGGCTTTCTCACGCCGGTAGCGGAGCTCGATCTCACGCAGGTGACGGCGAACGAGGCGGCCAGTTACGCGCGTTTTCGCGCAGCCTATGAACGGCGGTGGAATGGCTGGTTCGACCCCATCGGCGCCGAGGTATCGATCACCAAGCAACGCATAGCCGTCGACCTCACCGTTCTGCCGTTGATCGGTGGCAGCGAATATCGGCAGATGACCGGTTTCATCGCGGGCGGACATCTCGCTCCCACGGCCGGCGATCAGCACCCCGGCACGCTTGCCCATCTGGCCATTGGCCTTGATCGCCAGGCCGAACAGTTCACCCAAGCACAAGGCTTTCTCAGCATGAGCGAGCCGAAGTTCGGGCAGGATCCTTTGAGCTGGTTGGATGGCTCCATCGCCCTCTACGCCGATGCTGATCCTTTCTGGGACGAAATGATCAAGGCTGACAACAGCGAGCATTTCCTCGAACAGCATGTCGCTCGACTGCCAGTGGGCCTGCATCTCGGGGTCAGCAACGGTTTGCGTCTGGCCGCCTTTCTCACCGCCATCCATGCCTATATCGATCGCTCGGCACCCGGGGCGGTAAAATGGGAAAATGAAGACATTAACGGCAAGACCTGCGTGCGTCTGTCATCAGCGATGGCCGACCACAGTCCCCTGGAAGGGGTGGTCATCTATCTGCTTCCCGGTCCTGATGGCCTCGTGGTAAGTGCCAGTCGCGAGTTGATCGCCCGTGCCATTACACGGCAGACGACCAAGGCCGAGGCTACCCCATGGCTTGGTGAGCAAGCTGCCTTGCGCATCAGCGCCGGGCTCAAACCGCTACTCGCCAAGCTGGGGGAACTCAACAGGGGCAAAGATATTCTTCAGCGGCGTTCGTGGGCTAACCTGACCATCCTCAACGAGTGGCATCGGCTGTTCCCGGGCGAGGACCCCGTGGCAGTGCATGAACGGTTGTGGCATACCCGGCTGACGTGCCCGGGTGGCGGCACCTATGTGTGGAACCCCACCCTCAAGACCATGGAATCAACAGTCTATGGCAGTCCGCAGGCGCCCAAGGACGGACCACCATGGTTGCCGGGAGATGGCTGGCAGGCGGCTGATTTCGGTCTGACCTTCGAACACGATGGCCTGCGCGCCCGCAGCGTACTGATTCGCGACACGCCATAAGACCGGCTGCGTGCCCACGCGTCACTGCATGCGCCGCACCTGTTGCTGCAGGCGATCCGCCAGACCGGTCAGGTTGATACTGGCATGCTTGATTGCCGAGGTTTCGGCGAGGGCGGTTTCCGCTGAACTCGCCACCTCGGTGATGACCTGCGAAATGCCGGTGGTGCCGTGGGCGGCTTCCGATGCCGCGCGAGTGATCTCGGCGGTGGTGTCGGCTTGCCGCGTTACGGCCATGGCAATCGTCTGCTGCAGCCGATCGATCTGATCAACAGATTCGGTGATGTGACGCAAGGCTTGGGCGGTGGCCTGTGCGTCTTCCTGGGTGGCCATGATCCGCGTATGGATGTCGGCGGCAGCTTGCGCAGCCTGAACGGCGAGGACTTTAACCGCCCCGGCGACCACCGTGAAGCCTTTACCGGCGGCACCGGCCGAGGCCGCCTCGATGGTCGCGTTGAGGGCCAAGAGATTGGTCTGCTCGGCGATGCCGGCGATGACCTCGACGACTTTGCCGATCTCTTGCGAGGAGGCTTCGAGTCGACCGACGACGGTGGCGGCGTGACGCCCCTGCCCCGCCGCATTGGCGGCCGTGGTGGTGGCATTTGAACTGGTTTGACGGATTTTTTCGATGCCCTCGGCCAACTCGGCGACTGACTCCGCGACTTGCTGCACGTGGGCGCTGACATTGCTGGCCGCCTTCGCCGCCGTCTGCGCCTGGGTACTGCTGCGCGCCGCGTCATCGGCCATTTTGATATTGGTCGCCGACAGGAGGCGCGCCGCCTGCGCTACTTCATCGCTGACGCTGGCAGACTCGCCCTGAATCGAACGCAAAGCCGCCGCCGTGGCATTCAAGGCGACGGCCATCTGCCCCAATTCATCCTGACGGTCGACTGGCAAGCTGACGCTGAGACGTCCGGCAGCGATCTCGGTGAGTGCGCGGGTGGTGGCGTCGATCGGCGCCATGGTGCGATGGACCATACGATAGATGAACAAAGTGGTGATCGACATCATCACCAAGGTGATGGCCGCCAGCCATTCGGCGATTTGCAATTTACGCCGATTCATTTCGGTGAGATCGAACAGCAACTGCAGTTCGATGCCCTCACCCAAAATGCAGATGGATTGTTTAAAGTGCAGCGGAATCGCCGCCGAAGCGGTGATCTTGCCATGCACATTCAAGCGCACCCCGATCTGGAAGCACTTGGCTAGGCGCTCGCAAAAAGCCTCGTTGAGAAAGCTGCCGACCACCAGCACTCCACGCGGTTCTGTGGTCGGGCCGACGGTGGCAGCGGCCAACACCGCCGGGGTGCCCGCGACGATCACTATGCCGCTCGCGGGCTTCCCTGCCAAAGCCCGGCTGATCAATGGCACCGATGGCTCGCCGCACGGCTTACCCAGGGAGGCCAGCAGGCTGCCCTGCACATCGTAGAGGTCGAACAACGGATGGTCGGCTGACGAAAATCCTTTGGCGGTATCAAGGATGGTCGGCACGTCGCCGCTTTCCATGACTAGCGACAATGCTGGAATAGAGCCAAGAAAACCGGCCGAACGCGACAGCTGCGTCTCAGATTCAACCAAGAAGGCCTTGACCCCTTCCGCCGTCGCACTCAGGTTGGCGTCGGCCTGCGCCGATCCCGACCACGCCAACAGGCCCCAGCAAGCGGCGGCGCTCAGGAGCTGGGCCACGACCATCGGCAGCAATGAGAAAAAGGTGAGGCGAGTTGCGATGCGCATAGGGATTACCGTTGACTGAAAATGAAATCACGCCGGCTGGCATTGCCATGGCACTCGGCACATTCCTTCCAAACACGCGGATCATCGGCGTAGCCGTCCAAGAGAATCGTACCATCCTCGTTTTCACGACGATAGCGCCATGGGTCATGCAATGGCCCGTGATCACCGTTGCCGCGTTCCATATGGGTGATGATTTCCGGGGGCAGCTGGGTTGACAGCGGACAGCTCCAATGCTGTTTGAAGAACAGCGTGCCCGCAGGATAGGCCTGATAGGGGCGATCCTGCTCGTTGTCCCAACGCGGATCATCGATCAGCAGATGGTTGGCGTGATAAGTTCTCGCTCCACCCCGCGTCTGCGTAATCACCCATTGATTCCAATGCACTGGCGATTGGACGAGCGTATGGACGGGTTCGGTGGTGATCGGGGCCGGCGCGAACACTCCATTCCACACCAGGACGGCGTACAGGAAGAGCCACGGTCCGCCGACACCCAGCAAGCCGACACCCAGCAGTCGTGCGCACTGGACCGTCTCGGGCGGAAGACGCATGTCATGGACTCAGATGGACCGCAACCGTGCCGATGACCTTGCCGGCGAACACGAGCTCACCGGTAGCGGCCCCGGTGGCCGGCAGATCGAGCGTCACCACGCCCGAGCGACTGGTCCATACCTTCACCTGTGGGCAGGCCGCTGGCAGCTCGGGCAGGGTAAAAGGAATCGGCGTACCGACCGCTTGTGCTACCGGCATCACCCACGCGTCGCTATCGATGGCAATGATCCACGCCTGCATCTGCGGATGGATCTTGCAGCCGACCCGCACCGCCGTCCCCGCTGGCCATGAGACATTCATCGACTGATCGGCGCCGGGCTGGTTCAGGCCGGTGTCCAAGGCAACCCCGGCGGCCTTATCGGTGACGAAGGCGTTGTGCTGCAGCTGATCTGAGTTGCGTAGAGTCACCACGCTGCCCGGACGGGCGAAAAGCACCACCGGCACGAACTGCTTGTCGATCTGGTTGAGCACCGCTGCTGCAGGGTGCTCTTTGGTGACACCGGGCACCCATACTGCCAGACCAGCGGGAGCCGCCTTTTCGAAGGTGAAGGTGCCTTCGAGCGTCGCCGCCGCCAATGTCTGTGAGCACCAGCACACGCCGGTGATCAACGCACAACACAAGGATCTGCGCATGGTGCTGCTCATGGTGCTGCTCATGGCTCTACTCATGGAATGGCCGGACGATCCACATGGATGGGATCGGTGAGGGCACCCAAAAATGCCACCAGGTCGGCGATCTCCAGCTCTTCGAGATGCAACTGCTTGACCAATGGATCGGTGGTCGGGGCATCGCCACCCCGATTATAAAAGCGGACCACCGCCTCCAGAC
Organism: Planctomycetota bacterium; assembly: GCA_043788625.1. Lineage (GTDB taxonomy): Bacteria > Planctomycetota > UBA11346 > UBA11346 > UBA11346 > CAIUVD01. The sequence continues at coordinate 16,490 of JAYVTR010000432.1, forward strand.
TCGCCTGTGAGCCATCGTGCATGTACGGAGCGGTCAGCAGGCAATTGCGCAAGCCAGGAGTCTTGAAGGCCTGTTCCATCATCGGCCCAGCCAAGATTGCCGCCCGGCCGCGATCATCGCCCTTGACCCCAAGTCGATGAAAACTCTCGTCGGTTAAATTCGGCCCGCTGTGACAGGCGATACAGTTGGCCTTGCCGACGAACAGGATCATGCCGCGTTGGGCTTGAACCGACATCGCTTTCGCATCGCCGTGCGCAAAGCGATCAAACGGCGCATCGCGGCTGACCAACGTGCGTTCAAAGGCGGCAATCGCTGTACCAATGCGCTCAGCATTGATCCCCGGTGAACCATAAGCTGTTGCAAACGATTGCTTGTAGGCTTCGACCTGTTGAAGGCGAACCAACAACTGAGTGATGTCCATATCCATTTCACCCTTGGACGCGATCGGACCCAAGGCCTGGGCTTCGAGAGTGGCTGCCCGTCCATCCCAGAAAAAGATATGGTTCCACGCCAGGTTGTAGAGATGCGGGGTGTTGCGCCCTAAACGATTATTGTGGCTGCCGAGACCGAGGGCGAGGCCATCGCCGAAGCCCAAGTCTGGATTATGGCAGGTAGCACAGGACTGCGTCTGGTTTCCCGACAAGCGATTGTCGAAAAACAATATCCGACCGAGCTCGACCACCTCTTTGCTGGGTGGAGCCTCAGGATAGTCGATAGTGTCTGGATCTGGTGTTCCCAGACGGCGATCGATAGCGGTGGCCGATGGTGGCGCATGATCGGTTAATTCAGCGCCCCACAGAGCGGTGGTGGCGGCGCAGAGCACTACCAAGCTCGGGGCGCGGAGGCCTGAAAGGCCGCATGAAGGCAAGCACGAGAAAAAACGTGAAAACATGCGATGGGCTCCAGGCCTGGATCAGGCTAACAAAACGTTCATCGTATATACCTCTTAAAAAACATTTCCGCAAACTTCAAGAAACACGCTGCGGACCCGGCAGATACTTGCCATATACTATGCCTATAACTATCGGTGCCTATGTGAATCGTCTATGCGCGATCACAGCTGCCCATCACGCCAAGCGCGTAGCAGCTCAGGCACCCCGAACTGCAATAAACCGTTAATGGCCGCATACCCACCTAAGGCCACGCAGCCGAGCGCCGCAATATACAAGCCGATCCATGCCGGTGTCGCCACTAGCAGCGGCACCAACCACGCGAGGCGGTTGCCGCTACGGAAACGCTCTAACGGTACACAGCGCAGCCAATGCGCGATCGGTATGAGAATCCAAAAGGCACATATGGCCAAGCCCGCCCCGCCCACTGCCAAGGCCAGGTGCTTGCCGTCGGCGACCGTCCAGGGATGGCGCAGACGCGGCCCGTGCCACCAAGGTGTGGTCCAGGTGCACAAGGCAAACACCACCAGCACCAGCACCGGTAGCATCACCCCCAGGAACGGGCCGAGGGCCAATCCCAAGCTGAAATCCGGGCTGGCAATGGCAGTAGATTTTGTGGCTTTGGGCTTTTTCACTCTCGGTTGCGGCTCACCCATGCGCAGCCTTGACCTCAGCCAAGGCGCCATCGATGGCCGTCAACAACACCTTCACTTCTGCCGCGCCGTGCGCTGACGACCAGAATGAGGCCTCGAACGGGCTTGGTGGCAAGAGGATACCCCGGACCGTCATGGCGCGGAAGAACACCTGCCAGCGACCGTCGTGGGCGCGACTGGCGCTAGCGAAGTCGGTGACTTCTTCTGCACTAAAGAAAAAGCCCCACATCAAGCCCGCCTGCGCCACCTGCACCGGCACGCCGTGGCGCTGCGCCAGCTTGCGAAAACCATCGACGACCTTTTTCAGGCGTGCGCCATGCGTGTTGTAAAAATTGCCACCCTGGGCCAGGCGCAAATTGGCAATGCCCGCCGCCACCGCCACCGGGTTGCCGCTGAGCGTGCCGGCTTGGTAACAGGCGCCGTCGGGGGCGAGGTGGGCCATGATCGCGGCCCGGCCACCATACGCCGCCGCCGGCAAGCCGCCGCCCATGACCTTACCCAGACAGGTCAGATCCGGGGTGACGCCGCAGACGTTTTGCCAACCGCCCCAAGCGACGCGAAACCCGGTCATCACTTCGTCGAAAATCAGCAACGCACCGTGACGAGTGCATAGCGCGCGTAGGCCTTCGAGGTAGCCCGCTGCCGGCAACACGAAACCCATGTTGCCAGCCACCGGCTCGATGATCACTGCTGCGACCTGGCGACGGTGCTGGGCGAACACCTGCGCCATCGCCTTAAGGTCGTTATAAGGGACGCTGACAGTGAGAGCGGCAAAAGCGGCCGGCACGCCACTTGAATCAGGCTGATTGCCGGTGGCCAAACCACTGCCGGCGGCCACCAGTAAATGGTCAGCATGGCCATGATAGCAACCATCGCACTTGATGATGATCTCGCGGCCAGTGGCGGCGCGGGCGACGCGCAACGCGCTCATGGTGGCTTCGGTGCCTGATGAGACGAGGCGAATGCGTTCCATACTCGGCAGGGCCGAACGGATCAGCAAGGCCAGCTCGGTTTCGCCGGCGGTCGGTGCACCGAAGCTCAAACCACGCTCAGCAGCTTGCTGCACCGCTTGCACCACTTTCGGCTGGGCGTGACCATGCAGCAACGGCCCCCATGATAGAATGAGGTCGAGATAGCGCCGCTTATCAGCGTCGACGACATAGGCACCAGCCCCGCTCACTAACGTTAAAGGATTGCCGCCTAAACGTTTCCATGCGCGTACCGGGGAATTAACACCACCGGGAATGACTTCTTTCGCAGCTTGGTACAAGCGCTGTGAGCGGGGGCCGGTCAACGCCTTAACCGTAGAGGTGGGGGAAAGGCGGGCAGAGTGGGACTTGCTGGTAACCATATTCGCAGGGTATCATGCTGACGTGATCTACCTTGCCAGCCAGAGCCCCCAGCGGGCCATGCTCCTCGAACGCGCCAGCGTACCGTTTACCGTCATCGGTTCGACCGGCGATGAGGAAACCGTGTTCAGCGACCGACCGCAGTTGCTGGCACTCGACCGAGCCCAGATCAAAGCCCGCGGTGCCATCTTGCCGGTAGCTGCCAATGGTGCTGCCAACGGAGTGATTCTCGGCGCCGATACCGTCGTCAGCCTGGGCATGACCGTCTTCGGCAAACCCACTGATGATGCCGACGCGATGCGCATTCTTTCCGCCCTGCAAGGCACCACGCACAGCGTGCTCACCGGCCATCACCTGATTCGCGTCACTGACGGGGTACTCTGCAGTGAGGCTTCGGGCATCAGCATCGCCCGGGTGACCATGCGTGCCTTGTCGCCTGACGACATCCGCGCCTATATCGCCACCGGCGAGCATTGCGGCCGCGCCGGGGCCTATGCCATCCAGGAAACCGGTGATCGTTTTGTCGTCGATTTGCAGGGCTCGTGGGGCACGGTGGTCGGCCTGAGCCTATCGACGGTAGCCAAGCTGTATCGTGAACTCACTGATGAAACACTGATGCTGTCGCCGGCCAGCGACACCCGTCGGCTGACCCGGCAGCATTGAGAACTTACCATGCTCGCCATTCTCAGTGATCTTCATTCCAACATCGAGGCCCTCTCGGTGGTGCTCGAAGAGTGCGAACGCCTTGGCGTAACCGAATTCCTGTGTCTCGGTGACGTCATCGGCTATGGCCCGGATCCGGTAGCGGTAGCAACCATCGCCAAGGAGCGCTTTGCCACCAGCCTGATGGGCAATCACGAAGAAGCTCTGATCACCGGCCGGCATCGCTTCAATCCACATGCTGCACAAGCCATCGATTGGACACGACGCCTGCTGTCCGCCGCTGGGGGCGGGCTTTTGCCGTGGTTCAAAGAACGCAAACCGTTCGCGCTGCGCGGGCCTTTGCTGCTGGTGCATGGCTCGATCTACGACCCCGTGCATGATTACGTCGACGAGCCTGAGAACCCCCTCGAAGCCAGCAACATGATCGACACCCTCAGCCGTGATTTTTCCGGCTTCGACCTATGTTTCGCCGGCCACAACCACACCCCGTTCATGGCCACCACCATGGGCGTGATGGTGCCGCACGATGGCCATCGCACCTTCCGCGTCCCGGTCGGCCACAAGGCCTACATCTGCGTCGGCTCGGTCGGCCAACCGCGCGATCGCGATATCCGTTGCAGCTTCGCTACCTTGGATGGCGAAAGCCTAACCTTCCACCGTCTGCACTACGATGTCGAGAAAACTCAGGCCAAGATCCGCGCCGCCGGCTTGAACGCCTTCCTCGCTGAACGCTTGGGCGAAGGCGTCTAATCCCACGGCGAAAGTGCCCTCGCCTCTCGACGAGGCGCCAAGACGGGCCACGCTGCGGCACATGGGCATGAAGAACCACCCGAACGACACGCGCTGCAAGCGCCATCTGGGCCGCACCACGGTGGGCGCAGCGGGATGGCTGGCGCACAAATACACGGGGACCGATCGCGAGCGGTTGTTGGGCTACGTCAAGGCCCTCAATGCCGCTGGCGCCAAGGATATCTGGGTCGGTACCATTGCCGAAAACGATGATGGCACGCAACGCGTTGAGAGCCTGTGGGTGGCCTTAGCTCTGGACGACAAACAAGACAAGAAGCTCAAAGCCAAGATCGTCGAGATCGAGACGGCGCAGGAATTCGAACGCCCTGGTGAAGGCATCGGCTTCAGCTTCGCCGAAGTCACCTGTGGTTGAAGCAACAGTGGTTGAGGCAACAGCGGTTGAGGCAACAGCGGTTGAATCTGCGCCAGGGCCATTGCTGTCAGCTGAAAGCGCTCGCCTCAAAGCTGCCACCCGTGGTGTGCGGCCACTGTACCGCCTGTTGGCTCTGATCCTCGCCGAACGCCAACAGTTCACCAAGGCCACCATCTGGCAGGTCTTGCAATCGCTGACCGCCCTGCCGTTTGTCGCCGCCATCCAGGTCCTGTTCGACCAGGTCATTCCCTATGCCAGCAATCCGGCCAACGGCCCCTATGCCTGGTGGCCGATCGCCGCCTATGCCCTGGCCAACCTTGCCCTGTGGCCGATCCACGCCTGGGCCAGCGTGCAGGCCTATGCCCACGCTGGATTGCTCAACCGTATCACCGTCGCCCGCTTGCGCCGCATCGTCATCGATCAGCTGCAGCACTTGTCGCTGGGTTTTTACACGGCCCGCGGGGCCGGCGCCCTGGCCAACCAGCTGACCGTCGACATGGGCCGCGTTGAAGGCTTTCTCGGCACCGTCGGTAATGGATTCGTTCCTGGCATCACCCTCGGGGTGGGCGCCACCATTTATTTGCTGATCACCAATCCGCTCTTGGCGGTGGTGGGTCTGTTGGGTGTGCCGCTGCAATTGCTGGTGCTGCGGCGCATGCAAGATCGCATCAACGAACATCAGCGGCGGGTGCAGGCGTCGGGTGAGAATTTCGCCGCAAAAATAGTCGAGTTCGTCGCCGGCATGCGCGTCACCAAAGGGCTTGGCACCGAGGAGTACGCCGCCGCCGATGTCGGACGTTCGATCGAGGAGATCCGCATCACCGGCTTTGAAGCCGCCATCACCAGCCGCTGGCTGGGCCTGTGGACGCAGTTCGCGTGGTTCGCGACCACCACCTTGATCTACACCATCGGCGGGCTGGGCATCGCCGGCTGGCTGGGAATCCACTTCACCATCGGGCAGGTGATCGCCTTCATCGGCATGTACGGCTACATCCAGGCCGGCGCCGGCGCCATCTCCGCCTTCATCGACACCTGGTCAGCAGCGAAACCAGCGATGGCCAAGCTGGTTGAAGTCCTCGACAGCGACGAGCTGGAGGATTATTTGCAGCCCAAACGCGAGGTCACGCTGCTGGGCGAGATCCGCCTCACTGACGTGCGCTTCCGCTATGCCAGGGCCGATCGTGATACCTTGGAGCCCTTCTCATTGCTTATTCCAGCTGGTCAGCGCGTCGGCCTGGTCGGCGAAACCGGCGCCGGTAAAACAACCTTCCTGGATCTGGTGATGGGCTTTTACAGCCCGACTGCCGGTACCATCCTCTACGATGGTTTGCCGTTGTCCGAAATCGGCAAACGGCAGCTGCGGCGGCGCAGCGCCCTGATGACCCAGGATGCATTCCTGTGGAATACCACCATCGCCGAGAACATCCGCCTCGGTCGTCCGGGCGCCACCGACGCCGACGTTGCCGAGGCTGCCCGTCGCGCCCAGGCCCAGGCCTTCATTCTCGATACCGAGCTCGGCTACCAGACCAAGGTCGGCGAACGCGGCACGCGCTTATCTGGCGGTCAGCGCCAGCGCATCGCCCTGGCGCGGATCTTCCTGCGCGACCCGGCCATCGTCGTCCTCGACGAGCCGACCAGCGCCCTCGATCTGGAAACCGAAGCCCGTTTGCAGGAAGACCTCGACCTGCTGTGCGCCAAGCGCACCACGCTGATCGTCGCCCATCGCTTATCCACTTTGCGCGCCGTCGACCGCATCCTGGTGTTCAGCCATGGATGCATTGTTGAAGACGGCACCCCTGCCGAACTGGCGGCCAAGCCCGACGGCCATTACCGCCGCCTGCTGGCGTTGAATGCCGGCAAGCCGCTGGGGTAAACCATGCGGGTCTCGCTCCTGGGGGAGCGGGCGCCCTCGCCCGCATGCGGGTCAAAAACAAGAATTACTTATCATTTGCAGAATCGCGGGCGAGTCGCCCGCGCCCCCAGGGGGGTCCTCAGCCGGCGGCAGCCGCGGCGGTGCGCACTTCGCCGATGACGCGGTACTTCTGATAGCGGCGTTCCAGCAGTTCGTCGGTGGTCAGCGTCTGCAAGTGCGCGAGCTGTTTTAACAGACAGTTCTTGAGGCCTTCGATCATCGCCAGCGGCTGGCGGTGGGCGCCGCCGGCGGGCTCTTCGACGATCTCATCGACAATGCCAAATTTCATCAGCTCGGTGCCGGTCAGCTTGAGACGTTCGGCAGCCAGTTCACGCTTGGCGCCGTCCTTCCACAAGATGGCGGCGCAGCCTTCTGGGCTGATCACTGAGAAATAACTGTTTTGCAGCATGATGATGCGATCACCAACGCCGATACCCAAAGCGCCGCCCGATCCGCCTTCGCCGATCACCACCACCAGGATGGGCACGCGGATGAGGGCCATGTCGCGGATGTTTTCAGCGATGGCGATGGATTGGCCGCGCTCCTCGGCTTCGACGCCGGGAAAGGCCCCAGGAGTATTGATCAGGCAGATGATCGGCAGGCCGAATTTTTCGGCGATACGCATCTTGGCCATGGCCTTGCGATAGCCCTCAGGGTGGGGCATGCCAAAGTTGCAGCGGCGACGCTCATGCACGTCCTTGCCCTTCTGCTGGCCGACGATCATCACCGCGTGGTCGCCCAAGCGGCCGATACCGGTGATGATGGCCTCGTCATCGGCAAAACGCCGATCGCCTGCCAGCGGCACGAAATCCTCAACCATGTGATCGACATAGTCGCTGGCCTGGGGACGCAGCGGATGGCGCGATAACTGGACGCGCTGCCATGGGGTCAAAGTCGCGAACAGGGCGCGGCTTTCGACCGCCAGCTTGGCGCGCAGCGAAGTCACCTCAGGCGCAACGGTGACGCCGCTGCTGGTTGATAGCTGCTCCAGTTCTGAGATCTGCTCTTCCAGCTTGACCAGGGACTCAAGGAAATCGAATGGGTTGCTCATGGCGATGGGTGACGATACGGAAGATACGCCAGAGGCTACTCCCATGCGTGACCATCTCGAACTTGAACTCAAATGGGCATTGACTGCCGCCGAGCACGCCCGCGTCACCGGCCTGCTCACCGACACCTATGGCCGGCCGCACCTGCTGGCCCAGCACAATTGCTTTTTCGACAGTGCTGATCGGCGGCTGCGCCAATTGCGTATGAATGTGCGGATCCGCCAAGAAAACCAGCGCTTTATCCTGACCTGTAAACACCAGGCCACCCTCACCCAGACGGCTGACGGCTTATCGTCGCACCAGGAGTGGGAGGACGAGCTGCCGCCAGGCCTGATCGCCGGAATGTCGCAACCGGATGCGACGTGGTCGGCGGCGTTGCCCCTGCCGGCGCCGATTCGCCAAGCGCTGGTCGGCGGCTCGCTGCAGGCCCTCGGCGGATTCCACAACCAGCGCCTCGAATGGCAGACCCGACGTGGACCAGCCAGCGAAGTCCTGTGCCTGGATGACACCACCTTTGGCGAACGCCACGATTACGAGCTGGAAATCGAAACCAACGATCCGCAAGCCTCGGCGGCCCATTGGCGGACGGTCTTCGCCGGTTGGCAGGTGCCGGTGGTGGTGCAGCCGCTCACCAAATTTGCCCGCTACCTGGCGATGAAATCCTAGATTCGCAACGCGACGACGGCGTCGGCCAAACCGTTGATGAAATCGGCGTGGTCATGCACGCAGCGTGCCCGGGTATAGGTCATGCCCAGACCCTGGCTGCGTTCGCGGGTTTCGACATCGAGATCGAACAGCACCTCGGTGTGATCAACCAGGAAACCGATCGCCTGCACCAGCACGTCACGGGCGCCAGCCGCATGCGCGGCATCCACGGCGCTTTCGATGGTCGGTGCGCTCCATGCCACGCGGCTGTCCGTAGGCTGACTCTGGAAAGCGATCTGATGCAGCGGATGGCCGAAAGCCGTCGCCACCAGCTGCGCACTCTCGCTAAACTGCTGGCGATAAGCACTGGTGCTCTCGACCGGCTGGGGAATCGCGTGAGCGGTGAAAATCAACGTCGCCGCCGCCAGGCGCTCAGCGCTCCACCCGCTGGTCGCCGCCCGCAGCTCCGCCACGCAGGCGCTGATATAGCCGGGCATCTTCCACCAGGCTGGCACCACCGCTACTAAATCTGGAGCGCTGTTGCCGATGGCCTCGGCGGCTTCGGCCGCGTGCTTCAGATACCAATCCCAGCTCACCGACGACTGGTGCGGCGCCATGATCAGCAAAGCGACCTTGCGACAGCCGGCGGCTTGCAGCTCAGCCAAACCGTCACGCGTCCATGGCGTCCAATGGCGGAAGCCGAGCGCTACCGGCATCGTTCGACCCCGCGCAGCCAAGGCCATGCTCAAGGCCGTCGCCTGCTGCTTGGTCAGCTGATGATAGGGACTGAAGCCATTGCCCGTTGCCTGGTAGTGGTGCACCACCTCCTGAATCCGCCCCATGCGCGCCGGATTATCACCGAGAATCCCGGCGACAAAACATTCGGCTTCGCAACCCGGGGACTTCGGACAGGTCGTCCGTCGGCCACAGCAACCGGGGGTCGGACCACCAAAGCCGAGCACCAAGAGGCCATCGACGGCAGAGACGCTGTTAGACATGGTAGCGGGATACGCTGACGGACCTCTTGGCGCAAGGCCTACACTGCAGCAGCTGACTGCTTAGCCCCGTGGTTAGCCTGAACCGTTAGGAAGAGCTACCGCCACCGGCGCCGCTGGAACCGGGAACAGTCGTGTCTGTGGAATAACCTGGCGTGGCGTCGACGCACTCGACCACAAGAGATGCGCCAGGGCACTGCCACCATTCTCAAAATATTCCAATTTGAGGTCATAACGTTGGCCAGCGGCCAGGGTGATGGGGCCACTCCACAGGGTCGCGCTTTGATTGATCCATTTATCGATCAGCAACTGGCCGTTAACCCACAGTCGCGTACCGTCATCGGCGTTGGTGGTAAAGGTGTAGGTCTCGCTCTGTACCGCCTGCACCTGGCCCGTCCAGCGCACGGTAAAACGATTGATGGTGACACTCGCATCGGGCGAACCATCGCCCCAATCGAAGTCCACTTTTGGGTCGATCCGCGCTAAGGTCGGCGCACCGGTGAAGGTCCGATCCTGGTTGGACCAGTACTCGGCGGTGAGGCCGGTGCCGATCACCACCACCGGCGTCACCGTAACCGAGGCGCTGCCACTGATGCCGGCGCCGGTGGCATTGACCATGAACGGCCCACCAGCCATTGCTTCAGCGGTAAAAAGACCACTCGTGGATATGGTACCGCCACCATTGACAGCCCAGGCAAGGCCTGGCTGGCTCGGCATGGCGAAACCGAACTGGTCGCGCGCCGTGGCAAAGAACTGTTGCGTACCTGCCGGTACGACACTCGCCACTACCGGGCTCACCGCCATGGAAGTCAGCGCGGCACCCACTGTCACAGGCACGTCACTGGTAACGCTGGCGCCACTCGTGTCGGTGATCGTCGCGCGCAGGACGTAGCTTCCGGCGGCAGCGAAAGTCGCCGTCGATATCTTGGCGGCATTGTTGCCGTTACTGCTGAAGGCGACCGCTGCCGGCGGTGTACCGATGGGCGACCAACTATAGGCGAGTGCTGATTCACCACCGTCATCAGCACCCAGGACACTCAGGCTGGTAGTCAGGCCAACCACGAGAGTGGGCGATGCCAACGCTGCAGCGATCACCGTCGGCGGCTGACTGAACACCGGCGCCGTTGGAAACAATCGCGACTGTGGGATAATCTGCCGCGGCGTTGATGGACTCATCCACGACAGTCGTGACTGAGCCCCGCCTGCGCTCTCATAATATTCCATTTTAAGGTCGTACCGTTGACCGGCGAGCAGAGCGATGGTGCCACTCCAGTCGGTTGCACTTTGATTAATCCATTTGTCGATCAGCAACTGGCCATTGATCCACAGCCGCACTCCGTCATCGGTGGTCGTGATGAACGTGTAGGTTTCGCTTTGCGCAGCCTGCACCTGACCCGTCCAGCGGACGGTGAAATGATCAATCGTAAGGCTTGGGTCGGGGGAGCCCGCGGCCCAGTCGAAGTTGAGCAACGGATCGATGCGCAACAGGGTGGGCGTACCGCTGAATGTCTTGTCCTGATTCGACCAATAGGCGGCGGTGAGACCGCTGCCGACTGCCGCTGCCGACGTCACCGTCACGGCCGCCATGGCGGTTATGCCTGCTACATCAGCGGTGACCACAAACGGGCCACCTGGCATCGCCGCGGCGGTGAAAACACCGCTCGTGGAGATTACCCCGCCACCATTTACAGTCCACGTGATTGGGGGTTGGTTAGAAAAAATAGCGCCAAACTGGTCGCGGGCGCTGGCCGTAAAAATTTGTGCCGCCTGCGTTGCTACACTCACCGTCGATGGAATGACCGCCATTGATGTTACCAACGGAGTTACCGTTACCGACACGTCACTGGTGGCGCTGAGTCCACCGCTATCAGTGATCATTACCCGCAAGTCATAGGTCCCGACGGCGGTAAAAATTGCCGACGACAGCTTGGCCGCGTTGGTGCCGTTGACGCTAAAGACCACCGTCGCCGGCGGCGCGCCGAGGACCGACCACGTATATTTCAACGCTGCTTCACCCCCGTCGTCAGCACCCAGGACACTAAGTGTCGCACTCTGCATATTGACTCCCGCTGTTGCCGGCGTCGCTACCGTCGGTGACGAACTATTCGGCAATGACGCAATCCATGCATCGATCACTGACAAGGCCGCGGTATCGACGAAATTTCGGGCCAGCGGTGGCATCTTGATGCTGTCAGTAGTGCTGCCCATGCGCAGACGTATAAGCGAATGGCTCATATCGCCGGCCGATACGATCTGCGCGCCGACCACACCGAGATCGCCATGGATCGGCGATCCATTGATAATGCCCTGACTGACCATGGGTACATCATAACGCCCGTCCCACGAGACGATGCCTCCAGGGCGATGGCAATTGCTGCAATTGACATCAAGGTAGGATTTCACCCGATCCTCAAGCGTCGCGTTCGTATCGTTCAAGGCCTTGCTGCGAGAAAACCCGGCGATGTTGCCTTCACCGATGTCGGTGGTGAACAAGCGTAACGAATTCCACGTCCGTAACTGATTGTCAGCAATGCCCGTATTGGGATAGGTGATGGTGCCGTTGAGTTGCCGCGTTTTGACTCCCAACACGAACCCTGAATTGGTAGTGTGGCAACGCAGACAATCGTTTTGACTCGGGTAGTGCCAGGTTTGCACCCGCGTACCGCCGCCGCTCGTGGCGATGATCACGTCTTCATCAGCACCGCCTGACGGCACCAGATCAGCATCTGAATTATCATTCCGCCATTTGTAGGTGATGCCGTAGCCATTGGCGCCACTGTTGTCGAGCACCAGCAAACGGGTCTCAAGACGTTTGCGCACACTCGGATTAGTGTCATCGACGGCTAGTTCGAATTCTTTGATGAAAATCGTACCTCCGGGAAAGGTCCATTCGCCAGTAGCAGCAAAGCCGATGCGGGCGTTGTTGGGAATGGCAATCCAGCGGTTCTTGAAGGCGGCATCTGACCACAGCACTGCGTTCGGCGTATACGGTATAATACCGCTACTGGGGGTGAGGCTGGCGAGATTATTGAAAACGCCGGTGGCAGACAACGTCGCTGGTGGCGATGAGTTGAGATCCGGCGGCAGAGGCAAAGTGGCGAGTGTGCCACGACTCGGCACGCCATAGGGCGGGACCCCAGCCAGCGCCGCGGACGATAGACGAATGCCGGGAATGGGTCGCTCGAGCACGCCACTCGGCAACAGCCAGCCAACGGCGAGATTGTCGCCGACCATGCCTTCTTTGTGCAGGGCTTCGATATAGTAGCTCTGCCCAGCGTTGAGCATAATCGGTAGCGATTGCTGACTCGGGTATTTCGTCCAGTCGCGCGAAGCGGTGTAGTCGTTGACGAAGGCGATCTTGATTTTGTTGAGCGGGTTGTCGTCGCTGCTGAGCCACAACTCCCCCTGGTTATCGCTGGCGATCCAAAAGGTGTAAGCGCCGGTTAACGGCGCATTGACGTAACCGACGATGCGCGAGCCATAAAAATCCCCGGAATTCACCCGCCCTTCAAAGCTGGTGATCATCTCCTGAGTAGTCGGATTGTTGGGAAAGCTGACGATCGAGGTCAGAGCGGTGAGAAAGTTGCTGGGGCCGATGTTGTTCCATACCTGCCGCAGGATCGTGCCAGTACCACTGCTGTTGCCGTTTATGGTGATGAGGACCGCTGATGAGGTGGCAGAGGCACCATTGCTGTCGGTGGCGATGGCGCGCAGAGCATAGCTACCAGCGACGGCATTGGTCCAGGTGCCGCTAAACGGAACCGTATTAGCTTGTGCCACCAATACACTGCCGGCATAAAATTCGACCTTAACGATACTGGCGCTGCCGCTGCTGATCACCGCATCTGCGGCAAGCGGAACCGCCGCCGGCTCGGAATAGGACGAGCTATTCGGCGGTTGGGTCAAGACCACGGTCAGATTGGGATTGGCCGGCACCAGACCAAAAACATGCAACTGATTGGAAAATGTCGGTACGAAAATCCGTCCATTGACGACTGTGGGTGGTACATATTTAGGATAGTTACCGATGGCATCGCGCAAGGCATTCTGCTGACTGTTGTAGATCTCTTGCAGGGTTTCGGCATTGAAGGCGCGCAGGATCCCGGGTGCGATGATGTGCAGCGGGTCACCGCTGGTGGGACTGAAAGTCCACACCACGCCGCTGCCCGCGGCCGTGCCATTACTCGAAACAGTCATATGCGAGCCACGGAAAGTTGCGCCATCGAACAGACGCGCACTGGCCACCGGAGCCGTGGTCAACGTACCGACGGCATCCATGCCCAATGCATGCAAACCACCAAACGCCTGACCATCGGCAAAGATGCGCCGACCGGCGGGGCCCTGCCAATACACCGGCGTACACAAAATTTGATCGCTATTGGGCAGGGTGACGATTTGTACCACCTGGCTATTATCGCCGGCATGGAAATGACCCATGTTGTCACGATCCAAGACGTAAATCTTACCCTCTTTGCTGCCGTGGATCAGCAGGTGTTTATGCACCGGCGCTGTCGGCACATCGACCAATACGTGCCCTGCAGCCCCGAGATCGTTGTCGGAATTGTTGAGGGTGTCGCGATTGTAGGGCGTAAAAAAATCGCTGATCACCAAATTAGCAGTAAGTCTCAGTGCACTTTGTCCGTAATTTGTCACCTGTGACAATAATGCGCCAGTGGTGTCGCTGGTGCCGTTGCCGGTGACCACATATACGTTGCCGGCCGCGTCGATAGCCGGGCCACACCCCACTTGCCAGATACCCGCACCGCTGCCACCAGGCGCCGCCACCAATACCGCTTGCTGCTGCATGGTCGTAGCGCTGTAGCGCATGACATAGCCATTGTAGGCGGTTTCAGGTGGTTCACCGAGCCCGAGATCGCCGAAGCTGGCAAAGGCGATATAAATGCTGCCGTTGGCGAGCGCCAAGCCCGGGCGCTGATTCTGGCGACGGGGATTGAACGTTAGGACATGACCACCGATGGTCTGCTGATAGGTGATGTCGGTCGGCCCGGAAAATTTTTCACTGCCGTTGCTGAGATCGAGTGCATGCAGACGGTAATGATAGGTTGGCCCGGGATCTTTGGTAAAAGCCACCGCGTAAAGGGTTCCCGATTGTTTATCAATGACTGGCGTGCTGGTAATGCCAATTTCAGGGGTGACGTTGGTGTCACCATTGATGTATGCATCGCGATATGGCACTGACTGCCCGAGGCTGGTCGTCCATAACGGCGCGCTGGCACCGTTGCTGTCGTCCGCATCAAACGCATAGACGGTATTATGCTGCGTGGCGACGTAGAGTACATTGCGTGGCGTGCCGGCGATCACCACGCCGCTGACATACAAAGGCTGGGCATAAGTACCGCCATCCAGTGCTCGCGTGTACAATTTACCAAAAGTGCTGACGTTGACGTTACCTTGGTTCAGGACGGTTTCGGCGACATTCGTGCCGGTGCGTTCTTGATTGTAGTGCACGGTCAACACATCGAGTGCCGAAGCAGTGATGCTCAGCAGTAGCAATAACGCCGGCCGCACCTGTTTTTCCGTCACCGGCCCTGGCCAGGTCATAAATTGGTGAAAACGAGCACGAATGAGAGTGAGGGTACGGTTCATGAGCTTCACCTACGAGCGTGGATTGACGAATTACATTTTTATTTAATAGTACGTAAAGCTTAATCGATGAGTTTTACCATAGTAGTTGATGGCGTTCTTTCAATTAATTTCACAGAAACCAAGGGTCGGTGCTATGACGCAGCCATGCGCACTCTCCTGGTGTTTCTACTTAAATACCTTTAGGCGTCGTCACTTTCATCCTCATCTGTGGGCCATCGCCATGGCGCTGGGCCTGTTGCTGAGTTCGCATTCGCGGCCCGTCCTCAGCCGTGGTCACCTGCCCAGACGGCTATCGGAAACCGGTATTTTAAATTTCACAACGACGGTAACACCCGCCGCCGGCTGGTTGGCCTATACCGTGAATGCGCCGTTGTGGTCAGACGGAGCATATAAAAAGCGCTGGATGGCTCTGCCACAAGGTGCACACATTGATTTTTCACCCACCGGGGCATGGCATTTCCCAGCCGGAACGCTGTTCGTTAAAACCTTCGCCATAAATATCGACGAACAAAATCCCACAGTCCTGCATCGGCTTGAAACACGCCTGTTATTGTGTGAAGAAACCGGGATTTATGGCGTTACCTACCGCTGGCGCGATGATCAACTTGATGCCGACATACTGAACAACGATACAGGTCCCGGGGTGGATGAGGACATCCGCATCCGCACCATCACCGGTGCTTTACGCACCCAGCGCTGGCACTACCCCAGCCGCAGTGAATGCCATCAATGCCATACGCCTGCCGCCGGTTTGATCTTAGGCGTGCAGACACGTCAATTGAATCGGTCCGTGGCCAACGACGGCCACCTCATCAATCAACTCAGCGCATGGAGCCACGCTGGTCTTTTTTCTCAGCCACCTGCTGATCAGACCATCGCTGGCTTGGCCCGCTTGTCCGCCATTGATGATCTCCAAGCGGGTCTTGAGCAGCGCGTGCGTTCCTATCTCGACGTCAATTGTGCGCATTGCCACCGCCCCGGAGGCATAAACTTTGCGCTCTTCGATGCACGCTTCGATACGCCTCTAACGGCGCAGAATCTCATTCGCGGTCACGTTATCATCGACCATGGCATCGATCGCGCGCGGTACCTCGTGCCGCAAGATCCCTGGCGGTCGATGGTGTTGATATGCATGGAGTCCTGCACTGAGCTGCGCATGCCGCCGTTGGCACGTAACCTAGTAGATACTCAAGCGACGGCGGTGGTGCGGCAATGGCTTCACAGCTTGCCTGGCAAGCCAGCCCTAGCGCCGCCGACTATTGATCCAACTGGCGGTACCTTTGACGCACCTCTGCGCGTGACGCTCATCACTACCAACTCCGCGGCGACGGTCCGTTATACCCTTGATGGAAGCCTGCCCGACGACGACTCGCCAATTTATACACAGCCCTTGTGGGTGACCCCACCGCTGACGGTGCGCAGCGCCACATTCGGAACCGGATTCAACCCCAGCATAGCGGTTTATGCATCGTTCACTGCGACCATAAAAGAGCCTTTGACTTATTTGAACGCCGGACCGACGGCGATTCCCCAAGGACCCTGACCGACGTTGATGCGCTCCGTTTCTTTTTCCGTGACGAGATCGATGAGAGAAATATCGTTCGACGGGCCATTGGCGACCATCAACTGCCTGCCGTCAGGTGATTGTGCCAGGCCCCACGGACGCGGGCCCACTGAGATGGTGGTGAGCAGCGTTTCTTGCATGCAGTCGATCACCGCCACCCGCCCGCCACGACCGGTGCTGATATAGACTTTTTTCCCATCCAGAGACATCAGCGACCCCATCGGTCGCATCTCTCCGCCATCAAGCTTGATGACGCGCGTCACCACGTGGCGGGCGGTGTCGAGCACGTACACGCTGGCGTTGGTTTCCGAGGCCACAAAAGCCTTGGTGCCGTCTGCCGAAAAAGCCACGCTACGTGGGCGTCCGCCGATGGCGAGATGTGCCAGTACGCTGAAATCGGTCCGTGATATGGCGAAGAGATCGGCGGTAGATTCGCAGGTTACATAAAAAAAATTTCCATGCGGACTAATGGCAACGCCTTCAGGCTCATTACCGACCGCCACCAGATGCACCAATTTTTCGTTGATCAAGTCGATGATGCTAGCGGTAGCGACGTCTTCGTTGGCAATGTAGAGATACTTGCCATCGGCCGTGAGCGCGAACTGTTCGGGGTCAGATCCCACCGCGAATTTATGCGTAAAAATGAGCCGGTGTGCATCGATCACGCCGATACCGTCGGCCGACTTATCAGCCTTCGGTGCCGCCTCATCGTCTTCCCCAGTGGTGGAGACACCTTTTACCCCCGCCGCTGCTGGTGGACCAGTTATCGGCGAGCCGCTCAGGGCCACATAGACCTTGCTACCGTCGGCGCTGACATGCAGACCACGCGGACGTTTACCCACCGCCACCATGGCCAGCACCTGATGCGTGACACCATCGATCACCGTCACGTCATTAGATTTTTCATTCGATACGTAAATGCGAAATCCCACGGCTTCACTCGTCTCGACCGCACGAGCCTCGGCCGCACCGACACCGATCAGCAAAGCCAGCAATGGCATTCGTAGTGAAACCAACAAGCGAACTAGCGCGGGCCAATGTAGTTCATGAATGTGCATTTTTACGTAATAAATAATACTTACCTTAAAACAACCTTATTGACGATAAAAGTGACCTATAAACCCGTTATTGACTCACGGGTTCGTATTTGTCTATAGCATATACTTTATAGTTAGTAAATAGAACAACATCCTCTGTCGCCCGCGCTCATTCGTGAGCGCCTTCCCGTGGAGCCCCCTCATGACTTGGACAACGCCCGCCTTCACCGAACTACGCTTCGGCTTTGAAATCACCATGTACATCCTCAACCGTTAAACCGACGACCACGTCATCCATGCAATACTCCACGGCTCGTCATCTCGGTGGGTGAGCCGGGAAGCATTCATCGAGATCTTTTCATGTTGGTCCATGTTCTTGGCTCTGGCGCCGGTGGCGGATTCCCGCAGTGGAACTGTCGGTGTGCTCACTGCCAGGGAGTGCGCACCGCTGCCATGCGCGCCCGGCCGCGCACGCAGTCGTCGATAGCCGTCAGCAGTGACGGCAAAGCCTGGGCCCTCATCAATGCCTCGCCTGACATACGTGCCCAGATCAATACTTTCCCAGCGATTCAGCCGAGCAACCAACCTGGCGATGCGCTGCGTGCCACCGGTATCGCGGCGGTGGTGCTGATGGACAGTCAGATCGATCATGTCACCGGTTTGCTCAGCTTGCGCGAAGGACGGCGTCTGACTGTCTACTGTACACCTCAAGTGCAGCACGATCTCACCATCAGCCTCCCTCTCTTTCCGGTTCTGCGACATTATTTGGCGCTTGAGCTACGCCCCATCGATCCGTCTGACAAGGCCGGCTTCACCGTCGATAGCGTGGATGGCCTGCATTTCACCGCTGTGGCCGTGCACAGCAAGGCGCCCCCGTACTCATCACATCGTTACAACCCTCACGTCGGCGACCATATCGCTCTGCTGATTCGCGATGAATGCAGCCGCCGAAGCCTGCTGTATGCCCCTGGTCTTGGGCACCTCGATGCGCAGCTGGCGGTACATCTCGCCGATGCCGATTGCGCACTTTTGGACGGAACTTTTTGGCGAGAAGACGAGATGTGCGCCATGGGCTTTAGTGACCAGCATGCCGCCGATATGGGCCACCTGCCGCAGAGCGGGGAACACGGCCTGATCGCGGCATTACGCGACTTTCCCAAACCACGTAAATTGCTCATCCACGTCAACAACACCAATCCCATCCTTAATGAAGATTCGCCTGAACGCCATCAGCTAGCTGCTGCCGATATTGAGGTCGCCTATGATGGCCTGGAATTCAGCTTATGAATTCCAGGCCCGCGTGGACCGCTGACCAATTCACCGCTCAGCTACGTACGCGTGGTGCGGCCTATCATATTCATCATCCCTTCCAGCTCCTGATGAATGACGGCCGCCTTGATCAGCAGCAGATGCAGGGCTGGGTGGCCAACCGGTTTTATTACCAAATCAACATTCCGCTGAAAGATGCGGCGATGCTCGCTAATTGTCCTGATCGCGAGGTGCGACGGATGTGGCTGAAGCGCATCATCGATCACGATGGCGCCAATGGCGATGATGGGGGCATCGAACGCTGGCTACAACTCAGTGAAGCCGTCGGACTGAGCCGTGATGAGTGTTTGTCGTTACGGCGCGTGGTGCCAGGAGTGCGTTTTGCCGTCGATGCCTATGTCCACTTCGCCCGCACCGCTCCGTGGCAAGAAACCGTCGCGGCTTCGCTCACCGAGCTGTTCGCCAGCACCATCCACCGCCAGCGGCTGGCCAACTGGCCTACCAACTATCCATGGATCCAGCCCGAGGGATTGGCCTATTTTCGCCAACGGCTGGACGAAGCCCCTCGCGATGTTGAACACGGACTGCGCCTGACCCTCGCGCATTTCATCACCCGCCCCCAACAAGAGCGGGCGTTGGAAATCCTCGGTTTCAAACTTGATATCTTGTGGTCGATGCTTGATGCGATGTGGATCGCCTACCTCGGCTATCGGCCGGCATCGACCGCGGAAAGAGTCCCCAATTTAAATAAAGGACGAGAGGCCTGATATGGCCCCTGGCCACTCGCTGGCGCTGGCGCGGCGCTTCCGCTTACAATGGGAGGAGAGCCAGCAGGCGTGGGTGCTGCTTTTTCCCGAAGGCATGATCATCCTCAACAACAGCGCCGCCGAAATTCTCAAACGTTGTGACGGACTGCACGACGGCGTGACCCTCATCGCTGAACTCCAGCGCGTTTTTCCTGGCGAGGACCTCACCGCCCAGGCCGTCGAATTCCTCAACGTAGCGCATGCGCGCGGCTGGATCACCCATGACTGAAACCGGCCTACCCAACACGTCGACACCACCGCCGCGGACGCAACCGCTGCGGACGCAACCACTGTGGCTTTTAGCCGAACTGACTTACCGCTGTCCTTTGCAGTGTCCGTATTGCTCAAATCCCATCGACTTTGCTCGCCGCCAAAACGAATTGACCACTCAAGAGTGGCGGCGTGTGCTGCAGGAGGCGCGCGCGCTGGGAGCCACCCAGCTCGGTTTTTCCGGAGGCGAACCGTTAATCCGTCGCGATCTGCTGGAATTGGTCGACGAAGCACACCGCCTTGGCTTCTATACCAATCTCATCACTTCGGCGATCGGCCTTGACGAAGCCCGCTTGCTGGCGCTGAAAGCTGCCGGCCTCGACCACGTGCAGATCAGCTTCCAGGCCAGCCGCCAGCCGCTGAACGATGCTGTGGCCGGCCACGCCAGCTTTGTACACAAACTGCAAGCCGCACGTTTGGTCAAGCTCAACGATTTACCGCTGACGCTGTGCGTGGTCATCCATCGCAGCAACATCGATAGCATTGCCGATATACTCGAGCTGGCCCATGAACTGCAGGCCGATTATGTCGAGCTGGCCTCGGCCCAGTACTATGGTTGGGCCAAGCAGAATCGCAGCCAACTGCTGCCAACACGTGAACAGGTCATACGCGCAGAAGCCATTGCTCATCAGTATCAAGAACGCTGGCAGGGAGTAATGCGAATTTTCTATGTAGTGCCCGACTACCATGAAGAACGCCCCAAAGCGTGTATGAACGGATGGGGAGCGGTGTTCATGGCCATCACCCCCGATGGCACGGCTTTGCCGTGCCATGCCGCACGCGAGCTCCCGGGATTTGACTTCCCCAACGTCCGCGACCATGACTTAGCCAGCATCTGGCAGCGTTCAGCAGCCTTCAACCGCTATCGCGGCGAAGCTTGGATGACCGAGCCCTGTCGCAGCTGCCCCGAACGCGCCAAGGATTTCGGCGGTTGCCGCTGCCAAGCCTGGCTGCTCACCGGCAATGCCGCCAATGCCGATCCGGTATGCAGCAAATCGCCGCACCATCATCTGGTGCAGGCGGCAGTACACGAGGCAGCCACCGTCCCAGCGGGTCCGTGGCTTTTCCGGAATGCGGATAATTCACAGGCGCTGAGCATGCCCCTCAGTCGCCCCTGATTCCCCAAACAGTTATCGACTTTGGGCTCACGAGTTGCTAGAATGCAGGTGAATCCGTTCGCTGTTTTCGGGCTGTTCTGTTTTCGGGCTGTTCTGTTTTCGGGCTGTTCCGTTGCGTGCTTTTTAGGGGGTCATCATGCGCCTCACTCTCTATCCTCTTAGCCCAACTTGGTTGGCGCCGCTCGTGGGCTTGCTAGCCGGTTGCCTGCCGGTGACCACCAGCACCAACCCCGATGAAACCAACCAACAGCCGGCCGAACAGGTGGCTGCTGCCAGTCAGTCGTTTGGCATGCTGTTGGACGCCAGCGTCGAAACCGCCCTGGCGCAAGCTACGGCCGGCGGTTCGACGCACATCACGGCTCCGGCGCAGGCCCCTGACCTGCGCACTTTGCCCATCACCACGACCGTCGATCTGGCCACCTTGACCATCGGCAACCGATTGGTCTTCCCCAACGGTACGGCCTCGGGCACCATCACTCTGTCTCTCATCGGTACCGCCGCCGTCAGTTGGCCCATGGGCAATGTGACCCTCTATGACGGCAGTGTCGCGGTGGCCCTGGCCAACATCGTGCTGAGCAACGCCAACGGTGACCGCCTGCGCATTCCTAGCGGTACTTTCACCTACAGCTTGGTTGCTGACAGCACTGTCACCGACGCCAGCAATTGGGTGCTGACAGCTAACGCCAGTGCTAGCATCAATCCTGCCTTTGCCGCCTATCTCGACCACCAGGGACATTCCTGGTCGCTGAGCCTGGCCGGCACCCGCAACCTCCAACAAGTCACCACCCGCCAGCGGCTGGTCGCTAGCGACAACAGCATCGTCAGCGATAGCCGCCAAGTAGTACGCACCATTTCCGGCACCACTCCCGGCAGTGCCCTGACCAGCGACGGTAATTTAAGCACATTCAGCTATTCGCGCTGGGTTGTGACCCTGGGGAATGTACCGGTGGTATGGAGCCGTCATGCACAGGTGAGTACACTGACCAACCTGCTCACCGACACCACCACCACGAGCGTCGGTCATGATGCCACTTTTGTATCAACCACGCTCAATGCCCGCACCGTCACCATCGGCGCCTTCACCGCCCGGCAGCTGAGCAGCCTCTTGGGAGCGACGCTCGATTCCACATGGCTCTAAGTTAGAAGCGATTGTAAGCCGTTATACCCGAGCGATGGATTCGCGGAGTGGTTGGACGGCAGCCAACAGGTCGGCGTGCACCTGAGCTGAAGCCCCGGCGACAATCGAGCGTCGGCTGAGAATGCCGCCAGTCTCACCGTGCCAGTCGCTGACCACACCGCCGCCGCCGCGCACCAGCAGTTCGCCAGCGGCGGTATCCCACGGATAAATCCCCAACTCATAATAGCCATCCAGTCGCCCGACAGCGGTATAGGCCAGGTCGAGGGCGGCGCTGCCGCCGCGACGCTGATCATCACAGGCTTTTTGTACCGCCAGAAACACCACCGCTGCGGCGTCGAGCTCGGCAGGAAAGCGGAACGGCAAGGCCGTCGCCACTACCGCCGCCGACAAGGTGGCACAACCCGACGTCCACACGCGGTCGCCATTGAGCCATACGCCGGCATTGGCCTCGGCGGTAAATGCCTCATCACGCATGGGATCATAGACGATGCCGTGGCGGGGGATGAAACCTCCCTTATTATCAGGCTCGCAAAAGGCAATTGACACGGCAAAAACCGGAATGCCATGAATAAAATTAGTGGTGCCGTCGATGGGATCGATTATCCACAGAGGACGGTGGCTTTCCAACGCCTGGCTGCCGCCAGAGCCTTCTTCACCCAGGACCTGATGGGCGGGAAAGCGTGCACGAATGCGATTGACGAGGGTTTCTTCAATCAAGCGGTCAACATGGCTGACATAATCACGCGGCCGTTTGGCGATGATGTCCTTGCCACGCAGTGAGGTAAAATGCTCACGCGCGATGCGCCCTGCGGTTTTCGCCAAATCCATGAGATCGCCGTGCATGCGCATAGCATAGGCCCATGCATGGCGTGGAAAGGCGCCGCATGAAAAAGCCGCCCGCAAGAACCGCGTGACCACGCCGGGCAGGCGTCTAGTGTTCGCATCCACTCTTCGGATGCCCGTATGCGCTGCCTGACCCTTCTTCCTGCTCTGTTCCTTTCGCTGCTACTCACGGGTACCGTCGGCGTGCTGCAGTCCGCCGAGGCCGCTAAGCCGGCCGCGCCGAAAATCGGCGTCCTACGGCTTGAAGAGGTTTTGCGGCAGTCAAAAACTTACCTTTCGGGCATGGATGGCTGGAAGAAGGCGCAAGCCGAGGCCCAGGCCAACATCACCGCCATCGATGAGCAGCTCAAGCGTCTCGAAGGCCAACTGCAAGTCATCAATCAGCAGAGTGAGAATTACGGTAAGTTCCAAGAGGAGCTGGAAACCCTCAAGCTGAAGAAAAAGCTCGGTTTCGACCGCGCCCGCGCCGATCTTGAACGGCGCCAAGTAGCCTTGGTCAAAGATGCCTATCACCAGGTGCACACCGCTCTGGCGACATTCTGCCAAGAGCGCGGCATCATGCTGGTGCACTTGGCCCCGGATCCTGAACTCGGCGCCCCGTCCTTCAACGAGGTGCAGCTCGAACTGGGTCTGAAGTCGGTGCTCTACTTCGACTCGTCGTTGGACATTACCGAATCTTTCGTGCAATACCTCAACAGCGACAGCGCTCCCGGTAAGGCCGACAAAATGAGCGACAAGCCAACGGTCAAGCCCACCACTGATGCCAAGCCTGCCGACAAGCCGGTTGCGCCCTGATCGGATCGAATGATGCAGTTTCACGTACGTGATGTGGCTGAATTCCTCGGTGGCACGATCGTCGGTAATCCAGATGCGGTTTTGACCGGCATCGCCGGCATCACCGAAGCCAAAACCGGCGATCTCAGCTTTCTCGCTAATCCCAAATATACCGCCCATCTCAGCACCACCGCCGCCACCGCCGTGATCGCGGCGGAAGCCGTGCCGGGGGCGGCGTGCACTCTGATCCTGGTGCCAAACCCTGATTTCGCGTTTGCCAAGCTGGTGGGCGCCTATGGCCCCAAGCCGCTGCATCCGGCGCCGGGAATCCATCCGACAGCGGTGATCGGTGAGCGCGTCACCTTTGGCAAAGACCCACGCATCGGCGCCTATGTGGTCATCGGTGATGGCGCGGTCATCGGCGACCATGCGGTAATCTATCCGCATGTCGTCATTGGTGGCGAAGTCACCCTCGGCAATGAATGCGTGATCTACGCCAATGTCGTCATCCGCGAACGTTGCCGTATCGGCAGCCGCGTCACCTTGCAGCCAGGCGTGATCATCGGCTCGGACGGTTTCGGCTACGCCTTGGTCGACGGCAAACACCAGAAGATCCCGCAAGTCGGCATCGTAGTCATCGAGGACGACGTCGAGATCGGCGCCAATTCGGCCATCGATCGCGCGCGCTTCGGCAAGACCCGTATCGGCTCGGGCACCAAGATCGACAACCTGGTGCAGATCGGCCACAACGTTGAAACCGGCAGCCATTGCCTGATCGTGGCCCAGGTCGGCATCGCCGGCAGCACCCACCTCGGCAACTATGTGACCTTGGCTGGCCAAGTCGGTCTGGCTGGCCACCTCACCATCGGCGATCAGGCGATGGTCGGTGGACAGTCCGGCATATCGAAAAACGTCCCTGCCAAGGCCAAGATGCGTGGCTCGCCGGCCCAGGATTTCCGCCAGGCCTTGGCCCAGGAAATCGCCGTCCGACGCCTGGCCGCGACACAGGTTCAGGTCAAACAACTTGAAGCCCGTTTGGCTGATCTGGAGCGGCGTCTGGGAACCCACCCATGAGCGTCCAGCAGACCATCGCTACTACCGTCTCGATCACCGGCATCGGCCTGCATTCGGGGGCGCCATGCACGGTGACCTTCAAACAGGCGCCGGCTGATTCCGGCATCACCTTTGTGCGCGTTGATCTGCCTGGCCAGCCAGCGATTCCCTCGCATCCCGACCGTCTGTGCCAACGCCAGCGGCGCACCGCCCTGGCCTTGACCACGCCCGACGGGCTCGATGTCGAGATCCATACACCCGAACATCTATTGGCCGCCTGTCAGGGCCTGGGCCTCGATAACCTGGTCATCGAACTCGACGCCGTTGAGCTGCCAGGGCTTGATGGCTCGGCTAAAGACTTCGTCGACTGCTTGCGA
The DNA here is from genome assembly GCA_043788625.1 of Planctomycetota bacterium. Taxonomy (GTDB): domain Bacteria; phylum Planctomycetota; class UBA11346; order UBA11346; family UBA11346; genus CAIUVD01. The sequence goes on from JAYVTR010000432.1 coordinate 41,664, forward strand.
ACCGCTGGCATCACCGACCAAGGCGTACCGCGGCACTTCTTCGACGTGAGCGAAGCCGTGTCGATCACCGATGGCAAAAGCTCGATCGTCGCCCTGCCCTACGCCAATGGCCTGAAGATCACCTACACCCTGGATGACCATGGCGGAGCACTCAACGGCGCTCAGGTGGTCGAGGTCGAACTGACGGGTGACGCGTTCACCAGCCAGATCGCGCCAGCGCGGACCTTCTGCATGGCCAAGGAGGTCGAGATGCTGCGCGCCCTCGGTCTTGGCAAGGGTGCCAACTACCAGAACACCTGCGTCTATGACGGCGACCGACTGATCGACAACCAACTTCGTTTCAAAGACGAGGCCGCCCGCCACAAGGTGCTCGACCTGATCGGCGACCTGGCTCACGTCGCACGCCGCCTCAACACCCACATCATCGCCGTGCGCTCGGGCCACCGCGAAAACATGCTGTTGGTGCAAGAGCTCAATCGCCGCATCCAGGCTGCGGAACGGCCGAAGGTCATCTTCGACATCAAGGCCATCCTGACCAAGCTGCCGCACCGCTATCCGTTTTTGCTGGTCGACCGGATCACCGAATACACCGAAGGCAAACGCATCGTCGGCTTGAAAAACTGCACCATGAACGAACCCTTCTTCCAGGGTCATTTTCCTGGTGAACCGGTGATGCCTGGCGTGCTGCTGCTTGAAGCCATGGCCCAAGTCGGCGCCATCATGCTCATGAGCCAGGCCGGCAATGAAGGCAAGACGCCGTATTTCTTGAGCATCGAGCAAGCCAAATTCCGCCGCCCGGTGCGGCCGGGCGATCAGCTGCGCATCGAGGTCGATGTGTTGCGCATGCGCCCGCGCGTGTCGGCCTGTGCGGCCCGCGTCTTGGTCGATGGCCAAGTGTGCTGTGAAGCTGAAATCCGTTCGGCAATGGTGGAATCGTAAAGTTTTGCGCGACGCGGTAACCATGGTACGCCGTTGCTCATTACCCATACTTACCAGCATGCGCCCGTCTCGCAGTCAGTCCTTTTCGTACGGTAAAAGCTGATGTCCTGGAGCTGTCTACATACTCATACTCACCGCTGCCTGCATGCGGCCGGCGATGTCGAAGCCTATGCCCAGGTCGCGGCGGCCGGGGGCATGCGCATCCTCGGCATGTCCGATCATACGCCGTTGCCGGATGGGCGGTGGCAGGATCACCGCATGCGCCTCGAGCAATTGCCCGACTACGTTGCGGCGGTGCGTGGCTGCCGGGTGCCCGGCCTGCACATGCTGTTGGGCCTGGAATGCGATTGGGCGCCGCAATTCGCCAATTTCTATCGTGATGAACTGCTCGGCCGTTATGGTTTCGAATACCTCATCGCCGGCTGCCATTTCACACCCGATGGAAAGAAGTGGGTCGGCTCGTTCGACAACCTGACCACGCCAGCGCGTCTGCGGGCCTATGCGGAGCAGGCGATCGCGACCATGGCCTCGGGGCTGTTTTCCTTCCTGACCCACCCGGATCTGTTCGGGGTATGCAACCCACGCTGGACCGCTGATACCCAGGCGTGCGCCGAGGACATCTGCGCTGCGTCAGTGGCGCTGGGGGTACCGCTGGAGCTGAATTCCTATGGCATCAGGAAGCCCTGGGTGCCTGGCGAAAATGGGCCACGCCCCGGTTATCCGTGGCCACCGTTTTGGCAAGTCGCCGCCAAGGCCGGCGTACGCGTGGTGCTGTCGAGCGATGCGCATCGTCCCCAGGATATCTTCGCCGGCCAAGCCGAGATCATCGCCCTGCGTGATCAGTTCGGCCTGATCGAGGCCGAGCTGCCTTTCCTTACCCGTGCCCGGGCCAGGTTATGAATGCGCGCTCTACTCGTCAGCGGCAAGTGATCGAAGGCGTCCTCGCCCACACCGAGCGCCCGCTGACGCCCCAGGAAATACTGCTCGAAGCGCAACGTGAGCTGCCGCACCTGGGCATCGCCACCGTCTATCGCGCCCTGCGCGACGGGCAGGACACGAGCACCATCCATGCCGTCGAAGTGCAAGGCGCAGCAGTGCGCTATGAGCTGGCCAGCCACGGTCACCATCATCATTTTCACTGCCGGGTGTGCGCCAAGATTTTTGAAGTCCACGCCTGTCCGGGCGACCTCCAGCATCTTGCCCCGCCGGGGTTCGTGGTCAGTGGCCACGACCTGACTTTGCGCGGTACGTGCCGTGATTGCGCGGGACTGTAAGCACGACCATCGACCAGTAGAATCTCTGTGAGCGCGGCGATCCGCATTTATCCTGCTGTGCAGCGTTCCAATACCCCGAGCATTCCCGCGCACGCCAATGGCGCTGCGCGCAGCCGTTCCCGTGCATAATCGACCTGTGCCAAAGCGCGATCGCGCCACCTGGCATCGCCGGTCAGCGCTGCCAGATCGAGGCGCAGATGACCGAGCACCGCCGCCGCTGACAAACCACCTGCGGGATCGACCGCATCCATCCATTCGTATTCAGCGATCGCCAGCGCACGCGACTCGGGCGTGCCGGTGCGTCGCCAGCGCGCGGCCAGCGCGCGACCCGTCCACGGATCAGCGCCAGTGAGATGCGGTAACATGCCATCCGCCAGTTCGCACAATCCTCCGCGTTCTAAGGCGTAGGCCATCTGTGCTTGTTCAACAGCGTAAATAGAATCGTCGCGGCGTGGTTGCGGCCGTTCGCTGCGCGCCACCGCCAAGCGTTGGATGAGGGCCGGCAGACGTGCTTGTTGTGCCATGGACAGCGCGGCTCCGACCGACAAATAGCCGACCTCGTCCGGCTCGGCCGGCAGGCCGAAGCGCTGCGCCACCAGCTGGGCGCCATCCTCACCGATGATTGCCGCCACCTGCGTCGTGCTCCAGCGATAGACAGCGCCGTTTTCCCAACGTCCCGGCGCGGTCGGGCTGTCGGCGTGCAGACCGTGAGCAAATGACCCATCATCGTGACGCAACGCATGCGCGGCGAAGGACAAGGTACGTAGTGCCAGGTCATGCCACAGCGGCCGCGCCAAGGTGTCAGCAGCATCAAGCAGCAGCAGCGCAATCTGGGCCTGATCGACGAGGCGTTTGGCACAGCGCGGTTGGCGCCAGGCGGTGTCATCACAACCGTGAAAAAAACCCCCGGCCAGATGATCGTGGGCGGCGCCGGCAGCGACCGCCGCTAAAGAATGTTCGATCTGCTTGGTCAGCGATAACGGCGCTTCGCTGCGTCCAGCGCGGGCAATGAGGAAACCCCACAAAGCCGGCTCGGCGGTGCGCGGTGGTGGGCCGAAACCGCCTTCCAAGGTATCCGCGGCGTCCATGGCGGTGGCCTCGGCGGCCTCCAGCAGCAGCGCTGCGCGCAGGGGTTTAGCGGTGTGGGCCGGCGGCGCGCACAGTGCCTGCATGCCGGCGGCAATACGCTGCGCATCGGCGAGACAATCGTCAGGCCGCTGATGCCAGGCTTCGGCGGCCTGCAACAGGAGATGGGCAAGGTCGTGCGCGCGGCGCCACGGGGTGGCACCAAACGGCATTTTGGCCGGCGTACACAGAGCCAGTAATGGCCAGCCACTGGTGCCGCTGGTGAGGTGCAGGGCGTGCTGCATCTGCGCCGCGACTCCGGGCTCGGCCGCCGCATCCACCGCCAAGCAGACGAAGACCTCGCTTAAGGCAGTGCGCAACGCCACGTCGGCCTGCAAACTCGCTGCCAGGGCCGACGACCAGTGGTCGAGGGCCTCGCCGACGAAAACCAGGCGCGGACGCGCATCCACCTGAGAATCATCGGCCCAGCGCGTCCACGGATGAATACCACCGCATAACTGGCTCATCAATAACGACACGCTACACGACCGCCTGCGCCCGTTCGCGGAGGACATCGAGCTGCGCACAGCGTACCCAATGACCTGGGCCGGCCTGCTGCAGACGGATTTCGCCGCCGGTGAAAGCCTCGGCAAAGCGCGGAAAACGGCTGGTGAAGCGCACAGCCGAGCTGGGCTCGGTGGGGCTTGGTGGGTCGCCTTCGAGCACAATGCGAGGACTGGTACGGTGCGGATTGGGCACCGCCGACAGCAGCGCCTGGGTGTATGGATGCAGCGGTCGTTCATAGAGCACCTCGACCGGTGCCAATTCGACGATTTCCCCCAGGTACATCACCGCCACACGTTGGCAGAGGTGCGATACCACTGCCAGATCGTGGGAAATGAAAAGATACGCCATGCCCTGTTCGCGCTGCAGATCCTGCAGCAAATTCAATACTTGCGCCTGTACCGAGACATCAAGCGCGCTCACCGGCTCATCACAGACGATCAAGCGCGGACTCAGAGTCAGGGCGCGGGCAATGCACACCCGCTGGCGTTGACCACCGGAAAATTGATGGGGATAGTGGTCGAGGTGCGAAGTCAGCAGGCCTACCCGTTCGAGCAGGCGTGCTGCTTGATCACGCGCCGCCGCGCCACGAGCGATGCCATGGACTTCCAGCGGCTCGGTGAGGATCTCGCCGACCGTCATGCGCGGATTCAGCGATCCGTACGGATCCTGGAAAATCATCT
>JAYVTR010000433.1:0-4184 GCA_043788625.1 Planctomycetota bacterium
CGATCAAGCCGGTTGTCAAACCTCGTCCGATGCCTTGAACTCGAGCGTGGCCTGGACTGCACCGGCCGGGATCGATCAAGTGCGCATCGTCCGCTATACGCAACGTCATGCCGATCCGTCTACACCAATCGACCTCGTGCGGGTGCCCACCTCGCGTCTCGATCCAGGAACCGGCTCCTTCACCACCATCACCCAGGTGAATTTGTCTGCGGAACAGGATGCCATGCCGCAGGCTCTGGCGGTCATTCCCGTTGTTTCAACCGGCGAGGAAGGCATCGGCAGCGCTATCGCCTATTTCCCCCAGTCTGCATATGCTGGTAAATTACAGCATCTGTCCTTTGCCAACGATTCGCTGAGCAATACCTCGTGGACCTATAATGTCGGGCAAGCCACGCTCCCTACTTGGACCAATCCTGATTTTTGGTTGCCGCCGGCCAATTTGACCCTGGGGGCAGCCGGTACCGAGGCCGACAGCGCCCCGCAGCCGCAATATTACCAGCGCAGCGACCTGGGCGGTTCCTGGGCCTGGTCGGGATATGTCACTGTCAGCCGCGACTTTGCCGGCGCCCTCCTGCGGGTCCAAAATGCCGATGGCACGGGCAGCGGGGCGGCTGGATTCGTAGTGGGCCATGACTTCACCCGTGACGCCAACCTGCGCCTGTTCGTGGAATCAACGGATGCCAGCCGGCCGGTGACGCCGAGCCTTCCGCTGGGCGTCACCCTGCCGGCCTTCGGCCTCGGCAATGACTATGCGCGTATCCATCGGTTCGATCTGGTCTGTACCCCGAGCACCGATGGCAGGAATACCAAGCTCCGTTTCACCCTCGACCAAGATAACTTCATCGAGTGGTATACGACCGGAGTCTTTCAGGCCAACTCGTCGCTGGCCTTTGGCCAGGTCGCCTTTGCGCACCCCGAACCTCTCAAGGTGCCACGTCCGCCAACGCCACAGCGCTGGACCCGCATCGCCACCGCACTGGCTGGCGGAGCGTCCGAATATACGGTGGTTGCTCCAGGCGCGCTGGCGAATTGGAATTATATGGGCATGGCGGCCAAGCCGCTGACTGAAGCCGATGCCAATACGGCGCTCATCCACTTCGGCAGCCATAGCCAAAATGACGGGGTCCATGCACTCGCCTACCATTCGGGAATGGCCACGAGAGGCGGCCTGGGTACCACGTGCGGTCTGCAGTGCACAGTCGGGGTCAGCGGCACCGCCTCGATGGATGTCTACGTCCCGGCGGCGAATAATCAGCGCGCGCGTATGCGCGTCGCCTTGAGTACCGGCGTGCACAACTATCGCATCGCCCGGACCCCGACGACGACCACCCTGTTCATCGATGGGCAACGCGTCCGTATTGGTCACATCGAAACCTCGGTTCCAGCGGTCGGCGAGCGCGCCGATGGCGACATCGTATGGGCCACCGGTAATGCCAACAGTTCCATCGATCTCATCGGTGAAATACTGATCCTGCCATCGAGCCTCGATGCCCAGGATGCCAGTCTGAGGACCATCACTGAATCGGTCATGGCGGTACCCACCGCCAGCTTGGGAGCCGGTGGCAGCCAGGGGGGCCCTCACGAAATTCAGCAGCTGTTTGTCCCCGGAGCTCTTGCCGGCGGCAGCACGCCGCTCAAATGGGTCTTCGATCGACGGACCAATCAGACCTTGGATGACGTGGCCAACAGTGCCGTCGACTTGGCGGCCACCGCCCAGGTCACGCATGTTTATTCCACATCCGGTAGCTATGGCGTCTCAGTATTCCGTGCCGTATCGGGCGGCTTCGAGGCGCTCGGCGGAACCGTCGCCACGGTGGCCTTCCAGGGTCCGGCGAAGGTCGAGGTCGCGTCCCCGGTGGCGATCAGTAATCTTCCTACCGCCGATTCCTTGGTGCTGTCGTGGATCCAGGGCGGAGCCAGCGATGACGTGGTGGTATCGCTGTTCGATGAGCAGCTCGGCGCGCTGCCGGTGAAGGGGAGCGAGACCAGCCGCGTGGTGCCGTTCACGGCCTCGCTCAACGAATTGCCGGTGACGATCCTGGTTCCTCTCGCCTCGCGTGGACGCGATCTGCAGTTGACGCTCATTGCCCGGCGCACCGTCGATGGGGTGACATGGACAAGCAGTGCCGTGACCACCAAAGTCTCGACCTTGGACAATTATAGCGCCAATCTTGCCAACCGCACCCTGCCCCGGGTCCTGGTGACCGGTGGCGATCGGCTCGCACAGATCGCGATCACCGACCATCCCCTGGATGCGGCCGGCTATATCCTTTGGCTCAATCAACCGGGCCAGGCTCAACCGGTGGCCAGCGTGCCGACACGGATCCTGGCACGTCTCGATCGCGATGCTGTATCGCGGCTCGCCAATCTGGTAGGTCGCGATCTCTCCACGCTCACAGACGCGCAGTCGACCGCGGTCCGCGGCTTGCTGCCACGATCGCTCCTGCCTTATGCGCGACCCGGTTCTTCCCCGGTTTATTTCTATCACCCCACCCGTTCTGGTGGCATGTTGCCGATCCCCGGTGTGGCCAATGCTGCCAATCCGCAGCATCTCGCCATTGCCACTTTCGACCCCTGGGATGACGGATTGCCTGCGGCTTCGCTCCGGGCTCCGATACCGAACCTGGGATCGCAGGAATCCGGAGGCAATGGTCTGCCGGTGGCCAATTGCAATACCCGCTCGGTGGATCTACCGACGACCAACGTCGCTCCGATATTTTCCCAGACCAACGTGATCTTCACCACGGTGGGCGGGACGCGCTCCGGGGTGGTTCTGAAGACCATCGCCAAACTCACTGCCGACAGCAAATTTCCGCTTTGGATCCATAACAACATCGACCCGACGCCGTATGTGCTCGGCAGCGAGTCGTGGCATGACCGTTTCCAGATCACCGGTCCGCGCGCTGCAGACCGGTCTCTGGTCATGGCGCGTCTGCAATTGCGTCAGACGCTCGATCTGGCGGTATTCAGCCGCACGCACGCCTTGGGCAGTGAAGACGATCCGTCGGAATTGACATTGCCGTTCGTATACGAGCCCGAGCAGTTCCGCATCGCTGCGCCGCTGAGCGCAGATCTCACCGGCGGATTGATTGGCGGTCTCAATGCCATCGATGGCGAAGCCACCGATGCCGATGGTGCAGTGACGCGCATCCACCTCGCTGATCTGCTGGTTGATGTAGTGGCACCGACTTTTTCGCTGAGCATTCCGACCCTGCCGGCGGCCGGTTCTCCGCCACCCCTGGTGACCCGACCACTGACTATCGCCGGTGTCTGCGATGATGCAGGCGGTATCGGAAACCTGGAGGTCTGGGTCAGTTCGGGCAACGCCGCGTACGTTTCCATCAAGCTCGATGCCGAAGGCAAGGCTTCGGTGCAGAACGGTTACTTCAGCGTCCAGCTATCCGAAGCGGATCTGCCGCAAGCGGGGCCGGTCACGGTCAAGCTGGTGGCGACCGATCTCGCGGGCAATGCAGCTCCTGCTATCCTCCTGCCGCTGATGGTCAGTGCCGAGGGCATCAACTGCCAGGCGACCCTGAAGCCCGCTTGGAATGCCGCCCACACCAGTAAGTTGATCCTCGCCGATCTGCAGCTGACGGGTGTGGGCGCCCCCAATTCCGGCAAGCCGTATCTGGCCAGTCTGAGGCTCAATGGCGAGGACCTCATGGGGTCGGTGACCTACAGCGCGGCTGGCGTCGATCCCATCATCGCCCAGGTTCTCGGGTTGCAGGTCAATGACCGTGAAGCCACGACCATCATCGTCGCCACCGCCGTCGTGGTATTCCCGAAGGCCGGAGACCTCCGCCGTTCTTTTGCCTTCGGTGGTTATTATGAAGGTGCCGACGAGCCGCCGGTGCTGCGTTCGGTCAGTCCCGAACCGCTGCTGCCGCTGGCGCTCAATGCTGACGGATCCCTGCACTTCGATAATCTGGACCTGCGGTATTTCGATAACAACCCGGGTGTCGACAAGGACAAGGTCAAGATCGAGATCCCCAGCGTATTGGGAGGCTTCCTCGATGTCACCGATCGTTTCACCATCAGCAGCACGGCAGCGACTCAGAAGATCCCCGACGACAGGAAGACCCCGTCCAGGTATACCATCGTCCTGCCGGCCGATAATCCCCGGCTGAGGCTGACCATCCCCGATGGTGCCCAGAACACCACCCAGGTCACCCTCGTCTTTTCGC
>JAYVTR010000434.1:0-5968 GCA_043788625.1 Planctomycetota bacterium
ACGCGGCGCGTATTCTTCGCGCTCCGCGCCCCAGCCCTGGGCCCGGACGACAGCCGCCGGGTAGACGCGCGTCAGTTCGCGCTCGCAGCGCGCCTGCAATGGCGCCATGGTCTCGGCTGGCAATTCGCCGAGGGCCGTCCAGCGGGCAACCGCTTCCTGGCGTTGGCTACCGGCATCCGCGGCTTCGACCGAAGCAGCCGCAGCCAGCTCGGCCAGGAAGGTTTCGCGGGCAGCGGTGACCGCCAGCAGGCGCGCCTGCTGAGCATCGCGACGGGCATGGAAATCATTGCGAATGCGCATGAAGCGCGCGTCGAGCACAGTGGTCTCGTCATCCGGCGCCTGCGCGTCACGGGCGGCGATCCAGCTTGGCAGCAAGGCGGCGAAAGCCGCCGTGGCACGTGCCCAATCAGTCGACACGCCAAGCTTGACGGCCTGCTCCATCAAGGGCGCCAGGGCCTTGCGACGGGCTTGGCGCAGCTGCTCGGCCGATGGCTTGTCAGCGTCGCGCTCCAACGCTTCGCCGCGGGCAGTAGCGGTGCTACGGATGGCCGGGACTTTCGCCTTGCGGGCAATGTCCTTCAGCAGTGAACGCTTATCGATACGCGACACCGCCTGCTGTGCCAATTCACCGTTCGCATCTTGAATTGCTACCAGCGCCAACAGTGCCGGGCTGAGATCCGGCTGAGCGATGAATTTTGCAAAGGCAGCCGCGCGCACACCGGCGTCAGCCGCCTGCACGCTCAATTCAGCCAAGGTTTTTTGATCGGTCACATGGTCGAGGAAGGGTCGGCAATCAGCCAATGGCTTGGCGCGCAGCCACTGATCGGCGACACCAGATAAGCGTTCGGTTGCGATGCGTTTAACGGCGGGATCGGCAAGCTTCTGCAACTCGACCAACCGCGGAATATCATTGATGCGCTGGGCAGCGGCGGCGCGCACCCGCGGATCGGCATCTGTGCGGACTATTTCCGCAAAAGTACTTTGACTGTCATCCGCTAAATTGCCGAGGGCGGTGAGGCGCACCTCCGGGTCGCGATGCTTCCATTTTGGTCGACCGAATCCGAGAAATCCCATGTTATATCCTACGCCATGCGTTGCAGTCATGTACCCGGATGCAGCACGCAAAACGAGCGCGCCGATCAGATGTACCCGGTAAAGGCGTGGAAGTGTCAATCCCCTCGCACAAACACAACCAATGCCGCCGTTTGCTTAATTTCTGCTTAATAACGGTTGGGCGAATAAGAAGCCGGACGAGCGTCGCTGGGGGCCTCGGCCTGGGCCGCCTGCGGGGTTACCACCAACACCTGCTCACCGCGGCGCACCAGATAATGCGGATGGGCGGTGGTCGAGCCGGGCAAGGCCACCACTTCAACCTCGATATCTACCGGCATCTGACGCGTGGCAGGCTTGGCCTGGCTATGCATAGACGGCGCAGATGGCACAGATGACGACATTGCCAGCGGCGCTGGCAACGGGGTCGTCCGCGCCACTGGCGGTGCTGGGGCCGCCACTTGCTCGTGCGGCGTCAATATCAACCAGCCTGCCCCAACCACCAATGAAGCGGCGGCCGCCATCGAGGCCGTGTACTGCCACCGCGGACGGCGCACGCGCAGCGGCGCAACTCGCGCAGCCTGGGTCAGACTGAGGGCAATCAGATCATGGGTGACCAGGCTGTGCTGGCAGCGGTCACAATCGGCCAGATGCATGAACAAGGCCGGATCGCCCACGTCGTCTAGGGTGCCATCGGCAACCAAGGGCAACAAAACTTCCACTTCATCACAGCTCAGACAGGGCTGACTCATAAATCACCCTGGATGATATCTTCGAGCTGTTCCTTCAAGCGCGCTCGGCCACGACATAAACGCACCTCGACGGCCTGGCGGCTGATGCCCAGACGGGCTGCGATAGCCTCGTGATCAAGGCCGTCATCAACGCGCAAACGCAAGACTTCGCGCTGACTTTCTGGCAATTCGGCCATCGCCCGCTGCACCGCTGCGATGCGTTCGTTGGCCATGAAGCATTCCGCCGGATTACGCCCGAGATCGCCACCGGCAGACACCTGCGCCAGGTGTTCGCTGGGAGTGGACGGGCGGCGTTCTTGGGCCCGCAACCAGTCGAGACAGGCATTGCGCGCCAGTTGAAACAACCATCCGCGGATCGCCTGCTGATCGCGTACGCTGTCGATGCGACGCATGACTTTGAGGCTGATTTCCTGAAACAGGTCATCAACCGTCGTCGCATGGTGCACATAGCGAGCGATAGTGCGCCGCAAAGCCTGCTCTTCACGCAATAATAGAGCAGTAACCTCGTCAACGGCAGGAGCCGTAGCCGCGGACACTGCCGTCGGTGATGAACCGGCTTCAGTCACCCGAAGCCACCGCAGCGGAAGAGTGATGGTCGACATGTTGAGCGCTGACGGCGCACATCATCAAACCTTACGGCTCGCCCAACTGGTCGAGACCATTGACGTCGCGCACCGAGGCCTGGGTGCGCAATATCGCCACCGCCTGGGTCCGCGCCTGCAGCCGACGCTGCCAGCGCTGAGTGCGCTCGATCTCGCCGCTCACCTCATCAAAAGTTCGCACTTGGGCGACCTTACGTTCAGCGCACAGCACCAAGCACCAGGTCGAACCGACGGTGAATGGAGATGAAATCTGACCGGGCTCCAAAGCGAAGGCGACGGTGTCGAATTCGGGCGTGAACAGACCGGGATCGACCCAGCCGATGTCTCCACCACGTCCGGCGGCGGCGCCCTGGCTCAGATTCTTAGCGATATCACGGAAACTCTTCATCTGTCCTTCGCCGCGCAGGCCCATTAAACTCAACCGGGTAGCGGCCAGCCGGGCGCGGACTTGATCATCATCAAGCAGAGTCGCATCACGCGTGGCGAGAGCCGCCGCCTCGGCCAGCAGAGCGCGATCGGCAAGTGGATTGGTCGAAGCCGGCGCCACCACGGCCGCCGGGGTAAGCGCGGCCAGATCGTGTACCAAACCATTGAGCTCAATCGCCTGACCGGCGGAATCACCGTTTAAAAAAGCCGCTAGGCGCATATCGACGACCGCTTTGATGGCTGGATCAGTGGCTTCTTGTGCCTTGCGCAGCAAGGCCGCCTTGGCCAGACGCAACTGATCGCGCTCTTCGGTGGCGGCGGGGCGCATGATGATCTGCAGCAGATGGGCTTGCGCCGGGCGGTTGAAGCTGCTGGAATTGGTCTGATAGATCGCCAACAGATCCACGGGCCGCGCTTGTGGCGACATCGATTCGTACCAGCCGGTAATACGTTCAATCGTACGTTGCCGCTCTAAGTGCCGACGCTGCTCGGCCTGATCGCGCAACGACAAACCTTGCCCCGAACGTTTAGCATTCTGTAGCACTTCCAGGACGATTTCCTGATGATTGGCCTGAATGCCCATGCTCTTGGCTTTTTGTTCCAGGAGCATGTCGTCAGTCACATCCTCGAGCGAACGCTTGCTGAAGGCGATCCATTCGTCCTTGGTGCGTGGCAACACCAGACCTTTGCGTTCAGCCTCGCTGCGACGCATCTGGTTGCGCAACTGGACGTCGCCCATGGTGACGACTTCATTGTTCACGTAGCGTATAGTCAGATCTGCCAATTCGGCAGCTGAGATCACGCACGATAGACAGATGAGAGCCAGAAATCGCATCAGGAGGGGTCTTATAGACAGTGGTCGGTAAACGGAACCAGCGAGCTATTTCTTCGCGGCTTTGGCCTTGGGCTGGCTGACCTTGATGGTGTGGGCGGCAATCGCCAAGGCCGCCAGCACGAGAAGACCATTGCGCAGGACAATCTGTGCTAAAGCAGTCGGCACCCAGTCACTACCGATCAAGACTTCATGATGGAGAACTATCAGCCCCACAAACAGCACCAGGAGCAACCACAACAGAACGAATGATAGCTCAAGGGCGGGGATGATGCACAACGCCAAGCCAGTGATGATCTGCAGGCCCCCAAGTATATACATTCCCACCTGGGCATCGATCTTACCCTCGGCGAACATCTTGATCAGCGCCAGACTATCGTTTTCGTAGACATTCCAGCCAGGAATCACCTTGGTCAAGCCGAGCCAGATGAAAAACAGCCCCAGTACGAGACGACTGATGATGATGAGGGGATTTGCCGTAGCTGAAGCGAGGGCGTGGATGGCCGACATAGGGAGCTCTTACGATGCGGTGGGAGTGAGACCGAGCTTGCCGGCCTGGACCGGATTCAATGCACAGGGAGTCGGTGCGCCACCGGCTTTTAAATGTTGCCATAACGAGGCGAACTCCGCCGGCAAAGGCGCCTGCCACTGCATGGCCGCACCGGTGACGGGATGGGCACCGGCTAAAGCCGAAGCGTGCAGGGCCTGACCGGAGACTTCTCTGCACGGCGAGCCGTAAACCCAATCGCCAATCAGCGGGCAACCGTGATGGCTGGCATGGATGCGGATCTGATGCTGGCGACCGGTATGCAGCACCAGCCGCAGCAGGCTGAAACGCCCGGCGGGGCCGCTGACGCTATCGAGCACGTGGTATTCGGTATGGCTGGCTTTGCCGTCGGCACGCACCACATGAGCGATCGAACGCGGATCACCGGGGCCGATGGGTTCGCGCCAGTCGCCGGTGAGCGGCTCGGGGCAGCCCGCGCACAAGGCCCAGTATTCCTTATGCAAAGCACGGCTTTCCAAAGTTTTGGAGAGCACGATATGGGCCTCCAAACGCCACGAAACCAGGACGATGCCGCTGGTGTCACGATCGATGCGGTTGACCAGGCGCACCTCTCGCGGGTCACGGCCATGAGCCAGGGCCCAGTCCTGCAACTGATTCAACAGGGTGCCGGTCATGATCGCGCCCGCCTGGTGGGCGAGATGCCCCGGCGGCTTGTTGACGATCGCCAGATGTTCATCACACCACACGAAATTTAATGGCGGGATGATATAAGTCGGGTCCGGCGGCGGCAGCGGAACCAACAGCACGACTTTTTGGCCAGTGACCAGCGCTTGATCGCCACGCGCAACCACGCCGTCGACGGTGCAGTGGCCTTGCGCGCACCAGCGGTGAACAAATTCCAACTCATAACGTGGACAGATGGCGCGGACATAATTGGCGAGGTCGGTGACCTCGACATAACGTTTTTGCACCGTGAAAATCACCGCCCGGTGCTGGCTGGTGAGCTCTTTGCTGACTTTGACTTCATTGCGGATCAGCGCGTCGCGCGCCAGAATGTCGGGTGGCAGAGCCGGCCGAGGGAGGGACATGGGCGTAGCAACGGTCGCGTTAGATCGCCAAGCGCTGCAACCACTCACCGGTTAGTCGGTAGGTCGTCCAGGCACTGGTCGGTGTCGCTCCCAGCGTCTCGAAGAACTCGATCGCAACCGTATTCCACAGCAGGACGGTGAACTCAACACGCCCATAATCGCGCTCAACGGCGATCTTGGCCAAAGTCTTGAGCAAGCCGGTGGCGACCCCGCGATTACGGTACTCCTCTTTGACGTAAACGTCTTCGAGATAGATGCCGCGCTTGGCGACGAAGGTCGAATAAGTTGGAAAAAAAACTGCGAAACCGACCGGTTTTCCATCCAGAAAGGCCATCAAGGCTTCGATGACACGGTCCGGGCGCGATAGCTCGTTATGCAACGATTCAGCCGTCGAATGGTTGGGCAGGCGTTCATAGGCCGCGAATGCCGCAATCATCTCATTCAAGACCGTCGCATCCTCGACCGTGGCTAGTCGCACGATCAACCCTGGGACGTCCTTGTTCACCGTGCACGCTCCTAAGCTCGTGCCGTAGTGAACGCCGCGCCCGGGCATGGTCAAGACAAGGTCTTGGCTAACCGGGTTACCCTTAGGGCGTAAATGCGTGCAAACGTCTCGTCGATGGACTTCCGCCCCGTGAAGATCGAATGCTGCGCTATGCCGCCGCGTACTCCGTCGAAGTCCTTCCCCAAGTCCGTCCCCGCCAAGGCCG
>JAYVTR010000435.1:0-4458 GCA_043788625.1 Planctomycetota bacterium
GGTAAGACTGCAGAAATACATGCTGCTATTCCGATTGCGAGAAATTCATGACCAACCACAGCGTCATCAACCACATGGGAACTATCCTAGGGTCCCTGACCATCGTGGCAGCTGCCAACCTGGGAGCCTGGGCCGCGGAAGAGGCACCCCGCACGGTGACACTAGATGAGGCGCAGGTCCATAACATCCGGGTCGCCGCGGTTCAGGACCACGAGTTCCACGCCGAGACGAGTGCGACCGGGCGCATCGCCTTCAACGATGATCTCACGACTCCTATATTCGCCCCATGGTCGGGCCACGTATTGCGCCTGCTCGCGAAGGCCGGCGACACGGTAATAAAGGGCGCGCCACTCGTCGAACTCGACTGCCCCGACCTGGCCCAGGCCGAAGCCGATCTGTGGGCCGCCGTGCCCGCAGTGAGCAAGACGACCACCGCGCTGGAGCACGCGCGCCGCTCCCAGGAGCGCCAGCAGAAGCTCTATGAGCAGCAAGCCGTGGCGCTCAAGGACTGGGAGCAGGCCCAGGCCGATACCCATGGAGCGGAGAGCGACCTGGCTGCCGCCCAGGCCGCTCTCGCGGCGGCGCGCGCGAAGCTGCAGCTTTTCGGGAAGGATGAGGCCGATGTCGCACGCATCGAGCGCGACCGCCAGCTAGATCGTGTCATCCGTATCGTTGCACCGCTAGCCGGAACCGTCACCACGCGTAAGGTTGGTCCGGGGCAATTCGTGCGCAATGATGCCGCCGACCCTCTATTCACCATCACCGACCTCTCGTCGCTATGGCTGCTCGCGGACGTCTGTGAATCCGACGTCGTGCATGTCGCTCTCGGCCAAGCAGTGGAAGTGCGTCTGATGGCACTGCCAAGCCAGACCTTTAGCGCGCACATCGACTACATCGCTCCTTCCGTTGATCCGACCACCCACCGTCTGCCAGTACGCTGTGTCCTGGCAAGTCCCTCGGGGCTTCTTAAGTCAGATATGTTTGCAAGCTTCACCATCACGACCACTCCCATCAGCCGCTCACCCGCGGTCGGCGACCATGCCATAATTCGTAATGGTAACCGTCAGGTGGTCTGGGTGGCCACATCCGATCGCACCTTCGTCTCCCGTGAGGTGGCTACCGGACTGCACCAGAATGGCGCCGTGCAGATCGTCTCCGGTTTGGCCGCAACCGATCGAGTGGTCGCCGAGGGTGCCCTGTTTCTCTCTGAACAGTGACCCGGCGACACCGCCCGCTTTCCGACCTCTTCGAGCGGTCCTTCCACGCCATGCCGCAGCCGCTGTGGCGGCCGCGTGGTGTCCTGCTTGCGCCCACCCCGGTTTAGGATCCCGATGCGCCGACTCCTCTTTGTAGCCGTTTCGATTGCCGCTCTCAACCCCACTGCGTGGGGTCAGGATGTCGCCACTCCAGCGGAAAGCGGATTTCAGGACGTCTCCATGACGACGGTCCTGCCCACCCGATTGACGCTCCCGGCCGCCGAGCGGCTGCTCCTCGAGCACCACGCCGCCATCAGCACCAGTCGCGCCGCCATCGACGCGGCCCGGGCCGGCGAAGAGCTCGCCGGCTACCGACCCAATCCCACCTTGAACCTTGCGGCCGAGCAATTTGATTTCAGTGCACCGGGTGCCCATTGGGGGTCCAATTCTGAAAAGGTCGCAAACCGCTTCTACACTGTCCATATCGAGCAGCAGTTTGAGCGCGGCAACAAGCGCATGCTGCGCGTTCAAGGGGCATTCCAGCAGCGGCTCGGCGCCGAGGACGCCGAGCGTGAGGCGGTTCGCCAAGCGCGCTTCGCTCTCGCTCAGGCCTTCACCGCTGCACTCATTGCGCGGGACAACCTCGTGGTCGCCGAGGAGAATGTGGCGCTCGGCGCGACCACAGAGAAGATCGTGGCCCGCCAGGTCGATGGCGGCAACCGCTCCGCCGCAGAGCTGCTCAGCGTCCAGGTCAATCGCGTGCAGTACCTCCAGGATCAGGAGACCGCGCGCCTGGGAAGGGACCTGGCGTTGCAGGATATTGCTGCGCTACTCGGCCTGCCCGCGCCGGCAGACTTCGCGGTCGACGGCGACCTCGCCACGCCGTTTCTGGAGCTCCCGGCCGGCGATGCCGCCGCCCTGGCTGATGCGCGCAGCGACGTGGCGGCAGCGCACCACGCCGCCGAGGCGGCGCGCGCCGCCGAGGCATTGGCCGAGGCGCAGCGGAGCGTGGATCCGACGTTCGGCATAGAGTACCAGCGCAACGGTCCCGACAACACCTTTGGCTTTACGGCCACCGTACCGCTCCCAGCGTGGAGCAACCACGCAGCCGATGTTCGGCAGGCCGCCGCGCAGCAGCGTCAGGCTGAGATCCAATACGCGCAAGCGCGCCGCCAAGCTGCGGCCGACATCGCGAAGGCACTGCAGGGCTATGCGTCCAGCCGTGCGCTGCTCGCCCTCTACAACCAGGACACCCTAGACAAGGCAAAGCGCGCGCTTGCGATCGCTACCACTGCCTATCAGGCCGGCGCAACCAGCCTGCTCGAAGTCACCGAGGCCCAGCGCACCAGCAACCAAATCCGCGTCGCGGCCAACCAAGCGCTTGCCAATGTGCGTCTGGCGGCGGCACAGCTAGAGTTTGCATCCGGACGCAGCCCAGCCTCACCCTGACCAGCGTAATCGCCCATCACCACGTCGCCAGCCTCGGAAAGATCATGCTTAAGCGTCTCGTCGCCTTCGCCCTGCACCAGCCGCTGTTTCTCCTGATGATAACCGCGCTGTTCATCGCTACCGGCTTTGCCGCGTTCCGCAGCGTGCCCATCGAGGCGTTTCCCGATGTCGGAGACATCCAGGCGACGGTGATCACGCTCTACCCGGGGCATGCCGCCACCGAGGTCGAGAAGCAGGTGACGACTCCGGTCGAGATCGCTCTCAGCGGCCTCCCGCACGCTGTGCGCATTTTCTCGCACACTCAGTTCGGGTTGTCCTATGTGGTGGTAACCTTCGACGACAAGATCGACGATTACTTCGCTCGCCAGCAGGTTAACGAGCGCCTGCAAGGCATAAACGGGCTACCGCAGGGACTGCAGCCCAGCCTGGCACCGCTATCGACTGCGATCGGCGAGATTTATCGCTACCGCTTGTCGGGTCCCGGACTTGACGCGACAGAGGCGCGCTCGCTGCAGGATTGGACGGTCGCCCGCCGCTTGAAGCAGAGTCCGGGCGTGGCCGATGTGGTCAGCCTTGGCGGCCTCATCAAACAGTACGAGGTCGATATCGACCAGCGCAAGCTCGCCGCCTACGGGCTATCTTTGCAGCAGGTGATGACCGCGCTGAACCGCGGTAGTACCAACGCCGGGGGTGGCTACATCGAGCAGGGCGCGCAGCAGTTCGTGGTGCGCGGCGTCGGCCTGCTGCGCAGCGCGGCAGAGATCGGCGATGTGGTGGTCGATGCGCGCAAGGGCACGCCATTACTCATCAAGGATATTGCTACCGTCGCCGTTGGCGCTGTGCCACGACAGGGTTTGGTCGGCCAGGATGAGGACGACGAGGCGGTGACCGGCGTCGTCCTGATGCGCAAAGGTGAGAACCCCTCGGCGGTGCTCGCAGATCTCAAGGACCGTATCGCGACCCTCAACCGTTCCGTGCTGCCGGGGGGTGTGGCCATCAAGCCGTTTTACGACCGCCAAGTGCTGGTTGAGACCACCCTGGGCACAGTCTTCGAGAACCTCTTCACTGGTGCGGCGCTTGTCGCCGCGGTCCTGTGGCTCTTTCTCGGAAATCTGCGTGCGGCGGCGATCGTGGCACTGATCATCCCACTCGCCCTGCTCGCTACCTTCATCGGATTGCATCTGCGCGGCATTTCTGCCAACTTGCTGTCTCTTGGCGCCATGGACTTCGGCATCATTGTCGACGGTGCTGTCATTGTCATGGAAAACATTTTCCGGCGTCTGGCCGATGAGCAGCACCGGCGCGGCCGTCCTGGGGATTCTGGCGAGCGCCGTGCGACCATCCTGGAGGCCGCGATCCAGGTCGGACGGCCGACATTGTTCGCTATGCTCATCATCATCACCGCCTACGTGCCGATCTTTGCGTTGCAGCGCCATGAAGGGCGCATGTTCGCACCGATGGCGTACACGATCATCTCGGCCCTCCTGGGCTCGCTCGTCTTCTCGCTGACTCTGGTACCGCTGCTCGCACAGTGGAGTCTGCGCGGGCGGATTTCCGAAGGCGACAACCTGCTCGTGCGTGGCGCCAAGGCCCTCTACCGCCCAGCCCTGGGCTGGGCACTCCGCTTTCCCAAAGCCATGCTATCAGCCGCACTGATCGCCCTCATCCTGACCCTGGCGACCCTGCCTTGGCTGGGCACCGAGTTCCTACCCGAGCTCAATGAAGGTTCTATTTGGCTCAACATCAATCTGCCGCCAAGCATCTCACTGACTGAGACCAAGGCCGCATGCGCGCGTATCCGCGCCGTAGCGCG
>JAYVTR010000436.1:0-3581 GCA_043788625.1 Planctomycetota bacterium
TGATCAAGAACGCCGAAGTCGTCTCGAGTCCGAGTGACGCGGCGCCGACGGTGGTCAAACCGATTACCTTTGGTCAGCAGATTTTCATCTGGGCGATGATCTTGCTGGTCGGCGTGATCTTCGGGGTCGGTTCATCGTGGACCTTCCTGCAACAGCAGCAGCGGGTCATCGATAACGTCGCCGAGAATGACATCCTGGTGCGCAAGGAAGTAGCCGAGCGCTTGCAGCGGGTGTTGGCAAGCAGCAACGAGCATTTCGCGTTCAACGATTATCAATCCTATGCCCGAGCCATCCGCATGGCACGCGTTGCCGCCGCCGAAGGGCTGCAGCCAGCGGGCGCTGATCTCGATCGCGTCACCGAAGACTTCCTGGCCAAGACCATTCCCGGCGAGGCCGGCAACAAGCGCACTTACCGCGATCTGCTCTTAGAGCACAAGGGCGCCAAGGACGAAGTATCGCGCCTTGAATTGCGTCGTGTGCTCGCCGAACGCACCGGAATCGAAGCGTTGTTTGCGCGCAATGTTGGCGCTCCGGCGGTGTCGACGACGGTGAGTACGATCATCGACAGCCTGCGCGCCACGCATCTGACGGTTGCCGAAGTAGAACTCGACGCCAAGCATCTGCTGACCGAAGTCAAAGGTGACGACGCCGAAGTGCAGAGTACCTATGACCGCTTGCGCAGCACGCGCTTCATCCGTCACGCACAAGTCACGGCGACAGTCGCCGCTGCCGATTTAGCGGCACTCACCGCCAAGCAGGTCATCGGCGACGCTGAGATCGCCAGCTATTACGAACAGCACAAGGAAATCTACCGCAAGGCGCCGGCTGTGGCTCCTGTGGCTCCACAAGCTGATCCGCAAGCTGATCCGAAAGCTGATGTGAAAGTGGTGCCGCCAGCGGGCCCTGAATATCAGACCCTCGCCGAAGTGACGCCGGCGATCAAGGCTACCTTGGCGCATACCGCTGCCGAGCAGGCGGCGCAGACGCTGATCCAGACCTTCAACGGCATCGTTGACGACAAGACCCTTGAGCAGGCCGATGGTGCGGCTTTTGCCGCGGCCGCCACCGCCGCTGGCCTGTTGGTGACTGAAGGCCTGGTGATCAATGAACCCAGCGATGGTCAAGTCGACCTTGGGGCTTTGGGCGTCATCAAGGACCCTGCTGGCTTGTTCAGCAAGGACATTGGTTTCATCACCAATCCCCTGCAATCAGCGGCGGTGCCCGGTGCTGCCGAAACCAAAGGACAGACGTGGTTCGTACTGCGCGTGACCCAGCGCACCCCGGCTGGTTTCCGCAGCCTCGATGAGGTGCGCCCGGAAGTGCAGTCGCTGGTAGCCGGCAATCGTGCATATCAGGCGTTGTTGAGCGAAGCTGAAAAGCTGCGCGCGGCTGCCGAGGCCGCCGGCCCCGGTGGCTTGGCGAAGGTGATGGCTGAGTCGGCCAATGCGGTGTGGGTAGCGAAAGTCGCTGAGCAGCCGTTGCGGCCATTGACCGAGCTGCATGCGCCGGCAACCGAGCCGGGCGGTTCAGTCGGCGAAGCCCGCGTCGCCGCGAGCCTGGCCATGCCCAACCGCCCAGTGGCTCTCGTTGAAGGCGCTCCGGCCAATGGCGATAAGGCGGCGGTAACCCCACGCGTGCGTCTGATGCAAGTGGTCAAGGTCACGCAAGACCCGATGCCACCAGGTTCAGCCGCCGATGCCGCGGCCATGTACCGAGACGCCTTGACGCGCTATCAGCAGGCGCAATTCGATCGCTCTTTGCGCGAAAAACTCGGCAAATAATCTGCTCATTAGGTGAAAGCCGCTCATGCACGCTCTGGTCCATAGCCATCTGCCCGACCTCAAACTGCTGGCCCGCGGCAAGGTCCGTGACGTGTATGAGGTCGACGCGCAGCACTTGCTGTTCGTCGCCACTGACCGTCTCAGTGCTTTCGATGTGGTCATGGCCAACGGCATTCCCGGGAAAGGCAAGATCCTCACCCAGCTCAGCCTGTTCTGGTTTGAGCAGCTCAAGAGTCACGGGCCGAATCACCTCGCCACCGCTGACATCGAGCACATGCCGCAGGTGGTGCAGCGCTACCGCGACCAGCTCGAAGGCCGCTGCATGCTGGTGAAACGCCTCAAGATTTTTCAAGTCGAGGCTATTGTCCGCGGTTACCTGTCGGGCTCGGGGCTCAAGGAATACCAGGCCAAAGGTACGGTCTGCAACATCCCTCTGCCCGCCGGCCTGCTTGAGAGCAGTCGTCTGCCCGATCCCTTGTACACGCCATCGACCAAAGCCGCATTGGGCACTCACGACGAAAATATTCATCCCGACGAAGCGGTAAAGCTGCTTGGTCGTGAATACGCCGATCAGATCAGGAACAAGGCTATCCAGCTGTACACGGCTGCGCGCGACTATGCCGCCGGCCGCGGCATCATCATCGCCGATACCAAATTCGAATTCGGCTTGGATGAGGCCAGTGGCGCCGTGGTGTTAGCCGACGAAGCGCTGACTCCCGATTCGAGCCGTTTTTGGCCAGCTGCCAGTTGGCTGCCAGGGCGGCCACAGAACAGCTTCGACAAGCAGTTCGTCCGCGATTACCTGGAGAGCGTGCATTTCGACAAAAATGGCCCCGGCATCACCCTGCCCGATGAGGTGGTGACGCGGACGCTCAGCAAATACGTCGAAGCCTTCCGCATGCTCACGGGTAAAGAACCAGCGCTGTAAGGCGCTCAATGTCCGACCTCACCTCGCTGCAATGGCTGCTGGGTGGCTTGTGCGCCATCCTCGTGGGCATGGCCAAGACCGGTGTCCCTGGTCTTGGCATCATGGTCGTACCGATGATGTTTTATGTGGTGAAGTCACCACTATCGGCGCCGGGCACCTTGCTGCCGTTATTGTGCGCGGCGGATCTGTTCGGGGTGTTCTTCTTTCGCCGGCATGCGCGGGCGTGGGATCTCTTCCAACTGTTCCCCTGGGTCGCACTCGGCATCGCGCTGGGCACCGGCGTTTTGACGGCCTTGCAGGCAGTCTCGGACAGCTGGTTGCGGGCGCTGGTGGGCATCATCGTGCTGGCCATGGTGGGTGCGCATCTGCTGCGCAAAAAAGTCCCTGACGCCAAGCTGGTCGGAGCCCGGCATGGGTGGCGCAAAGCGCTGATTTTTGGCATGCTCACTGGTTTTGCTACAACGGTCGCGAATGCCGCCGGGCCGGTGATGAACTTGTACCTGCTGTCGATGGATCTGCCCAAGGATCAGTTCATGGGTACTGGCGCGTGGTTCTTCTTCTTGGTCAATCTGCTCAAGCTGCCGATCTATGTCTGGCGCGGCATGATCACGGCGCGATCGCTACAGATCGATCTGTGCTTATTGCCCGGAATTTTGCTTGGGGCTCTGATCGGTAAACGGCTCTACGAGCGCTTGCCGCAACGCGCCTTCGAGGTGGTGGTGTTGACGCTGACGGTGATCGCGGGGATCAGTTTGATTGTGCGGTAAGGAGAGGGGGCCCTTGTGAGCTTCGAGCTTCGAGCTTCGAGCTTCGAGCTTCGAGCTTCGAGCTTCGAGCTTCGAGCTTCGAGCTTCGAGCTTCGAGCTTCGAGC
>JAYVTR010000437.1:0-16607 GCA_043788625.1 Planctomycetota bacterium
GATGTTCGATGTGGTCGAGGTTCATGAGATGATGCTCCTTCTTGAGGTCGTCACCCGATGGCTGCGCCGTGGGACGGCGGCCATCGGATGGGACCGATAAGCCGCCTGGGCGAGGCGGTGGCGCAACAACTAGGATTTACTAGTGCTCTTCTTCTTATCGCCGAATTAATGGCTATATTTCACGTCAGTTTCATCAGATAACTACTTTCGACCAGAAAACAGCGTGATCACCCAGTTTGAGGCCACGCGCTATCCTTCCATCTCGTCGCCAGCCGTCTCCGATGGCAACTAAGCGGAGTGGATCACGTAACCGGACAACCTCGATTCGTTCAGGGAATGGGAGGATAGCCAATATCGTTATCTTCATTTTCACCCTGGCATTTGACATCGCTTGAAACCCAATGACGGCCTGATTGCCTCAGCCATGCATCACCTTCGTCGGCAATCTTATGAAGATTAAGACGAATAGTTTCACGAGAGGCTGTCTGGCATAAATCAACATCACAAGATGTCGTGGTATTTGCGTCTGTGATAACTCCAGTTCGTCGCCAAACTGAATAAGCCAACTCAGAAGATGAAAAATCACGCCCTGCAAACTCTAAAAGGCTGGCCATCTCGACAGCGCTACGAATCCCGGTGATCTGACCGCCAAGTAATCCTGCCTCCATAGCAAGTCGCAGAATATTGCCTAGCACTGGTTGAATGGCCTTCCCAACAAGCAGCGGTTCACCATCAAACGGCGTCTCTATAATTCTTGCAACTGCCCCTTGTTCTTTGGCTTTCTTGGCTCGGTTGCGACCAGCGTGCACAAAAGTGAAGACCGCAGATTTTATTTCTTTTGTTATTTCATCCCACAATAATTGGTCATCGGATGCATCACGTTCATAATCAACGGCAGCGAGAACCGCAATAGATTTGCGACGTGAGTGGGCGCCCTTGAGGATGGACTCGAAATTCGGCCAAGTTGAAAATTCGAAATTCGAGGAGGGCTCTGGCCAGCTGTTCAGTTGCCGAGCTATCCCAACGACTTCAGCAACAGACAGGCGATCCAGACAAGATTCAAATGGGGCTTTGAAGAATTTCCAGCGTGGGACGTGGAGGTGTCGTGGCCAAATCAGGGCTGGCGCCCCACGCAATAAATAAGAATAGAGTCGAGCACGCCAGAGATCGCGCCACGCGCCAGAGATGAGGCATTCTGCATTATACTCAAAAGTTGACCGGGTGGCGTCTGGTTCCATGAGGTGACCAAGCTTGAGAACTTGTGCCAGGTCAGACCAACGGGCTCGCAAGACGAGCTCGTTCACCAACCAACTGGGTGGATCGGCACCATGCTCAACCCAGATGATGGGGACCTGTAGAGCGCGACAGCAAGAAGCCAATGAGGCTGGTTCCAACGATCTGCCGTCGGCGGGCCCCAGCGGCAACTTAACAGGGACAGTTCCAGATTTAAGCCAGTGGTCGAGGATCCCAGATTTAATACCTAACCAACTGGCCAGCCCATCAGAACTCACAAATCGAAGTTCCTGAGCCAACTGCAACCGCTCAATCGACTGATTAAAGGCCATAGCTGGTCATGAGGTTCGGAATTTTAGTCAAGCCCTCAAGGCCGAAAGCCAATCAACGTAAACCATTGCTAGGGCAGCAATACCAAACTCGGTTGGCATAACAGCACACGGATCTCTGAGCTACTTGATAAAATGAAAATCCTCCGGCGGGCGGTCCGCCGGAGGATTCCACGTCAGCATGTTTTGCGGCACGCTGGCGCCAACCTCCATGCTACTGGGGGCATATGTTT
Source organism: Planctomycetota bacterium (assembly GCA_043788625.1). GTDB lineage: Bacteria > Planctomycetota > UBA11346 > UBA11346 > UBA11346 > CAIUVD01. The sequence goes on from JAYVTR010000437.1 coordinate 1,796, forward strand.
TATACTGTTTTGCGTGATGAATTCAAGCTCCTCGCGACTTGGGTGGTGGCTGTGGTGATCGGTTGCCTTGCGGCCATCGACTGCCCGGGCGCCACCCTCATGTACACTGTAACTGCACAACAGGGCCACGAACCGGGGCGCCCGCTGGTTGTCACGGCTCGGTGTGGCTCAGACACATTGTGCAGCATTGGTGCGCCATGGGTGGTTACCCGCCCGACGCCGGTGTGTCTAATTCCCAACTCCCATACAAACTACATCTGGCATATCAAAAGCCCGCTCATGTGCGCCATAGGCGCTATGGTTAACCCTTGCGGCGGCCAAGAAGAAATCAGCACTCACCTGGTTTCTGAAGTCTTGTCCCCAGAATTTTTCCATGTGTGGAGGAGTAGGGAAGTATGGCGCTTATGGCGCAAACCAACAGAACCTGAGGTCATAAACGGTTATATACCAGAACAATATAACCTCAAAATGCTCGAAATGCACCTATGGCGCATCTATAGCGCACCTATGGCGCGCCATGGCGCAAATCTGGCCCTGCCACCATCAATCAACCCTGTAACAAGCCCAAACCGGCTATTACAAGTCCGGTATTTCCACAATGGATAAGGCACCTCTCGTCAATTGCCTCCTCGTCATTCTGCCTCGTCTGACCCGGTCTTCAGCCGAACGCACGCTCCAAGCATACGCGGCTCTCGCGTCCCAGATCCCTGGAGCCCCCAAGCTCGATGACATCCAGGCCGATCAGCTGCGCCAGATCTATGCTCTGGTGGAGTGCGGCATCCTGCCTGATGAAACTTGGGAAACAGCATCTGCTCGCTGGCAAGCTGTTGTTACTGCGCCGGAGTCGCTCACCACTCTCATCCATAGGCATTTTCCGCAGGCAGTAACAACCGACATCCTGATCTACGAGTACCTCGCGTATCAGACCTACATCGAAGGTGCGCCGGAACTGGCAGCCATCACCACTGAGACCATTGTCGCTTCCTGTGCAGCCGGCGCCTTTGTACGTAGTCGTCTCGCTCTTCTCGACGCTCTTCAACCTGGAAGTCAGGAACGACTCACCGCAGAGACGACACCGCTCACGTGGGTCGAAGTCTCCAGCTTCGCCAACGCAGATCGCCAAGCACAGGCAGACGGCAACGACCTCATGTTGCCGGTCACAACCTCAAAAAATCCGACGCGGCAGAACCCGTTCATGGGCAGTCTCCAATTCAACGAGGGGGACGATCCAGCCAAGATGGTGGATGTCTTCCGCAGCTTCGGATCGGGCTGGACGATCCCGCGCCTCCTGGGGTCGGCACCTGTGGGAGTTGGTGACATCCTGCCCTATCTGATTCGCAAGGCGAACTTCTTAGACAACTCGTTGGGGCGCGTGAACGACGGAGATGACGCTTTCTTGGAGGCTCCGAGCCTCGCGGCACTTGCCGGTCTTGGAATTCACGTCCTGCGGGAAATGGCCAGGCTGCGTTCCGACAGTGGCGAAGCCTATTGGAGCCACATCGCCCAAGCCACTGACACAGAATTGTCAGCCGAGATCATCGAAGCGCGCGCCAACTCCGGCTACCCGCTCTCGCTCTACCGGACGCCATGGAAAAAACTTGAAGCTTACTTTGAAAGCCGACCGCACATCCCCAACTGGCTACGAGGAGCCTTACTGGTGCATATCTTTCTCCATAGCCGTGTGTCGCGGGACGAAGATGGCGCACTCATCCTGCGGGTGATGCAAGGGTACGCACTCATAGAGAAGACGCTGGAAGCAGACTTCGTGCGCCTTCCCTTCACGGCGGGGGAACACACCAAGACCCTCACCGCAATTCTTACAACACTTGGAATTAAGCGCATCCCACCACCAAAACAGCGGAGTCCACTCGACTGGTTTATCCTCAGCGTTTTTGACCAGATTACTCCCGTTGAACTACCCACCTACCTGGATGTTCCCGCGAACTTCCTGCTACCTGATCAACTGGTCCCGACGCCATCTACCTTCCATAGTGGCGATCCAACACACACGATCCGCCTAGTGTCCAATGGCGCCAAGGAAGTCGATCTCGACACAGGTGTCGTGAGTCGACGCACACTGACGGGTGCCGAAATGCTGCGGTACAATTTACCGCTGGTTGAAATCGCTAGCGGATACGACCCACGTATTGCAGCCAGCCAGCTGGACGCGATTCCAACCACTGTGAAGGCTGAACTCCCTGGCAGTACCCTGCTCACCAAGGTATTCCGTAATGTCACAAGGTGGGTCGATGGCGTCGACTACACCGAAGAGGCCATCCGCTTCCTTGACCTCTTTGTGGTGGCAAACCTTGTTCGGCGCGACGTGCTCGGCTCTCCGATCGGCAACCGTCTGAAGGATGAATTCCCGGGTATTTTCGTAGGATCACGGCGTGTCGGCGGACACACCTCCTCTGGCCAACGGAAAACGACCTTCGCAAAAACTATTGCGAACATCCTCTGCCCGGGCATCCAGATGTTGATCATCAGCCGGCAGACGGGCAGCGTGTCGCAGCGCACTTCTGGTCAGCAATTAGTCAGAACCGGGTTCCTGGCCGCAGACGAATTCAAGCTGCCCGATCGCGGCGAGGAGGACCATTGGGCGAATCGCGATGGGATCCAGGGCCTGATGACCGGCAGCGGCGTCGCCATCGGAAAAGCAAAAGAAAATATCGATGAAACATATCTGAAGTATTCGCCACTCTTCAGCGGTAAATATTTCTATTACCCCTTCGACATCCAGATGCGCCTGTTTGCCTTACTCCTGGAATTGCCCACGGCGGAAACGGAAACCATTGAAGAGTACCGGCAACTACTGCTCAGCGGCAATCTCGCCCGCATCATGCGGATCCAAACATTGCTGTGGATTCAGAAGAACGACATCGTCAACCGCATCCGTGCCATTCCGCTGGGTCAGGAGACCCGCGACTTCCGTTTCCCGGCCTTCCTCGGTGTGTACGAAGCGATGTACGGTGAGAAGGCTCCCCAGCCCTTCATCCAGGCGATGGCCAACTTACGTCGCTTGGCAGTGGACGTGTGTAACGAAGGACGACTCAAAGGTCAGCTCACAGCCAATAAGCAGGGATCCGACTTCGATCCCCACAGTTACTTCAACGAGATGAGCGAAGACGCGCTGATCGACTTCCACGAGTTGTCCAAGCGCATTGTGATGAGCCCTACACGAGCCATTCAGGAACTCCTGCTCCGCTCTGAAGGCGCATCGAGTCGTGCTATGTCGATCGCAGACGCCTTACGTGACATCAAAGTAACGCGGGGAAACGCGATAGCTGAATTACGCCGGGCAATCGAGGAGGGACTGGCGACCAACGATGGCTGGACGATGCAGATCGTTCACGAACGCCATAAGTCCCGGCACTGTGATGTGGATCGCGTCGTCGTGAGCCCACCACCGGGCGTCGACGTGGCGTATCTGCGAGCACGAAACCTAAAAGACATGCTGGCCCCCAGCGCAACGACAACCAACACCTCCTATCTGCCGTCTCCACCACCACCACCACCACCACCGCCACCGCTGCCGCTGCCAATCAGCCAGGGTCATACCATCAAGTATACGGAGGCCGGCGTTTCTCCCAACTCGGGGAACCGGCCATGACCACCGCACTTCCCCTCGGGTCTCTGCTGGCCAAGCGCGCAGCCACCAACCCGGTGAGCAGCCTCGCGCGTCTGGCAACGCTGCATCATGGGTCAGCTACCAATGGCCCCCTGGAGAAACTGACACCGGTCTTCATTGACGTCGAGACATACGTCAACGAGCGGTCCGACATCTCACTGAAAAAGCAAACACTGCGCCAATACCTGCACGCTAGCCATGTAACTGCGTTTGCGTTCGCTTTTGGAGGAGAGCCAGTCCGGGTCCATCTCAGCGTCAAAGGTGCATGGTCTCCCGAAGCACAGAAGGATCTGGAGTTGCTGCGCGAAAAAGCGCGCGATCCCAACTACGTTTTCGTGGCCCATAACGCGGCTTTCGACATCCGTGTATTGCGGTTCAAGCTGGCTTTTGATCAGCCAGCCAATGTCTGGTGCAGCATGGAAGGGGCGATGGGAGCCTGGCCAGATCTTCCTGGCGGCTTCAGCCTGAAAAACGTCTCCGTCCAACTGCGCTTCCCAGAGCAGTTGCGGAAATTGACCATCGACTTGTCGCCAGGGAAGCACACCGCCGAGGAATTGGAGCGCTACAACACCCGCGACGTGGAGGTGATGCGTGCTGCTTACTACCGGCAGATCCGCCGCTTGCCGGCCGTCGAGCAGGAGATCGCATTGATGACCCATGCCATGCGACGGTTCGATCTCGTTGTGGATCCCGAACGTCTGGCATTCGTGATGGCAGCCCTGGAACAGGCCACCAAGGCAGCAGAGGAAGCGGCATCCCAGATCACCTGGGACGATGGAGAGCGACTGAGTACGAAAGAGATGCGTAGCATCTTTAACCGAGGCGATGACGAAGTCCCCAGGCAGCTTCTGTCTATCCGCTCCCAACGTCTGCGAATGGTAATGGAAGAACACTTCCAGGTTCAACTACCGACAACGTCGATGAAGAAGTTGAGTCCGGTCATCCAGGCCAGCCAGCCGACCATGACTGCCATCCTGACGCAGGCGAGTCGGGCCAATAAGGCGCTCTCACACCGTCGTCGTGCTGCATCATTCCAAGGTGTAAATTTGGCTTCTCTGGAACTGGGCTACCATCGCGCGGTGACCGGCCGTTTCAGTTCGCCTTCGGTCGGCAAGGGGCTGTCCATCCATTCGGTCCCCAAGCACGACAAGGCCATCGCCGAACCTGTCCGCAAAATGTATCAGCTTCCTGCCGATCTCATCGCCGTGCGCGGTGACCTTGCAAACGTAGAATATCGCGTTTTGGGCTGGGTAACTAAATCAGTCACTGTGGAGCGGATGTTCGATGAGCGTCTGGGTGGATCCATATTTGCCGACCCGTATATCAAACTGTGGAAGGAAATGACCTCCAAGGACATCACCAAGAAGGACCCCTCCCGTCAGGTTTCCAAGTCGGCTGTGCTGGGGCTCGGTTATATGATGTCGATCAAGGGATTTGTGATGGTCCTCCTTCAGGTACTCGCGGATCCGAAGTCTGGTGTCACCGAAACGTCATTACACATCATTGCCAAGGAGAACCACTGGCAGTGCGACCGGAGTGCTCTTGACCGAATCCAAACCGAAACAGGTTGCTCCCGCATTGTAGCCCTCGCGGCACTTACCGTTCATGCACTGTTTCACGAACGTCACCCAGAATTTCGGGCAACCGCCGACTGGCTCGTCGATTGCGTGCGACAGGTGTCCCGTTGCCATGGCGATGCCTCCGCAGCGGCTGAGCAGTTACGCCGCATGGCCAGCGTGTCCAATGCGCCAGATCCGAACCGCATCCGATTGTCCATCGACACGGATATTGGCCTTCTCCCCTCAGTACGAGTAAACTGCGGTCCATGGCCGGCCACGTTGACGTGGCGCGAGCCAGATATGCGTGTTCTTTCATCGACCAACGACCAGTCGACCTGCCTGACAATCCGCAAGGCCAACAACGAAGCGAAACGTTTTTCTCGGCAGTTGGCCCTGGAAAATGTGACGCAGGCGGCGGCCAGAAATGCTCTGTGCGAGGGTCTCCTCAGATTGAAGCGTCAGTATGGCCACGCCGACATATTGCACGTCCACGATGAAGTGCTGCTGCTTGTGCCGCGCAGGAGAGACGCGGTGTTGGCTGCCCGGGCCGCATTGCTCGGCACGTTCGGACCAGGGCATCAGCATGCGCTCGGGTGGGCTGTCCTAATGAAGCCCGACGAAATCTCCGTTACGGCGACGCTATGGGAGGATGAGAACGATATCGCCCTACCCAAATTTGATCCCAAGAACGGTCTCATCACTGGCAACGACCGGTGGGGCAAGATCGAGCGCAACGAACCCGGATGTCTCGATGGTCTCCCATGATCTCAGGCTGCCTCATTCACCACCCACCCTCAGGATGCACACCGCATCTCATGCAAGGAACAAAACCCATGAAAACCGCGTTCAATTCCATCAACTCCATCAAACATGGTGCCGGGCCTACGACCGGCGATGACTTGACCCACACTATGGACACTTCGGTTTGCGATCATCCGAACCACCGCGCTTATGTGCGACTGTGCGTCAAGTTTCAGTGGGCCAACGACACGATGCGGTTCGCCCATTGGGACAATGACGGCATCTACGACTACTCGCAGTTGGATCGCTGGATCGACGACCACCTCGATTATGTGGCCGACCCGGAGCAGAAGACGCCATGCCCAGGTTGCGGTGAGTCGATTCACGTCGGCTACCATGAGGATCTCCCCGGCAACCCCAACATCTAAGGAAAGCCCATGCCCTATTTCCTCTCCCGTCCTGGCCTTATTCCACAATCCATCGTCCGCGAGGTCGTCGCCACATCCGAACAGATCGAAGATCATGTCCGTGCCGGCCGCCTCTTCCGTGCGGCAGGCCCCGCTAACGAACTGTTCGTGGACGTGTTCGATCTTGCCAAGTTAGTTGTCTACCCGCAGTTCGGGATCAGCGCTAATCTGGCAGATCTTGCGGGCATGGACCGCCAGCGTTGGTATTGTGGCGTTGGCTTCTGCGCTAGGGTGGTTGAGTTCACTTTGAGGTATGACCGTTCTGTGTTCGTGCGGGTGATGGAGGCCTCCGCTCCAGAAGACATCGATTGTTTTGGAGACCTGGCCTACTGCCTGCGTGCTAGCGAAGAGGAAGTGAAGCGCGGCAACAACTACTGCTTTGAGCGGATCTGTGCCTTGATCACGGTCGCTCGTGCCTTGGGGAATCACCAGAACCACAAACCGTCGAATGAGATGAATTAGAGATTTGGAGGATTGATTCATCCAAATATATGGATTCACGTTCGTGATTAAATAAATCTAGTTACCTCAAAAAAATTGATGACAACATCTATAGAATACATCAAAACTACACTGACGGAAAGTACGATTACGTTACCAATTATGACCAAAACCATGACAATCAATGCTCAAACAACATGGGATGTCCGAGGTGCCGCTGTGGTTCTGAAGCTGAAGACCAGAACGGTGCGCGCCATGATTCGCGAACGCCTATTTCCAGCCGTTATTATTGGAAAATCGTATGTTATAAAATCACATGACCTCGAACATTTTGTCGAGGTCGGGTCACGCGCATTACGGTCACAGCGGCGGGCAGAAAAGGAAGCCATTCACAAGCAGAAAAATGAACTGTCTAAGACTCTTGGGTTGGCGCAGGAATCCATCCGTGCCGTGGAGGCATTTCCTATCCGCCGCCCGGATGCGATGTTGATCGGTTTGCATCTCTTCGATCTACCAGACAAGCCGGTCCCACAATTCAATGGTGAGGAGCTACTCGACCTACTGCGTCGGCTTGTATACATTTATTCGCATGAGTGGGTAAGCGGTGGTGGTACAAAAAATGTACCTGTATCCGCTGGAGCGACCTTGTTCTCCCCGGCCAAGGATCCTGGCCTTTCCCTGTTCGATTCGCGGACGTTGGTCAACGAATCGGTTTCGCCTACCATTGACGAATTCGCATCGGAGCGTCAGTCACCGACCGTTGAGTCATCCCAACTTCCACCACCACCTCCTCCACCACCTCCTCCACCACCACCTCCACCACCACCTCCACCACCGCCAGGCTGGGAACCTGGGGATTTCTTGCCGCCGCCACTACCCCACTACCCCACTACCCCAGCAGCGATTTAACGAGGTGTGTGTGATCGCATAGGGTTCGAATGTTATAGCGCCGGATCCTCGTCGATCTTTTGTTCCAAATCAGGACCGAGATCTTCTTCCCGATCCGCACGTAATCTGCGTAACGTCTCTGGTGGCCAAGGCGCTTTCAATTGCCGTCGCCAAAGAACTTCAAGTGTGCGCTCTATATCACGCGGTGATCGTCCGAACGCCTTACGTTCTGCCCACACGACGAGCAGCGACGCTCGGACTGTCGCAAAGTGTTCGAGCGGGAGGCTGTGATTATCTGCATCCTTGGATGGATCGCGACGCTCGAGTTTATGGTTCATTTCTTCGATCGCGGCGTGGGCCTGCGCCAGACCCTGATTAAATGCTTGCGCATCTGCAGGAATTACTCCCACGAGACGCAGAGCTGCCAGAACGCTCTCGGGACTACCCAAAATCCATGCCCTCCACGTGTGCCCGGCTACGCCATTGCGGAGATCTTCCGGAACCTGATCCAGCAAGGCCTGAAAGCCCTTCGGGTCGTGCTCCTTCAGGCGCTGCCAATGATCCATGGCTTCGCGCATGCGATCGATGGCCTCAGTAGCGGCAGGTGACGGAGCGAGATGGTAACCACCTCCGATTTTTTCACGGAGGTCATCGGGCAACGCCCCACCGTCGCGCAACCATCCTTCCGGGACATCGAGGATTTTTGCCAGCGTCGCGAGGTGCCTAGCACCTGGAGCTCGACCAGTCACGAGGTCATTCAATGCCTGACGACTTATTCCAAGTCGTTCAGCTAAAGAAGCTTGCGTAAATGATGTGGCGTTGATGGCGGCTTGGAGTCGCTCGCCGCGGTCCGCATAGCTCTTGGGCATAAGCACCGTTATCTGTACGTGTCTGTATGTTGCAAGCTGTATGCTGTATTGCCACGAGTGTCCCGCTTGATAAAGTGTCGCTCCATGCCGTCTGATGACAAAATTACAGCCGCTCTCGTGCGCAGCATCGCCCAGGTCGGCCAGCTCCAGCCGGCGATCGCCGATGAACATGGTCAGATCGTCGATGGACGCCGCCGGATCGAGGCTTGTGCAGTACTAAAGCGCGAGCCGTGGATAGAGCGCCGCCAGGGTATCAGCCCAGAAATCTACCCGCATACATTGATCCGTACGTCAATCGGCGTTGCCGATTTGGCGCTGCTCGCAAACCAAGCTCGTGAAAAGCTTACTCCTGATGGTGCACGCCGTGCACCATCTACGGGTCGCATTCAGGAAGCCGTCGCCAAGCAGCTTGAGGAGGACTTCGGCCTCAAGGTCAGTCCGCGTCTGGCTGCCCAAGCGATGCAGGTAGGTCGTCTTTCGCCGGCCGAACAAGAAGTCATTCGTTCCGCCGATCCACCATCAATGCGGGCCGCATTACGCACGATTGACGATCAGGGACTCGGTCAAGTGGCTTACGAAAGTGATGCTGTCCGTGTCGAGCATCTGCGTCGCGTTCAGGAGTTCAGAGCCTTCTGCCGGAGAACTCCGGTTAGCAACCTGACGACTGCCGACATGGCCCTGTACGACGACCTGATTGAAGTGCTGCGGAACCGGAAGGCAGAGTGGGAGGCGCATGCAACTGCGCGTTGATCAAGAATTGGCTGTCCACCGTGCGCTGACCGCGATCGAGACCGGTCGGACGCGGATTCTGTTCGATGCGGCGACGGGATGGGGCAAGACACTCGTCCTGGTCGAAACGCTCAGGCGCATCTGCGCAGATAACCCGTCTATCCAGTCCATCCATTGGGCAGTGCACCGGAACCGCCTCTTGCTCCAAGGATTCGATCGCATGTTCGAACATGCGAATCACCTCATCGGAAAAACCAACTTCCTGAGTATCGCCAGCTCCACGACACCTAGTGCTGATATCCTCGTTATTGATGAAGCCCATCATGATGCGGCCCGGACGTATTATGAGCTCCGCAACAAGGTGCAGCCAAAGCTCATGTTGGCTGCATCCGCCACGCCGAATCGGACGGATGGAAAGGGGCTGCTCTTCGACGCCGTCATCGAGGCGGATTCAATCGACACGATGATCGCCGACGGCCGGCTGTCCTCCTTCGAACATGTTGCCATCACGGGAGACAAGGACCCGGGCAACCTGCTGCTGGCGTATCTTTCGGACCCATGCCGTTGGGGCTCGTCTCTGCTGTTCGTTGCAAGGGCTGACCAAGCACGGTCCTTGGTCGGACAAGCCCGAGATTGCGGTGTTTCTGCGGCGGTCGCGCTTGGCGACTCCGACAAGGAGGCTGCCGTTGCCGCGTTCGCCGCAGGCCGGATCCAGCTTTTGGTCAGCTGCCACGCGCTTTTCGAGGGCCTGGACATCCCGCTGGTCAAGACGGTGTTCGTGCGCGATTCGAACCGCGTTGTCGTGCATCAGGCCGTGGGCCGGGCCTTGCGCCGGTTCGGCCAGAAGGTGGCGACGGTCGTCCAGTTCGCTGAGGCACAGGAGCCGTTCTTTGCTTTCGCTCGCCCTGCCAAGCGGTGGTGCGGGCCACCAAGTGGACCATGGCTAGAACTCCCATCGCCACCGACTTGGACCCACATCGCGCAAGAGCATCGGACCAACATCACTGACATTGCTGCTGAACGCGTCCTCACTTCGTAACAACCCCTGCAACCACGGAGACCTACCATGATCACCCAATCCCCCACCATCCACCATGCCAGCATCAACGGTGACGCTGAAATCTTTGGCTCGGGAGGCGCCCGCGCCTTCAGGTACAAGGACGCCGAATATGCCATGACGCCGCGCGCCTACCGCGAGCTCCTCGGCCTGACCGGTTTGACGCAGTTGGGCCTGAATCGCATGTTGGAAGACGGCGGCCAGCTGCGCCTCGGCAATTACATCCGTGAGCCGACCATGGCCAATGTGCAGATCGCAGTGGAGGACCGCCGTGTTGTGGCCATTGACGGTGGGGAACGCACTGAGATCGACTGCAACCGCATGCTGCAGGCCTTGAGGCAGAGCGGTTTCTCCAACAAGACCATGACCATCGTCGATGGCGTTTTGACCGCAACGATGCGCACGTCACAACCGTTCGGTATCACCAAAGACACGTTTAGCAGCGGCGTTGGCGTCGAGATCGACTTGGCCGGCTTCAAAAAGCCCCGGGTGGACACCTACCTTGAGCGCACGATCTGCGTCAATGGCGCCGTGATCACCATCTATGGCGAGGACCGCATTGTGCCGACCTATGAGACGCGCGGTGACCTGAACGCGGACACCATCGCCATGCATGCCGATGCCTGGCACAAGGCCTCGATACCTGAGATTTTCAAGAAGCGCTTGGAGGTGGCTGCCCGTACCACGGCCTCCTTGGCCGAGGTCAATGGCCTCGCGTCCTTGTTGCGCGAGGCTGATTTCGCCGACATCCGCCAGAACTCGGCTTCAAGCCGCCGTATTGCGACCATCGCCGATGCTGCTTTCACGCTCATCACTGGAGAGCCGGCCACTCGCTTCGGCGTGGCCTCGCTCAAAGAGATCCCGGCTCGTGAACTCAAGGTTCTGCCCTCGACTGCCTCTGTCCTGGGCGTCTTCAACTTGGGTACCGAAATTGCCACGCACCATCTGCGCGGTGGCCACGGCGTGACCCGTCTGCGCAACTGGTGGAACACGATCCTGAATCGCCAGTTCGACCTGGAAGGCACTCCGTCGCGTGACCTCCTTGCTCCTGCGTTCTGGTTGCGGGAGTCGCAGCCTGTTCACGCAGAGATGAACTAAGTCAGTTCTGATCAGAGGGCGATTCCACTGGTTCGTTTTTCGAATCAGCGGTGATTGCCCTCAGATTTTATTCTTCAAGGAATACCCCATGTCCCACGCGATTCTCAACCTCTTCACCCCCGATGAAGTACGCACCATTGAGGACCGCATGCGCAGCACGCTGCGCGAATTAAACTGCAAGCTCGTCAAATTAGCTGACGATGATGACGAGCCAGGTTTTACCACCTACATTATCTACAACGCCGAAGGGAAGGCCGTAACTAACAGCAGCGCACTGCATCTGACCGATGTCGCCGAATACATCTGCAGCTGAAAATTAACTATCACTAGGAACGCCTCTCTCTCTCTGGCTGCGGTGGAGTGGCGCTGCGTGTTCCGCATAGTGGATGTTACAGCCTCACGCTGCGCTTCTGTTTGTAGAAAACCGCGCCAGTTTCCTGTTGCCCTACAACTGGCCTCAAATATACCCCGGCCATCTGGCTTACTACCAGTACATACATTGCTGCTCGACAACCGAGCCAGCCGCCCTTGTTCGACAAAGAACTAGGCCGTTACAAAAAAGAGCCCTACATGCCCATTCTGAAGAGTGAATCTTCCCAGCCGGGAAGAGTCCAAGCGGTCCACCGTACCGATCCGATCCATGATCGGCACCACAAACTCCAAGCGCTCATCGCGCACCTGATCGACCTGGGAAATCCCACCGACTTGGTGACGGAATTCCTGTCCTGCGTGCCGTCAAACGACGCATTGGACACCCTCTTCGAACGTCATCTGTCGGAATGGCCCGAGGAGATGCAGGCGAAATGGCGTGCAGTCCGGGACATTCTTCCCGAATCAAGCCAAGTGCCCTTCCAGGCCAATCGGTTGCTCCTCCTGTACAGCATCGTCCTCAGCACCTGTTCACTCCAGCGGGCAGCCGAACTCCCGATGACCATCCAGCAGGAATTCCTAGAACAGGTGAAGTGGGATTCATTTGACGTAGCCGCCATCGTGGCTGGATGCCAAATGAAGACGCCAAGTACCATCCCTGAATCAACAACAGATGATGATGCAGCCGAATTCCTGAATCGGCGGTATCGGATGTCGTGGGAGCGGTCCCCTCAACGTTTCCTCCTAGCCGGCATTGCGGATGCCAAGTACCTCAATCTGTTATCAACGGCGATTGAGGAGCAGTTGCCAAGGGATCTGAGGAATTATGTCGATGAGCGAGTGAATGAGATGCGGACGTTGGCTGCCAAGGAACCACACGCGGAGCCGGTGACACGTAGTCGTCCCCATCTGAGTCGTCCCTGGCCAGATGGCCCACGCCCGGGCGTCGCCGTGGAGGACTGGGCATCGCGATGGAGCCAAGCGTGCGTCTCGTCAGACAAGGACCTGTCCGATGCATGTGGGGAGTTGGCACCCCAGGACCTGTTCGATCGCTGGCGACAGGCCATTCATCTGGTGGCCCATAAGGGTCACGATCCATTTCCTGGGATTGTGCAGTGTCAGGACCTGTTACGGGAGCTGGTGGTGCGCACTCTAGTCATCGGACAGCGACACCCCGGCTGGGAGTGGTTCTCCGTGTTCACCGATGCCGCGCCTTATTACCTCAGGCCTCGAATTGCCGGAAATCTGCTTGCAGCAGAGGCGGCCAAAGGCTTCGTCGCATCGCTGTGGGGCACCACTGCGGTGTACTTGACACCGCTGGCCGTGTGGGTCCGGCGGACATGGGTGCTACGATGGCTGGATTGGGCAGGTGGATCCGTCGACAAGACCGAGGCACGGCAGAAGCGGGTAGCCGAAGCTGCTACCTGGTTGCGCAACCAATGGCTGACAACCCCGGGCGGGCATGATGAAATTGATGAGGCCCGGCGGTATTGGGCCGAGCTCAAGCGTCAGGCACGTACCGGCTGTGAACCGATCCCTATCGCTCTCCCTGACTCGATGCCGAAGACCGCTGAGCAGTTAGCCGGGCTAGCCTTAGACCTCATCCTGCTCGTGCGAGGCCCGGCTGCTGCGCTCAAGGCGGTCCAGTTGGTGCTGCGTGATCTTCAGGTTGCCTCCGTCCCACCGTCATTGGCTACCAGTTACTCACCAATCCCCCAAGCAACCGACGAGCGCATCGCTTCTGACTGGTCGATGATTCCCGACCTGGGCATGTACGTCATCAATCAGGCGCGTGCGCTGGGTGACGCTGCTGGATGGCACCTGGCTCAGGGTTTCGCTGATGACTTGGTTGATCGGCTGAAGCCGCGGAAGGCGGGTGTCCCCCTGGGAGATCTCGCGGAGTCCAATTCCACAGGAGGCGTGCATCCGACCATGGTTGAACCGTCCGATCTCTGGCGCGCAGGGTATATCCGTGCCCTCGGTGAGCTCGCCCTGGACGATACCCGTAAAGTCAGCCGAGTCCTTGATCACGTCCAACGAGAAGATCTGAACCCGGCAGTTGCCGCCAGTGCCGCCGACGCCCGTACGCTGATCGCTGAGCGGAGTACCAAGCGACGTGCCCTGTCGCCGTGGCGACTGATGATCCATGCTTGGTGGCGGCTTCGTTGGACCCATCGTCTCTGGCTTCAGGTCAACGTGGATCCCAACGCCGCACAAAGCGTGCGCCTATTGGAGGTCCGCAGCGCCGAGCGCACCTGATCACTCTCTCATTCACCGCCTTTGCATCTGGATTTTTCCAGTACCGCCGTACTCGATTTCGAGTTTGGCCGAAGGCAGATAACCCGGTTGGCTCCCGCCAACAGATGGAGTTCGCATGCAGCAGACCCTCCTCCTCATCACCCGGCACGCCGTCATTCGGCTGCGCCAACGCATCGGACTGACTAGGACGTGGTCCTGGTCGGAATGCTGTCGTTGGATGCAACGAGCAGCCACGCGATCTCCCTGTCGCGTCACCTGTGCTGATGGCGAGATCCAGATCCAAGTCAGCATCGACGGCCGGTATTTCTGGCTCGCGACGGTGCCATCCCGCCACTGCGATGCACTGGTCGTGCGTACCGTGCTGCCACACGCGTTCGCCTACCGCAATCATCTCCAGGAACTCAGACCATGACCTCAATCACATCCATGAACGCCTCCCTCACCTCCACCAGGACTTCCGCCATGAACAAGCTCACCCTCCCCATGTCCGTTCACCCAATCGTCATCTCGGCAGATCTGATTGGGTCTGCGCGAAAAGCAGAGAACGGCTTCTTCTCACACCAGACGGACGACGAGATCGCAGCTGCGAGAACGCGCTATGCCAAATGGCTCGCGCTCTGTCAGCTGCATCCCACCGCACCTCTAGCTCCGGCACGCGACATCGATGAAATGTGGCATCTTCACATGCTCAGTCCCAAGGCCTATTA
>JAYVTR010000438.1:0-2901 GCA_043788625.1 Planctomycetota bacterium
CTCACTGACGATGCCGCTAATCACCGCCGCTCCGGTTACGGGGCGATGCTCCCAGCGCGAACCTGTCTTCCAATCAGAAAAATTGGCGTTGCCCCAATATTGCCGGGTAAATTCTGGAGTAGTGATGGCCGCCCACACCCGCTCAGGAGTCGACTTGATGTAGGTGGTGTAGTGGAATTCAGTGGTGTTCATGACGGATCTCCTTCAAGGGCTTGTTTGAGGCGGTGCAGGGCCGCCAGATGAGTGGGCTCGAAACGACCGATCCAGCGCATGGCGATGTCGTGGATCGGGACGGGATTAAGAAAATGCAATTTCTCGCGACCGCGACGCACGCTCACAACCAGGTGCGCGGCTTCGAGGATGGCGAGGTGTTTGGACACCGCTTGACGGCTCATGTCGTGGCCGTCGCAGAGCTGACCGAGCCCTAACCCCCCTTCATCGCGCAAGCGATCAAGGATCAGGCGGCGGCTGGCATCAGCGAGGGCTTTGAAGAGGTCGTCATCAGTCGTCACGCCCAAAATATGCAACCATTTGGTTGCATGTCAACGTGGGAGTTTAAACAACAACTCACGCCGTCGGCGAACACCGGGTTTACTCGGCAGGCAAAAATGGCAGCTGAGTGCCTCTCTGCAGCGCCATCCGTGATTTTTCGACCAGCGTGAAGTAGTCACCCTGCGTGCCGCCGCTGCCGTAATGATCGGACATGGGCAGGATCAGCAGTTTTTTCGGTCCGGGCACGGCGTTGAAGGCGGCAATGACACCGGCGGGCCGGGCCGCGACATCCACCAGCGCCACTGCTATCAGCGTCGGGCTGTGAATACGTGCGGCGAAATAAATCGGATCAAAATAGCCGGCGGCCGCCTCGACCTTCGCCGCATCGTGACCTTTCATGGCATACGGCGCTAACCAATAGGGCCAGCTGACCGCGCGCGGTGGATGTGCAACCGGCCCGTACACATCACAGCCGGCCGGGACATCGACCAGAACCGTAGAGATTTTCGGACACAAGGCAGCCACCGCTAGGGATTGCAATCCACCCTGCGAGATACCGGTCACCACAAGGTTCTTCCCATCCCATTCCGGATGCATGCTCAAGTAGTCGGCACCGCGCAGGCAACCGAGGATCATGCGCAAAAAATACGACGTCTCACGAGCTTCATTACCGATGGAAAAATAATTTTTGAGGTCGTGATCTTTTAGGTTCTGAAAAAAATCGGGGGTTTCATCCACCGGCAGATCATGAGCGCTGACATTCAGAACCAGCCAGCCGCTGCGCGCATAATTCACCATCATCGCCTGGTCTAAGCGACCCACCCCCGCCGCATTCAACACCAACAACGCCGGATACTTTCCGACCCGCGACGGCTTGGCGAACAGGGCATGGACCTTGGCATGACCGATGTTGTCCATGGACAAATGGAACAGCTCCATACCGTCGGCGTTCTTGATGGTCGTCAACGGCATTTTCTCGAGTTGGGCCCGCGATGGAATCAGGGCCAGTTCGGCGCACTTGGCCTGCCAAAAATCACTGAAGTCTCCCGGCTCGGCTCGTACCGCACCGATCTTATCTGGTGCGATAACCGCGCCACCCATGGCGATTGGCAAAGGTTTGTCCTTGGCCATCGATTTCAATTCCACCAGCATACAACCGGGGTCATTGCGCGTCGCGGAAACCTGTACCGGACCGGCGCTCAGATCAACTAGGCCGCTGGCTACCACCTCGGCCGCATCTCTCGTGATCGTATAGGGCAGAGCGGTAAGTTTTTCACGGTCAATGGTGCCAGCGATGGTCCAGGTAACCACTTCATTCGGTGCATAGACTCCGCTGTCGTGGTCGGGGCGAATGGTGATTTTGGTTTCGGCACCGACCATCAGCGAACTCAGACCCAGACATATAAAAAAGCCGATCACGGAAAGACGGCCCCTCACGGCAGCACCTGCCCCGCCTTCAGCTGCACGTTGCTGGTCATCGTCACATGCCCATCAAAATAGAAGACATTCCCTTTGCCGCTGTGGCGCAAAAAATTGTTGATGTAGAGCGGCTGTGATTCCCATGGTGACCACATGAACCAGCGCAGACCATCGCTGACAAACGGCCGTTCGCTGGGATTGGTAACGGTCGCCGTGTGCACCAAATAGCTACCGTAGGTACTGCACAGATTGCCCGTGTTCCACGGTGGCGAACCGACTGGCGGCCTGGTGAAAATGGTCGCGCCATAGCCGCAGGATAGGATATACGTGGCGGCGATCATGGCGGCGTTCTGCCGGTAATAGTCAGAGGTGGTCCATGATGGACAGCCGCGCACGATACGATGCGAGGTCATGGCATTGGCGCTCTGGCTCTCCTCGGTATACGGCGCCAGGGCCATCCACCAGTAGGTGTAATTCATGAACAGCGGGCTGATGATGTCACTTTGCGTCGGCACTACATAACCGTCCTGGTCTTCGGCGTAGCCTTGCACCGCAAAACTGATCTGCCGCAGGTTGCTGGCGCAGCGGGTGCTGCGTGCCGCCTCTTTTACCACATGTATGGCTGGCAGCAACATTCCCGCCAGGACGGCGATAATACTGATGACCACCAGCAGTTCGATCAGGGTAAAGGCTTTGCGCATCCGCCCATCCTATGCCGTCGGGAATCACCTGCGGTAAGGTTCCAATGCCTCGGAGAGCAAATCCTCTGGTGTCGACCTTACTCATCCAAGCCGAGATTCCTGAGGTTGGCGCCGCCCTGTTGAGTGAGCCAGGCGGTGGGCGGCAGGGCGCAGGTAAGGCGGAACTGGCGTGTCCTTTCAGGGCGCGAGGCAAAGCCGGCTTCCTGCCAGGCCGCCGTCAGCGGCCAACCGCTGCGCAGAAAATGCGGGGCCATGCTCAGGCGGTTGCGCAAGAGGAACTGTTTTGGGG
>JAYVTR010000439.1:0-2321 GCA_043788625.1 Planctomycetota bacterium
ATCAACCGCACTAAATATGGCATAGCGACCAAAGAGCGTGTGCGGATAACTGTTAGGCGGGATTTCTGGACACCATGAATTGTGTTTATCTTCTTCTACTTGATTCCGAGGCCATGTCGGCACATAACCGTCGGTCCAATGACCTTTTCCACCAGTAATAAAGCTGTCAACCAAGTTCCCGCGAAACCAGCTTCGAGGGTCGTGTGGGAGCCAATCTCCTTTATCACCTGGAAGAGCGTCACCGGTTTTTTCTCCACTTATACTCTTGTATCCAGGGTTCACCTTATTCATGGCTGTGAATGCCAAGCCACGCGGATTCACTAAGCCAACTCCCTGGGTTTGTTGCAATGGATTTTGTGACGGATTTGCTACATCGGGGTTGTCTACATCAGTCCAATAATCGACGTAAACCTGTGCCTGAAAATATGACGCGCGAAGTATGGCATTATCGAGCGACAGCCGATTGGCCCGCGTGATCGCGGTACTGCAAACGGAAAAACCAGCCACCGCCGTATAGACGATTAAAG
The DNA here is from genome assembly GCA_043788625.1 of Planctomycetota bacterium. Taxonomy (GTDB): domain Bacteria; phylum Planctomycetota; class UBA11346; order UBA11346; family UBA11346; genus CAIUVD01. The sequence continues at coordinate 528 of JAYVTR010000439.1, forward strand.
CGCCGATGGCGAGCGAGATCATCAATTCAATCAAGGTGAATGCGCGACAATGAGTTGATAGAATATTTTTCATGGGTTGTTCACCTTACCACCGCTTGAACGCGGGGGTCGTAAAAGTTAAAGCGGGCCACTTGAGTCGCATAAAGCCGTGTAGATGCCGGTAACGGACCTCGGTCAAGTTTGCGATTAAAATTTCGGTCAGCGCCATACTTGCCAGAAAAAACCTCACGCGTGTAGCGTCTTTCGTCTGACGAACCATATTCTCGCATCCAGTCGGGATAATATCCATCTGCCCAGTTGCCATTGCTGTCCGTTGGTACACTGTTTAAAATCATATTGGCTTCCATATTCGTACCCGTTGGTTGCGCCGCGATATCGAGATAGGCATTATTTCTCGAATATGGAAAAAAAAGCAAAACCTTCTCGGGATTACGATAGGTTGGCAAACGAGTGTCGCGGAACTGAAGCCGACCCAATCGCTGATCGTAAGTGGGTTGAGTCGGCCCTGCGCTTAAATCATGATACATGGGCGCCGCGATCGGATACATGGATGCATCGACTGGCGCACTGGGGGCCAATTCACAATCCGTATACGACATCCAATCGACCGACCAAAAGATAATTTCGCGGCAACGTTGCTGCGCTGCGAACGGTGCCGTAAGATTGAAATGATTACGGTCACCAAAGAGCACGCCAGGAGCAGCAGTTCCCATGGTCGCATCAAGCTTGGTTCCGGGATACGTCATGCTGACGCCAATATTGCGAATTGGCTCGGGCGAAACCGGACGCCATTGCCGGGGATTATCCATTGTCGCCGCAGGACGACCGAAAATATGCTTCAAAGATCCATATGGATCGCCGCCAATTGGTAGCGGTAACGAGCTTATTTCAGGATAGGGTGCGCTAAATAGATCGTACTGAAGGAGCGGATGATCCATCATAATCGCACGTTGAGCAGGACGCGGAACTGACCAGTCATACGGATAGCGAGCAACGAAATCGTGCACCAAAAAAAGTGCCCGTTCATGATAATAACGGAGAAGGTCATGCGTGACCTTAAACGCAGGCGAGCTTTTCCCATCAAGGGTAACCGCTGCAATTCTTACTCCGCCGGTCAGGTCTTCAGTCGTATCGTTACCAGACTTCTTGAGTGAATACCAAGCCGTCAAACAGGTTGCGGCGTGAGAAAGGAAACGGTAGGCCTGGACTTCTTTCCAACGGTCAGCCTCATTGATGTCACGATAGGGATATTGAGCCGTCGGATTACAAACGGTGGCATAGGGATCACCGGTCGTATCAATGACTGTCGATGGCAATTTTTGGGCAAAGTACCACGCCGCCGCCTGGACATAGTGCACGCAAGATTCTCGCGAAGGGAAAGTGCCGTCGGCGTCTCCGGCCATCTTCGTCGCCGGTCGATTCCAAGCTGCGCTCTTATTCAGCGAACGGTAGCTATTTCCATCCCCCGGAGCACCTGGAATATAATAATACATAGTGTTATCCCAAACACGGCCACAGGCGTAAGGGAAGTAGCCATAAAATACACTCCCTTCGCGCCATTCGTAAACCTTTTGGAGATCGGGGTCAAAGCCCTGACGCGCTTCCCATGGGAAACAGGCAAAGCCATCATCAGGTCTCGGCCACGTATGGTATTTGCGCGCATTCGCCGTCGAGGTGAACGCATTGGTGATAAAACCGTCAGCAATACGATAGGTATGCACCGGTGGTGACGGCATCGGCGTATAGTAGGGCCAATTTTTAACCGGCAGTGATTGCAGTATATTCTGCTGTGCA
>JAYVTR010000440.1:0-15429 GCA_043788625.1 Planctomycetota bacterium
CATCGCAGATCTCCTGAGATATGCCGTGAAAAGACGGCCAGATCGCAGCGAATCACGAGTGCGGAAACACCCCAATGGCAGGACTCGGGTTAAGTGAACACCATTGCCGTATGGGGTGATGATCGCGGCTTTGTGCCGGCATCTGACGGCGGCTGGGAACTCTCGGCGAGCGCCGACAATTCGTGGGCTTCGAAGATCCACCTCTGCCAATTCGTCAGCGAGACCGTGCTGGGCGTGGTGCCCGATGCGGCCACAGCGGCGCGGGCCGATCGCGCCCACGCCGATTGGCAGCGCCACGGGGCGGCCGACCACGCCGTCAGCGATCAATTCACAGCCGGCATCGCCAAGGGTAGCCTCTATACCCGCGCATCGTCACGGCGGTGCTGTGGCTGCCGCCTGCAACAGGCGGTCGTTAATTCCAGATGCCGAGAGCCGTAAGCTGCTTGGTGGCTTGGCCGGCCCAATCGCGATTGGCGGCTGGGTTGGCCGGACTGGGATGAAGGATGATGCCGACCTTGACGGTGCTGAGGGCGGCGGCGGCAAGCGCCTCTTCGGCACGTTTCTTGGCGAAGGCGCCGACGCCGACAATCCATTTCGGGCGCAGGGTCTTGACCACCGTGATCAGATAGGCGTCACAGGCGATCTCGATCGCCCGCTGTTCGGCTGCCGGCAGTTTGTCGGGAGTCACATTGGCGCCGCTTTCTTCCATGAAGGCCAACGGGCAGTAATTAGCGACATAATGTTTGGCGAAAAATGCCTCAGGTGTGCCAAAGCGAAATTTGAACAGACCCCATAAACGCCGGCCACTGACTTCGCTTTTACTGCAGGCGAGGCCTTCGATAGGTCGTCGGGGATGTTCGACCGCCGGCCGGCCGATGGGCGCTGTGAGGCCCATCCATTCGCGCACGGCAACGACCTCGCCAAAGGGAATGCCGGTTTGGGTCATCCCGAACGGCCCTGGATTCATGCCTAAAAACAAGGCGTCGATGTCAGTATGTGCAAAGCGCTCGACGTACGCCCGATGCATGGCTCCGGCATAGCGCAGCGGATTGTACACGGTGTGTATCGGCGCGGCAAAGCGTAATGGTTCGAGGTGCGTGCACAGGGTTTCATCAGCCCGAATCAAAGCAGGCGTCGGACTGGAGGCCGAAACATTCATTCGTGAATGATCGTCCATCTGCTCACTTATTCCTAGTGGAAACTTTTTAAGATATGACTATGAGAAAGAAAATTAACCTGAATTACGAGCCTAACACATTAGGCGTTTCAGCATGGTTTTTGACTCAATTTCACAAATCTGAACGTGCCTGATATTTATGAAATAGTCACCGAAACCGGGCAATGGTCACTGCCCATGATCAGCGGGTAGATGGCAGCATCGCTGACGCGACTCACCAGGTCGGCGGAAACCGTCCCGTAATCAATACGCCACCCGACATTGCGCGCCCGTGCCCCGCCCCAGTTGGTCCACCAGGTATAGGCGCCGATGAGTTCGGGATTGCGCTCGCGGTACACATCGTGGTAACCGAGTCCCAAGTAATGCGTCAGCCATGCCCGCTCACCAGGAAGATAACCGGCGTTCTTTTCGTTCTCCTTTGGTCGCGCCAGATCGAGGGGCTGGTGGGCGATATTGTAATCACCCATCAACAGCACCTGTCGCCCGGCGGCGCGATGGGCGGCGAGGACGACTTCCAGGCGCGCGCAAAAGCCGAGTTTATAATCGATGCGTTTGCCCAATTCCTGCGAATTGGGGAAATAGGCGCTGACGATCACCAAGTTGCCGAAACGCACCGCCAAAACGCGACCCTCACGGTCGTAATCGGCTTCACCCATTCCGGCGATGATTTCGTCGGGCCGCTCGCGGGTGAGGATGGCGACTGAGGAATAACCGGGTTTTTCTGCCGAATGCCAAGCGCTATACCAGCCATCAGGCGTGGCCAGAGTAGGGATCTGGTGCTCTTGGGCTTTCGTCTCCTGCAAGCAGATGACATCAGCCCCGGGCAGGATTTCCCAGGGCAGGCACTTCTTGGTAGCGACTGAACGGATGCCGTTGACATTCCACGAAAAACACTTCATGCCGGATTTCCTAAGGTCGTGACATACACCACCGCCTGCTCGCGTGGGATGCCAAGGAGTTCAGTGATCTGATCGTCGAAAAAACCGCCGATGCCGCTGGCACCCAGGCCCTCGGCCAGGGCCGCCAGGTTCAGGCGTTCGCCCAACATGCCCGCATCGAGATGCAGATAGCGATAGGCGCGGTCGCCATAGCGACGCACCGCCATGGTCAGGTCGGCCGCATGGAAGATCACCGCTGCGGCGCTGGCGCCCAGTTCCTGACCCAGGCAGAGAAAGCCCAGGGCTTGGCGCGAAACATCATTGCGAATGCGGCGCAGTTCAAGCCCCTGGGGTGCGAGGTAATAGACCCCGTTCTCGAGACCATCAATGCCGACGACGGCGATGAAGGTCATCAGCAGATCCGGCACCAGGGCCGGTTGGAGATGCAGACGAATTTCTTCAGGCAAGTAAGCGGCGGCCAAGACGCGCGCCAGCTGTTCGCTGGTGATGGTGGTATCGCTGAAAGCACGCGTCGAGCGCCGATCGCAGATGCCACGAAAAACCTCGCCGACCAGCGGATTCGGCGCCAAGCCATCGCCCAGCAGCGACACCCCTGCTGACCATCCGTGCTTGGCGTGCAGGGCTTCGGCCGATTCATCGCCGAGGGCTGGCAATCGCGGTCGTTCCAAGCCGCATGCCGAGGCGGCATGCAGGGCCTGCAGGGTGTCGCCGCTGCCCTCATTGAGCGGACTCGGAAGAGGGCTCGGAAGAGCCGCCCACGCCGGACGTTCATTCGCCCCTGGTGCATTGATCGGCAACACGGCAAGGGCGCCTTCGTCGCTGGCATCGCAACGGAGCAGGGCATTCATCCGCTCATCGCAAAAAGCCGCGGTCAGGCCGATGCGCAATTCGAGTTCAGGGCCGACCAGCAAGGCATTGGCCATGATGTGGCCGGTGTCGAGCAGAACGCGGCGGTAGGCACGTTCACGATAGCGCCAACGGCTGCGCTCGAACACCGCGCTGATGATCATTATCAGTGGCGCGGCGGCGACCTGTGCATGGCCATAACATGCCTGTACCAAGGCGGTATGGGCGGTGGCGTCTTCCCACAACAAGACCAATGCATGCTGCAGCGGGTTATACCCATACAGTCCCGGTGGCAGGCCGGCGAAGTCACGCACCACCAGGTAGAGTTCTGCCGGATACAGGCCACCGGCCGAGGGCGCGGCGCGCAGGTACGTCGGCTTCGAGGCCTGTGGAATCAGGCCGGTCACGCCATAAGTGGCATAGATCAGCCGCGATAAACCAGCCAGGCTCAGTCCGGCCGGCGCCATCGCCAGTTCGCGCGGATGCTCACCGGTAAACGGATTCGGATCATGCGGCAGAAAAGCCGCCAAGCGGATAGGCGCTTCGCTGGCATACGACTTGAAGGCACCGGGGGCAGCCGACCAGTCGATCTCTGGATGATTGTTGATTGTCTCGGGCGAGTACTTGGTGGCTTGGTGATAGCGGAGAGCGGTGCTCATGCGTGGACTTGCTGCAGGGCGATGCGTGGTTGTGCCATCAAACGTTTCCAGCCGGAAAAAAGGGTATCTTCTGACAACCGGGTCAGGCAGATGTTGGCTCGGCAAGCGGCCATGCGTGGGGTGTCTTGACACGGGCCGCAGGGGGCTTTGCCGATGACCCTTTCCAAGGGCCCATCGCTGCGTGGACACCAACGTTCGGGAATGGACGGCCCGAACAGCATCAGCAGCGGGCAGCCCACTGCCGCGGCGATGTGCGCCGGCCCGGTATCAACGCTGATCAGGGCATGCGCCGCCGCTGCCAAGCCCGGCTGTTCACGAATCGGCGCCGCGCCCGCCCATACCGCCACGCACGCGCGCAAGGCGGCCGGCACCAGGGCGGCGATGCCTTCGGCGTCGCGTTTTTCGAGCGGACTGCCAAGCAGCACCACGGCGTCAGCTTCATTGCTGGCCAACAGGCGGGTGATGAAGCCGGCCCACTGTGGTGGGGTCAAACTGCGCAAGTTGGGCTTGGTGCGGATGAGTTTATGCGTCGATGACGAACCCGCCTGGATCAGCACCACGCGTTTCCCCAAGGCTGCGAGGCGCCCTCGCGCGGCAGTCAAAGCGATGGGTGATACCGTCAGCGCCGGCACCGCCCGGTAATCGCCGCCATAGCCAGCATCGGCAAGGGCCTGGCCGATGCTGTCCGGGACATAGCCGGCGTCGGCAGCGCTCAAGCTGCGGTGGCTAGCCAACGGCAACGAGTTCTTCAGCCATTCGGCGATGACGGGCCGCTCGATACCGAAGGTGATGACTTCATCAAAGCCCAGGCTGGCGAGGTGGCGCCCGAGGTGCATGCGCGGCCGTCCACGCAGCCATTCGCTGACGGCGCCATGGTTTGGATGGGGTAAGACATGCAGGCCGGCAGTCAGGCCCTGGTCGCCAAGCAGATCCACGCCCCATGGGCGGCAGAGCAGGTGCAGCTCCGCGTCTTGGCTCAATCGGCGCAAGGCCGGGGTGAGCATCACCAGGTCACCGATACGAGCGAAATTGACCAGGAGGCGGCGCATGGGCGCGCAGCCTAGCAAGGATCCCCAAAAGGGGAGCGCGGACGGTGTTGCCTCAGGCGTCCGGCCGCGATCATCCAACCTGCCTATGGATGCCCGTACTTTTCTCTCGCAGCTGCACGACGAAGTCGCCCATCATCCGGGGGTCGGGCACTCGCTGCTCGGTCGCATGCGCCTCGACCCCAAACGGCGGGAGGATTTCAAGATCTTCAGTGGTCAACATTATCCCTTGGTGGGGACGTTCACCCGCTACCTGGAATTGCTGCTGCTCAACGCTCCGTCGTCGGACAGCAAGATCTGGTTGGCCAAGGTCCTGGTCGACGAGTACGGCGAGCGCAGCGAAGGCGAAGACCATGCCGCCCATTATCGCGTTTTCATGCGCGCCTGCGGCTGGCAGGACGGCGATCTCGACGGCATCCGTCTGCATCCGGCGTCGACCGGCTTTATCGCCGAGCACCTGCGCATGTGCAGTGAGCAGCCGTTTCTGGTTGGCCTGGGCGCCGTCGGCCCCGGCCATGAATGGGCCATCCCGACCATGTTCGCCAACATCATCGGTGGTTTGCGCGATGCCGGCTTCGCCGACGACGAGATCAATTATTTCACCCTGCACGTCGGTCAGGATGTCGATCACGCGGCATGGCTCGAAGAAGCCTTGGCAAAACTGGCCACCACCAGTGAGGCCCAAGAGCAGATCCGCGCCGGCTGCCTGGCCTCGTTGGCGGCACGTGAGCGGCTGTGGTGGGGTATCGCCGACAAGGTCAATGCCGGGCGCATGACCCAGCGCTTTGCCGCCCTGGCCGCATCGTTGATCTCGGCCACCGCCGGCAGTGAGCAGCGTGAGCTGACTCTTGCCGAATTCCGTGCCGGGATTCGCTTTCATGTCGAGGTGCCGGGGATCATGAAATAAGTTCGGCTGCCGCGCGCTCCATGTCAATTAGTGAGCAGCTGGGTTATTTTTTGCCATACACCTGATAGGTGTTTATACTTAAAAACTGTTCATGGATATGTGCGGTCGTTCGCCATGCGGAATACCGGGGCAGCGTTCATTACAGGAGAAAATAAGAATTTAGCGTCATTTATAAGCTTTCAATCAATTGGGTCCTGATGGTGGGCGTCATTGATGAAAGACGTCCTTGACGGGGAAAACTTTTGCAGGGTATACAATTACCCATTCATCCCCGGGTCGCAGCAAGCCAATGTCTGACAACAGCGAATTCATAGGTGAATTCATAACTGAGTCGCAGGAGCATCTCCAGCAAGCAGAGGAATCTCTGCTGCATCTGGCAATGGATGCCGGCAATCAGGAAGCGGTACAATCGTGTTTCCGCTCGTTGCATACCATCAAGGGCGGGGCCAGTTTTTTGGGACTCGAGCGGATCCAGGCACTGGCTCATGCAGCTGAGCAGTCGCTCGACAACATTCGCACCGGCGCTGTGGTTTGCGGCCCGGAACAGGCTGATGCGTTGTTGCAGGCTTTAACACGGCTTGGCCAACTCATCGTTGGCTTGGTGACAGGAGCCACCGTCGAAGGGGATGAGGAAATCTGGATCGAACGACTGCACCGGCCTGCGGCAGGCAGCATGGTCGAGGCTGAAGATTATGCCCCGGTCAGCGAGGCGGCCGATACCTGTCATCCAGTGCAGGCGACTTCCCGCCGGGTGGCGCGGACGTCACGCGCCGTGGCCACTGAGGTCGTCAGTGAAGCGGTGCTCGAAGGCTTGTTTTCGAGCCTGCTGGCGCTTGAACGCAGTGATATCCCGGGGCTCATCGTGGTGCTGGCCGGCTTCGCGACACACGGTCGCGCGTGCACCTGGCAGGCATCCGCCATGCGCGTGGTTGAACGCATGCAGGGCGTATGCGACCAGCTGGTGCTGGAGCGCGCCCCGGCAGATGCCTTCGATTCCATCCTCTCTGCGGCAAGCGAGCTGCGCGACCTCACCGCCGTGGCGGTGGAGATATCAGTGGTGGGTACCGTTGACGTTGACTTGGCCAGCCAATCCGCAGGTGCGGCGTCTGAAGCATCACTAGCACCGGAGGCGTCCCAGCAGAGTGATGATTTCTGCATGGAGGCGTCCGATCTTCTGGCCGGCGTCGAGGCGGTGGTCCTTGCCGACGAGGCGGTTGGCGGAACGCGTATCGAGGATGTCTTCCGCGCCTTCCATACCATCAAGGGCATGGCTGCGTATCTCGGCTTCGCCCGCGTCGAGCAACTCGCTCATCGGCTTGAAAGCGAATTGCTGCCGGTGCGCGATGGCGAGGTCGAATTCACCTCGGTCACGCGCAGCCTGGTGCTCTCGGGCGTCGATGCTTTACGCACCCTGATCGAACAGATCCGTGCGCGTCATTACGACGGCGGTGCGTGGCCGAAGGTCGCGGCCGAGATGGCGATCAGCCTGGGGCTGAACATTGAGCAGGTGATCGACGAGACCGGCAATCCCATCACCGTACCGATGATCGCCAAGGCCCTCATCGACAGCGGTCTGTCCGCGGAAGTGGTGGCCGCCGCCGCCGTCGGACTCAAGAGCGGCGAAGATCTCACCAATCGCCTGGTCAAGGCCGGCAGCCTGTCCAAAGCCCAGGCGGTCGAGGTGATCGCCAAGCAGCAAGAGCTCAGTGCCAAGGGCGGACCAGAGAACTTCACTCGCGTCAGCATCGCCCGGCTCGAAGAGCTGGTGAACATGGTCGGTGAACTGCTCATCGCCCAGGCGGCGGTCAGCCAGGATCCGGAAGTGGTCGCCTCGCCTCGTCTGCAGGCCACCGTCAATCGTCAGGGACGCATTGTCCGGGATTTGCAGACCCTGTCGTTGGGACTGCGTATGGTACCATTGAAGTCGACTTTCCAGAAGTTGGCGCGGGCGGTTTACGACACCGCGCGCAAGGTGGATAAGCAGATTGAATTCCGCGTTCTTGGAGAGGATACCGAGATTGACCGCACGCTTGCCGAGACCCTTGGCGACCCGCTGCTGCACATGGTGCGCAACGCCGTCGATCACGGCATCGAGACCGCTGCCGGCCGCCAGCAGGCCGGTAAGGATGCCAAAGGCATCGTCACCCTGTCGGCCAGCCAGACCAGCGACTACGTCGAGATCCGTCTGATTGATGACGGGCGCGGCCTGGACCCGAAGAAACTGCGTGCCAAGGCCATCGAAAAGGGCCTGATCCCAGCAGAAAAAGTGCTGAGCGAGCAGGAGTGCTGGCAGCTCATCTTCCTGCCCGGATTTTCTACCGCCGAGCAGGTCACCGGCATCAGCGGCCGTGGCGTCGGCATGGATGTGGTCAAGCGCAACATCGACAAGATGAAGGGCGCCGTGCTCATCAGCAGCAAAGTCGGCGAAGGCAGCACCTTCACCATCCGCCTGCCGATCACTACCGCCATCCTCGATGCCATGCTGCTGCGCGTCGGCCTGCAACGCTTCCTGGTGCCGGTGACGGCGATCATCGAGGCGGTGCGTCCGGCACCGGGTCAGGTCTATTCCGTCCTCGGTGGCGATCGGGTGATCGAGAGCCGCAACCAACTGCTGCCGGTGGCCTCGCTCGGCGAACGTTTCGCCATCCCCGATGCCGAAACCGATGCCAGCGCGGCGGTGATCATGGTGCTTGAGCATCCGGCCGGCCGCTTCGCTTTGCAGGTCGATGAGATTCTTGGTCTGCAGCAAGTGGTCATCAAGCCGCTGGACCCCAACCTGCACCATCACAAGGGTGTCGCCGGCACGGCGATCCTCGGTGATGGACGGGTGGGCCTGATCCTCGACCCCGCCGAGTTGCTCAGCTAATGCATACCCATCTTTTTATGCCCAACGGAATCCTGCCATGACCGCCACTGCCACTGCTCCCGGCGTTTCGGGAACCTATCTGACCTTCGAACTCGGCAGCGAGGAATACGGCGTCGAGATCCTCAAAGTCCGTGAGATCATCGGCATGCTGCCGATCACGGCGGTGCCCGGCAGTCCGTCGATGATGCTCGGCGTGATCAACCTGCGCGGCAAGGTCATTCCGGTGATCTGCATGCGCCGGCGATTCGGTTTGCACGCGTCGGAACCGCATCCGCACAATGTCATCATCGTCGTCGAAGGCGGAAGCCAGGGCGTGATCGGTCTGGCGGTGGACCGGGTGAAGGAAGTCGCGTCGTTCAGTGCCCAGGATACCGAGGCGCCACCAGCCTATGGCCTGCAGGCCGACACCAATTTCATCGCCGCCCTTGGCAAGACCCAAGGCCACATCCGCATCCTCCTCGACATCGCCAAGGTGCTGGCCGAGTGAGTCGTGCCGCACCCCTCTACACCTCAATCCATCTGCTAAGGAATCCTTCATGAGACTCGGACAGAAAATCGCGCTCGGCTTCTCTTCCATCCTGGTGATCGCCATCGCCCTCGGCTCGCTGGGCATCGTCAAGATGCTCGCGGTCAAAGGTGACTCGGTGGTGCTGGTTGGCGAGTACGTCCCGGAGGTCGATCTCGCTAGCCGCATCGAGCGTGAAACGCGCCTGGCGATGTACGACATGCGCGCCTATGGGCTGACTTTTGATGATGCATTGCTCGCCTCCGGCCGCCAGCATCTCGCCGAGGTCGACAAGCTGCTGCTGGAAGCGGATGTGCTCGCCCAGCGCGCCATGCGGCTCGGCGACCTCAAAGGGACCTTGACCCTGGTGCGTGCTTCGCTTGCCGATTTCCGTGCCAAAATTGATGACACCAAGCGCCTCGACGAGGAGCATAATCTGATTGCCGAACGTTTGAGTGCGGCAGGCACCGCCCTGGGAAGCAGGTCGGATGAATACTTTTCCACGCAAATGGTTAAGCTGAAATCTGAAATCGCCGCCGGTGCTGAAGCCGTGACGCTTGCCGAAGGAATGATCAAGCTCGACGTCTCTGAGGATATCCTTCAATACACCTCGCTCTCGCGAGTCATGCTTTGGCGTAGCTACGCCGAACGCCGCTTCGCGGATCTGGATAAGGCGTTGGAGCCGCTGGCTAAGACCGCAGCCTCATTCAAAACATTACAGCCTATTAGCCGCAAGCCCGAAGAGATCGAGACCCTCAAGGTTATTGAGGCCGATGTTGTCAATTATGGCCAGGGCGTGAAGGATCTCATCGCCAATGCTGCCGCCAACGGTAAGCTAGCGATAGAGCGGCGTGATGCCGGTCTCGCCATGGCTAAGGCGGTCAGCGGCTTAGCCATCAGAGGTATGGATGAAACTTCTTCGGTCGCGAAAAATGCCAGTGAATCCCTGGGTACCAGTTCACTGGTGATGGCCATCGGCCTGGCCGTTGCCACCCTCGTCGGCTTGATTCTGGCCTTCACCATCACCCGTGGGATCGTCCGCGCCTTGGTGCGTATCATCGACGATCTCGGCTCGTGTTCCAACCAGACGGCTTCGGCTTCGGAACAGGTCGCCACTGGTTCACAGTCACTGGCGCAGGGTACCACCGAGACCGCCGCGGCTCTGGAAGAAACCTCAGCGAGTATGGAAGAGATGGGTGCCCTGGTCAGCCAGACGACGCAGAATACCGGCGTCGCCAGTACCTTGGCGGCCAAGGCGCGCGAGGCCGGCGAGCAGGGGGCTGCGGCCATGGCTGATCTGGCCAAAGCCATCGCCGAAATAAAATCGAACGCTGATCAAACCGCCAAGATCGTCAAGACCATCGATGAGATCGCCTTCCAGACCAACCTGCTCGCGCTCAACGCCGCCGTCGAGGCCGCCCGCGCCGGTGATGCCGGCAAAGGGTTCGCGGTCGTCGCCGAAGAAGTCCGCAATTTAGCTCAGCGCGCTGGTACAGCCGCCCGCAACACCTCGGAACTGATCGAGAAGAGCGTCAAGAGCGCCGAGCAGGGCGTGATGTTGTCGGCGAATGTGAGCGCCGTTGTCGGCGAGATGACCGGCGCCTCGCGCAAGGTGAGCGACCTGGTGGGTGAGATCGCTTCTTCCGCCAAGGAGATCGCGCAGGGCATCGGTCAAGTCACCAAGGCGGTGCGCCAGATGGATCAGGTGACCCAGTCCAACGCCGCTGCCGCCGAAGAGAACTCGGCCGTCGGTGAGGAGATGAGCGCCCAGGCGCAGACCCTGAATCAACTGGTCATCAATCTCGAAGCGATGGTCCGCGTCACCGCTGTTGCCGTCCCTGCTCCTGCCGCACGCACGGCTCAATCGGTGCTGGGCGCCGCGCCGCGCCGGCCGGTGAAGACCGCCGCTTTCAACCTCGTTCAGCGCTCGGCGGAAACGAGAAACCTCAACGGCCACAGCGAAGCCCAGCGCGCCATCCCCTTTACCGAGGATCAGCGCGAGCAGAGCGACCAGGTCGTCCTCGGCAGATACTGAGCCACAGACGTCGCTCCCGCCATGAAACCCGCCGATCCTCTCGCTGACATCATGGTCCTCGCCAAGAATTTGGCGGGGATCGATCTGCACGACGGCAAACGCTCGATGGTGGAAGGCCGCTTGACGCGGCGCCTGGGAGAACTCGGAACTGATCTCGCCGGCTACGCCCAGCGTTGCGCTCGTGATCACGCCGAGCAGGCGGTCATGCTCGATCTGCTGACCACCAATCACACCGCTTGGCGACGCGAACCGACGCACTTCACCGATCTTGAGGTGCGGGTGCTGCCGGCCGTGGCCCGGGCGCAGGCACGGGTGATGCGTCCGCGCTTGCGCATCTGGTGCGCTGCCGCCGCCACCGGCGAGGAGCCCTACACCATCGCCTTGTCGTTGCTGCGGGCCCTGCCGCAACTCGAGTCGTGGGACGCGATGATCCTGTGCACCGACATCTCACGCAAAGCCCTGGCCAAAGCCCGGGCCGGCATCTATTCGGCCGAGCGCATCGCCGCCCTCGACGCCGGTGATAAGGAGCTGGCGGTGGAGGCCGCGGATGGGGCATACCGGGTACGCTCGCGCATGCGTATGCTGGTGGATTTCGCCAGGTTGAATCTGATGGAGCCGTGGCCGATGCGCGGACCCTTCGATGTCATTTTTTGCCGCAACGTGATGATCTATTTCGATCGCCAGACGCAAGAATTGCTGGTTAATCGCCTGGCCGGTCTCCTCACCAAGGGCGGCACCTTGTATGTCGGTCATTCAGAGAGTCTGAATGCCATCACCCATCCTTTACGCTCCATTGCTCCGGCTACCTATGTTGCGTGAGTCCACTCATGTCAGCTGACTCCACAGGCCCACGCCATGTCATTGGCATTGGTGATTTCGCCGTCAAGCAGGGGCGCACCGGGGTCATCGTCACCCACGCGCTGGGCAGTTGCCTCGGCATCACGCTCTACGACTCGGTCGCCGGTGTCGGTGGCATGCTGCATGCCCAGCTGCCCTTGGCCGCGCGCAGTCCTGAGCGGGCCAAGGAGAAGCCGGCGATTTTTGTCGACCTCGGCATCCCGTTGCTGCTCGAAGCGGCATCGCGCATCGGTGCTGACCGTCGGCGCATGCGCATCACTGTCACCGGCGGCGCCAATGTGATCCAGACCGAGAATGACATGTTCAATATCGCCAAGCACAATCTGACCATGATGCGCAAGATCTTCTGGCAGCTCGATCTCAGGGTGGCCGGCGAGGACACCGGTGGCCATCGGGCGCGCACTGTCCGACTCGATCTGGCGACTGGGGCGACCATCGTTGAGACAGCCGGCCAGAGTAGCTTCATTTGAACTGCCGCGTGTATCTTCACGCCGCTGCTGAAACGTGGGAGGACCGATGACTTTAAATATCTTGGTGGTGGACGACAACCGCATCATGCGCGACATGGTGGCGAAGGCGGTGCGCATGACCGGATTGCCGGTGGGTGAGGTGCTGACGGCGGCCAACGGCCAAGAGGCCTTGGTCGCCCTGCGTGCCCAGTGGCTCGATCTGATCCTGTTGGACATCAATATGCCGGTGATGAATGGCGAAGAATTCCTCGAGGCGGTACGTGCTGATGAAGCGCTACGCCAGACCCTGGTGGTGATCGTGTCGACCGAATCGTCGGTGAAGCGCATCGCACGGCTCAAGGGCTTTGGTGCCGAGTTCGTACACAAGCCGTTCCGTCCCGAAGAACTCAAAGCAGCGGTAGACCGTCTGCTCGCCGTTGACCGCTCGGGGCCTTCGTCATGAACCAACATGCGCTGAAGGTCTTGGTCGAGGTCGCCGAAACCCTCGCTTTTCTCACCCCCATCGGTCCGGCGCCGCTGCCGGAAATCGATCAGCAGGAAGTGGTGGTCGAGGTCGGCTTCCGCGGTCCGCGATGCGGGCGAATCGTCTTGGCCCTGGGACCGGCACTTGCCGCCCAGGCCGTGGCCAATCTCGGTGGTGATTCTGGCGCCGGAGTTTCCGCTGGTGAAAGCGCCATCGAGCTGGCCAAGGAGCTGGCGAATGTGGTGGCCGGCAACCTGCTGCCGGCATTATATGGTGACGATGTGGAGTTCGCCATCGACCAGCCCACGGTCAGCGCAACCCTGCTGTCGGCCGGCGACCGCTGCGTAGCAGCGGCGGCGATTGAACTTCTTGAGGGAATCATGGCGGTGACCGTCGATGAACTGGTGGGCGAGACGGGTGCCGGCGAGTTCGTCGCCAATGATTTGCCGACGCAACGCTGGCTGCCGCCGCAGTTTGCTGCCATCATCGCCGTGCTGACGCCGGCCGCCGACGAGCTCACCGCCGCTGAGGGGGCCTTCCTCGCCAGTCAACTGGCCGAACTCCACGAGGCCGCCGGGGACGCGCGCACCCGTGGACTGTATGCCAATCTCATGGCCGCCTATTCCGGTATGGTTGCCTCGATCGGACACGGTGAGGTGGTGTGCGACCTGCTGCGCGACCAGCTGCCGAAACTCGCCCATGAGGGTTTTTGGCGCGTCTGCTCAGCTGAACGGAATCATTCATGACGTCTTCCGTGGTTATGCCCGCACGTATCAAGGTCCTGGTGGTCGATGACAGCGCTGTGGTGCGCCAGGTCCTCATCAAGGCGCTGTCAGGTTCTCCGGACATCGAGGTCGTTGGTACCGCCCCTGATCCTTACGTCGCCCGCGATCTCATCGTCAAGTTGAAGCCGGATGTGCTGACCCTCGACATCGAGATGCCACGCATGGATGGGCTGTCGTTTCTGGCCAAGCTCATGCAGCATCGGCCGATGCCGGTAGTGGTCATCTCCAGCCTCAGTCCGGAGGGTTCCGAGGAGGCGATGCGTGCCCTCGAACTCGGTGCGGTCGACGTCTTGTGCAAACCGGGCTCGGCCTACAGCGTCCTCGAACTCGGACCCCTGTTGGCGCGCTCGATCCGTGCTGCCGCCCAGGCACGGCTGCCTGCCCGTCGCGTCGTGGCCACCCCGACCCCGTTGCTCAAAAAAGAGACCGGGACCGTGCTTGGGCAGGCGACTTCGCAGATCCTCGTTTTCGGTGCTTCAACTGGCGGCACGACCGCGATCCGTGACATCATGGGCGAATTACCCGCCAATACCCCGGGCACGGTCATCGTTCAGCACATGCCACCGCTGTTCACTGCCGCCTTCGCCAAGCATCTGAATGCGATCAGCGCCATGAGCGTCGTTGAGGCCCAGGGCGGCGAGGAACTACGCACCGGCTTGGCGCTGGTGGCACCCGGCGGGCATCATCTGGTGGTGGTGCGTTCTGGCGAACGGTTCGTCACTGAACTGCGTCGTGGGCCTCAAGTCCATTACCAGCGTCCGGCAGTGGATGTGACCTTCCGCAGCGTCGCCCAGGCGGCCGGCACCGCCGCCTGCGGCGTGCTCTTGACCGGCATGGGCGTGGATGGGGCCGCCGGGCTGCTGGCCATGCGCACCGCCGGTGGCCTGACCTTGGCGCAAGACGAGGCCAGCTGCGTGGTCTATGGCATGCCCAAGGCCGCCGTGGAGTTGGACGCCGCGATGGAGGTCACCGCCTTGAGTGGCATGGCCAAGCGCATCCGTCGCCGCTTCGGCGTGTGACTTGTTTTAGGCTCGCGTCGGAGCGCTGCGGCCGAGCACGGCCAGGACCTGCTTGAGATCTTCCCAGCAGGGTTTCTTGGCGGCTTCATTGCGCAGCAGGAAGGCGGGGTGGAAGGTCGGGATCAATGGCGTCCCGCGGTAGTCGAGGCGCGTGCCGCGCAGCCGGGTGACGCCCAAGCTGTCGTCGCCCAACAGCGCGCGCAGCGGCAGGTTGCCCAGCGTGCAGATGACTTTCGGGCGTATTGCTGCCAGCTGACGATGCAGATGGCCGAGGCAGGCCGCGACCTCGTCGGCCACCGGCGCGCGGCTCGCCGGCGGCCGGCATTTGATGACCTGGGTGATGAACACCTGCTCACGGCTCAAGCCCATGGCGACGATCATCTTATTCAGCAGGTCACCGTCTTTGCCGGCAAAGGGCTGGCCGCTGGCATCGTCTTCGGCCCCTGGCGCCTCGCCGATGAAGACCACTTCGGCAGCATCGCTGCCGGCCCCCGGCACGGCGGTGGTGCGGGTTGAACACAGGCCGCAGGCGCGGCAGGCAGTGATCTCCTGGGCCAATTGAGTGAGGGCGGCAATGGGCGCGGCGGCCATCGCAGGAGTCGCATCGTTGACCGCTTCGGCTAAGGGTGCCTCAGCCAGGCGCGTCGGGGCGGTGACCGGCAGCGCTGTCAGGGCGACCTCGGCGCGGGTGCTGGCGCCAGCCGTGGTCAATCCACCACGCCCCATCCATTCCAGACCGAGTCCACGGTCGAGTTCAAGCAATTGCCGCAGATTGCCGATCAGCTCGTCGCGCATGGCGAGATCATCGCCGTGCGCGGTGTCGGCCAAGGAACAATCCGTGATGCCTCATGGTAAGGGGATGTCTCTCCTGGGGGCGCGGGCGCCCTCGCCCGC
>JAYVTR010000441.1:0-9980 GCA_043788625.1 Planctomycetota bacterium
CATGAGGCCCCGAAAAAAAACCGCCACCGCGTGTCAATGTTATTCTTTCAAAATGCGCGGTATTTTTCGTGTCGCATTGGCTACGTGAATGCCATTGGCCCACGGCGGCGAGTATCACATGCATCTCATCGCCCAGAACCCCGTGCAAGAAATTGCGCGACAAACGGTGTTCCGCAAAGCAGATTGCTGACACGCAGCGGCAGCCGCTGGCGTGTCCACTGCACCCGCGGATGCAGTGGTGCATGGACTTCACGAGCGATCAGCTGGCCGATGGCCGGCGGGTCCGGATGCTGAACGTGGTTGATGTCACTCGCGAATGCCTGGGCATTGAGGTGGCGATCAGCCTCCCGACCCAGCGCGTGGTGCGTGCTCTGGAACGGATCGTTGCCCAGCACGGCAAACCACTGCGGATCACGGTCGACAATGGGCCGGAGTTCCATCAGCCGGCAATTGGATGCCTGGGCACACGGGCACGGCGTCACGCTCGGCGTCATCGCGCCGGGCAAACCAAATCAGAACGGTTTCATTGAATCCTTCAACAGCTCGCGCGGCTACCTGATTCCGACCGAGAAGCTTGCTGACTATCGCCGGTTGGTGTCGTCAAATGACGCCTGCGAGCGCGGGGCTGCATGGCTCCGCGCTCGCAGTCATTCGACAGCACCATACTTGGCAACGCCGGCGACCGCGTACAACCCAACCAACCCCAGCCGGTTTTCTCAAAATGGACAGACCAGAATTGGGGTCAGATCATTGTACTTGATCCCTTTTGGCACCGATGAGTCGCATTCTAGCTCTAACAAGAACGTCCTCCAAATCATTTAGCGACAGACGACCAAGCTTTCCAATATCCTGAGACCATTCAATTCTTATATCGTCAAGACCATTTTCCTGATCAATTAGACAGATGAAATCTTCTGTTCGAAAGACTTCAGCAACCAAATATTCATGAGTAGGACTACTCCAAATGTTTATTCGCCAAATATTCATGGTTCAAGAAATTCCGTCATCTTCCCATTGCCATCATATCTCAAACCACGTCCATCAGGTGCTACAACATCCACCCCTCTAAATCTATTAGATCTGTTAACCGATCCAGGGGTAGTTAAAATATCATCCACAACATGTTGATCGGCAGGATTAAATTACTTGGCCCCCTGTGGTCTGCGAAAAGGCACTTCCTGGAAACCAACCACGGTACCACGTAAATAAGAGGGAATTAAAGTCATGCGGCGGGCGAGAAACGTAGCGTAACTCCATCGGTAACAAGATGGATTTATAAAGGCCATCCTTCAATTTTGGTTGCGACCGTTAGGATTCCTGAGCCTCGACGCCATGCCGGATATAATCATGTCGTTGAAATGATTGATAGAGGCCGTGAAGGCTATTCGTTGACCTACAAAATCATTTTAGGAATTGGTAGAACTCAAAAAAATCCCGTCGCAGGAAAACCTACGACGGGATAACTGTGGTTGGGGCACAGGGATTCGAACCCCGATAGGCAGAGCCAGAATCTGCAGTCCTACCGTTAGACGATGCCCCATCGTTAACAGGGCGGGCACCATAGGGCAAAGTGGCAGGCGTCAAGCCGCGGCAAATCCACTTAGGCCATCGTCGCCAACATTGCCTGGGTTACCGGAAAACGCGGCGCCTCGCCTGCGATTACGCTCAGACATTCGTCTACCGCCAAACGCCCCATGCGGCGGATTTCGCCACTCGAACTGCCGGCCAGGTGCGGCGTCAGCCACACATTCGGCAGGCGGTACAACGGGCTGTCCGCCACCGGCGGCTCGGGATGGGTGACGTCGAGATGGGCGTAGATGCGTCCGCGCTGCAGTTCGGTCAGCAGGGCCGCCTCATCGACCAGCTTGCCGCGGGCGGTATTGATCAAGGTTGCCCCGTCACGCATGGCGGTGAAAAAATCAGCGTTGCACATTCCATGCGTAGCCGCGATATCCGGCGCGTGCAGGCTGACCACGTCGCTGCGCCGGGCGAGCTCAAGCAGATCCGCGACGTGCTCAACGCCGGCTGGCACATCGCGGGCATACGGGTCATACACCAGCACGTTCAGTTCCATGCTCGACAGCTTGGCCAGCACCAGACGGGCGATGGCACCGCAGCCGATGATACCGACCGTCGTACCGAAATTGCCGACATGGGCGATCTCATGATGACCCGGCTGACGCATGGCTGCTTGCGCGGTGAACCAATTCTTGTTGGCGAGAATGATCAAGGCCAGGGTGACCTCGGCCACCGGTACGGCGTTGGCATGCATGGCGGTGGTGATCAGCACATCACGCGCGTAGGACTCGGGCGTGACGAAACCCTTTACCGTGCCGGCGGCGTAGCACACCGCCCGCAGACGCGGCGCAGCGGTCAATAATTCCACATCCAGACGCAGCATGCCCCATGAACCGAGCAGGATGTCGACGTCGCCCAACTGCGGCAAGACCGCGGCCCGCTCACCACCGAGGACACGCACGTCGGCAACCGCGCGCAGGCGCTGCACATCATTGTCAGTGAAAAATTTCACCAGGTCGGCGGCGGAATGGGTAATGGCGATAACCGTCATGCGCGGACCTCTTTCAACAACTGGAGCAGGGTTGCGGCATCAAAAGCCAACTGGGCCGGCTCGTCGGCACGCACGAATTCAAGCAAGGCCCCGCGCACCTTGCCGGTGGTCGCGGCCAGTGACAGATAGCGCCGCCAAGCATCGATGCCATCGCTCAAGGGCAGACGCTGGTGCTCTTGCCAATGGAAGACATGCAGCTGCTCAACCCACGGCAGCACCGCAGTGAGTTCGGCTAATGCCGCATCTGTGCTCAGGCCGACACTGGGCTGCCACATGGTGGCAAAATGCGAATGGGCGACGCTGCGCAAAAAATCGATGCCGCTGGCGCTGGTGTCGGTCAACGTCCCCCCATGCCATTCGCTGAGCACGCGGACATTGGCGTGCGCCGCCAGCCCGGCGATACGCTGCGCATCAGCGACGATGGCTGCCCGCTGCTGCGCCGAGGTCGCGGCCGAGCCTTGATTGCCGACCCATACACGGACCACCGGCGCGCCGAGCGCCACTGCCGAAGCCAGCACCTGGGCAAAGCCGAGACCCTGCGCCTCGCTCACTCCGACGCGGTAATAAGACCCATAGGCCGCCACCGTCAGCCCGGCTGCCGCCGTTGCCGTTGCTACCTGTTTGGCGATCGCCTCATCGCCATGTGGACAGTGCACATCGCCACCCCATTCGATGGTCTGCAGACCGGCGGTGCGCGCCAAACCCAGCACCACTGGCACCGCCAGCGAACGGAAACTGATGGAAACCAGGCCAGGACTCAGCATTGGTATATCATATATGATTTTACAAAGCTGTGAAAAGCACAAACCACAGCTTATTGCACGCCCGTCTGCACCGCCGGTTCATTTTCATGAGCTGCCGCCGAGGCACCGCTGCGCTGCCGCCAGCGGCGCTCGTCCTCGCCGTCACCGGCCAGCCGCGCGAGATCGGTTAACTGCGCCGCGATGCTGGGTCGGGGCTCCAACTCATAGGCACGCACCAGCTGGCGGCGGGCATCTTCCATGCGTCCGGCGGCCTGCGCCAATTCACCCAGACGCACGCGCGCATCCGGATCGAGCGGCTGCAAGGTGACATAGCGCGACAGCAGGCGCTCTTCGCCAGCGGCATCGCCTTTCAGACGCGCCAATTGAGCGCGCAATTCCAGACTCGGCACGTGGTCGGGGTCACGCTCCAGAGCGCGATCACAATAAATGGTCGCTTGATCGTGATCGCCACGCCGTGAGGCGACCACGGCCTGGCCATAGGCGCCCCATGGCCCGCGTGGCTGCAACCGATCGATATCTTCGAACAAACTTCCGGCAGCGGCATAGCGTTCACGCACCAGATGGATCTGCGCCGCCAGGATGCGCGGCTCAACCCACGCTGGCGATGCCTCAACGGCTTTCGAACACCACGGAATCGCCGCATCGAGATCACCGGCTTGCCGCAGCAGCTGGGCCTTGAGCATGAACACCTGCGGATGGCGGACCCCATCAGCGATCAGGCGATCGATTTCTTGCCGTGCACGATCGAACAGCCCATCGTTGTACAGATGCTGGGCGGTGTCGACCCGCTCGGCATCGGCCATGGCTGTCGCCGAGGTCGCTGGCGCGCGGTTGAACATGCCGCGACCAGAATAGCCATCATTGCTGGTACATGCGCTCACCAGACATGTCGCCAATAACCACCACGTTTTCATAATGATCCTCCCAGGGCGGCGGCAAAGGCCGAGGCTTTGGCGCGAACTTCTTCCCACTCGCTGTCACCGTCAGAATCAGCGACGATGCCACCACCGGCATGCAGGGCAATGTGCTTACCGCTGATCATCGCCGTGCGGATGGCAACATTCAGCTGGCCCGCGCCATCATCGCCGATCCAGCCGAAGCTCCCGCAATAGCCGCCGCGTGGAGCGACCTCATAACGGGTGATAAGTTCCATCGCCTTGCACTTGGGCGCGCCGGTGATCGATCCCGCGGGAAAAGTCGCCGTCAGGATCTCGCTCCACGCAGTGCCGGGGCGCAACGTAGCGATGACCTCAGCCGCCCGGTGGTGGACATAGGGCAGGTCGAGGACCCGTTGCGCATCGCTGACGCGCACGCTGCCGGGCATCGCAACACGCCCGAGATCGTTGCGCACCAGATCAACGATCATGGTCAATTCGGCAGCGTCTTTGGCGCTCGCCAACAGTTCAGCGCGCCGGCCCACAGGCCTGGTCCCTTTGATCGGCGCACTGGCGATACGATCACCGACACAGGCTACCAGGCATTCAGGGCTATGGCTGACGATGGTCGGCTGGCCCGCGCGGCGGATGCAGCCCGCAAACGGCGCCGGACTGGCCGCCAGCAAGGCAGTGAACACATCCAGATCTTCACCCGCAGATAAAGTACCCGTAAACGGCAGGGTCAGGTTGATCTGGTAGCAATCGCCCGCCGCGATGTGCTCACGGATGCGCGCCACGCGTTGACCGTGCGCGGCGCGATCCCACGCCGGCTGCAAGGCCGCCATCAAGCGCGGCGCCACCGCCTGATGTTTCACCTGTGGCAAGGTGGGTTCACCGATGCGGCGACAACTGCCGTCAGGTGCCCAGACCAGTCCCGAACGTACCCGCACGACGTGCATGGCCCCGGCGTAATCCGCCTGCACCAACCAACCACCACGGAACTGGCTCCAGCCCCGGCTGTCCGGTGAAAGGTTGTCGGGGGTGCCAACGCCAGCAATCATCGGCAGATCCTCAAGCGCAGCCGGCTCGACCTCCCACGTCAACACCGACCACGGACCAGCCAGACACCACACCTCGGGCGCGTCGTGGACGGCCGCCAGCGCCTGGGCCAGCCTCACCCGGCGGACCCCAACGGCTGGCAACGCATCGACAAATCCAGCGAGCGCACCGAATGCGTCAGCTCGCCGGTGGAGATACGTTCGACACCGGCCTCGGCAAAGGCGCGCACCGTCGCCAGGGTGATGCCGCCAGAGGCCTCCAGCAGCACCGGGCGCGAGGACTTGCACGCATCGCGGCGGGCAACGGCTTCACGCAAAGTCGCGGGCGGCAGGTTATCTAACAAAATGATGTCAGCACCGGCGTTGATGCACGGCTCGAGGTCAGCCAGGCTTTCAATCTCGACCTCGACGATCACCGTTGCACCAAGCCGCTCGCGGCAGCGGCGTACAGCTTCGGCGGGGCCCGAGCCCAGCGGGCCGGGCGGCATCAGGGCGATGTGATTATCCTTGATCAGTACTTGATCGTACAGGCCGATGCGGTGGTTGCGGCCACCACCGGCGAGCACCGCGTGCTTTTGCAGCAGGCGCATGCCGGGGGTGGTCTTGCGCGTGTCGAGGATGTGCGCCCGGGTGCCGGCAACGGCGTTGACATAGCGTCGGGTCAAGGTTGCGGTGCCTGACAGGCGTTGGCAGAAATTCAGCGCCGTGCGTTCACCGATCAGCATCATCGTGGCATCGCCCTGCATGCGGATGACGACATCGCCAGGCTTGACCGCGGTGCCGTCGGTGGCCACATCGCTCACCCGCACGGTGCCTCCGAGCTGCGCGAAAACCTCAGCGAACAGCCACAAGCCGCAGACCACGCCAGGTTCTTTGGCGCGCACCCAGCCGCTGAGCTGCGCCCCGGATGCCAGCGTTGCGGCGCAGGTCACGTCAGTGCCAAAGCGCAGGTCTTCGTGCAATGCCTGACGCACCAGTGCCGCCACATCCGGGTGTTGGGCAAGCGGGATCATCCGGCGCGTCCTCCGTACAGGGCTTTGACCACTTCTTCGATCGACGGCTCTTCGATGGCGATGTCGGCCACCGGCAACAGGCCAAGGATGCGCTGCAAGGTGGCAGGGCAATCAATGTCGCGCTCAAGTGCGGCGACCACTTCCACTGGGCTGCTTTGCGTCCACACGATGCCCTGACGTGGCAGTTCCGTCTGCTGCTGAAGCATCTGCGGCAGATCGACGGCGCGGCTCAAGGTCAGGCGCAAAAGCTTGCCTCCACCATAACGATCCGTGAGTGAATCAAGGGTGCCGTCATGCATGATCGCGCCCTGGTCGATCACCACCACGCGGCTGGCGAGGGCCTCGATGTCCTGCATGTCGTGGGTGGTCAGCAGAATGGTGGTGCCCTGTTCGCGGTTGAGCTCGCGCAGGAATTCGCGCAAGCGGGTCTTGGTCACCACGTCGACGCCAACGGTTGGCTCATCGAGGAACAGCACCGGCGGATTATGCAGCAGGGCAGCGGCGATGTCGGCCTTCATGCGTTGCCCCAGCGACAGCTTGCGCACCGGCGTGCGCAAGAATGGCCCCAGCTCCAAGACCTCATCAAAACGCTTCAGGCGGGTGGCGAAGTCGGCCGCCGAAACATCATAGAGATGGCGTAGCAGTTCGAAGCTTTCACCCACGGCGAGATCCCACCACAGCTGCGAGCGCTGGCCGAACACTGCGCCGACGGTCTTGACGTATTGTCCGCGCTGGCGATGCGGGTCGAAACCATTGACGCGCACGGTGCCCGAGGTCGGGGTCAAGATGCCGGTGAGCATCTTGATGGTGGTGCTTTTACCGGCGCCGTTGGGCCCGATATAGCCGATTGCCTGACCCTTGGGAATGGTCAGCGAAATGTTATTGACCGCTTTTAACTCGCGGTGTTGGCGATCGACGATGTCGCGCAATGATCCCAAAAAACCGGGGCGCCGGTCATAGGTGCGGAATATTTTGCTCAGGCTGTCAGCCTGAATCGCGGCCTGTGTCGCAGACATGGCGGTACAAGATACGCAGAAGCGAGCCAGGCGAAGGGCCATCCTGTGGCGTGCGTCCGGCGTAGTAGCTCATAGATTGCCGCATGGTTACACTCAATCGCATCATCACCCGTACTGGCGATCAGGGCACCACCGGTCTGGGTGATGGCAGCCGAGTAGCGAAAGACCATCCGCTGATCGCCGTCATCGGCAGCGTCGACGAAGCCAATTCGCTGTTGGGCGTGGTCCGCCTCGACGCACCGCTGGCCGAATTACCGCACGTGCAAAATGACCTGTTCGATCTGGGAGCCGACCTCGCCACCCCGCCCGGCAGCCCCTGGGAAGCCAAGATCCCGCGCATCACCGACGCGCAGGTTGCCCGTCTTGAAGCCTGGGCAGCAACCGCCAATGCCGATATCGCCCCCCTCACCAGCTTTGTCCTGCCCGCCGGCAGCCGCGCCGCCGCGTGGCTGCACCTGGCGCGCACGGTGGTGCGCCGTGCTGAGCGCGACCTGGTTGCAGCGCAACACGCCGAGCCCACACGCACGTGGAATCCCAATTGCCTGCGTTACCTCAACCGTCTTTCGGACCTGTGCTTCATCTGGGCGCGGCAGGCGAACAACAACGGTAGAAATGATGTGTTATGGGTCCCTGGAGGCCCAGGCGAGTCGCCCGCCCCCAGATGAGCCATCGCCACCGATGATCTCAATCCTTACCGCGTGTCCGTCGTGATATCTCACGCTCGACATCACGTCCCTGTGCCCGCTTGATCAGGTCCTGGCGTTTATCGCCATGCGTCTTGCCCTGGCATAAACAGATCACCACCTTGGCCTTGCCGCTGCGGAAAAGCAGCTGCTCGGGGACCATGGTCAGGCCCTTGGTGGCCAACTTGGAAATGATCTTATCGATCTCTTTACGGTGCATCAGCAGCTTGCGTGGCTGCTGCGGCTGATGGCCCCACACCCCAGCCTGACGATATTCGCCGATATGCAGACCATACAGCCACAGCTCTTCGTCGGGACTGGGGCGGGCATGGGCATCGCCCCATTGCACGTCGCCATTGCGAAGGCTTTTGACCTCGCTGCCCATTAACACGATGCCGGCTTCCCAGGTATCGAGGATGGCATAATCGTGGCGGAGCTTGCGATTATAGAGGATTTCTAAGATGCCGCCTGGTTTGACGGTCTTGGAGGTGTCTTTCTTGACGCTTTTATTATCAGCCGTTGCCGGCGCGGTTCTTTTCGCCATGGGGAAGCAGTGTGTACGCCGCGCGCGTCAGCCAATGACGAAGCGCGGCTCGCACCGGTGGCACGCGCGCGGTCAGCCAGCCGATCTTGATGCTCGATCAGGGCGAGCCAATGCCGTGGTGCTTTTTCAAGGATTCACCGCTGGTGGCGCGAGCACCATCCGCCGCGGGCTTGCATAGATTTGCTTCCACTCGTGCGCCATATCCACCACCGTGAATCCCAGCTTGGCCGCTGCCGCCAACGAGGCGCCATCCTTTTCGCTGTACGCCGACTCGCGCCGTTCGTCGTTGTGGTTGATCAGTAGTTGAAAGGACGCACCACTACGACCCTTGGCGTATGCCAGCATGGCCAGATCGCTGCCGATTGTTCCAGCCGCAAACACCGGGCGGGCGGCGCCCAGGGCCTGCGCCAGAGTGACGGGTTTCACCGCCTGATCGTTGACCAGGTCGATAATCGGCAAACGGTAGACCGACATCCGACCATCAACTAAGCGAGCTTCCGCTTTCAAAATCGTACCAATGACCTGCGTAGGCGGGATACCAAACACATCCTGGGCCAGGACGCGTACAAAAGAGGCCGTACCGGTGGTACAGATCCACGTCTGGAAACCATTGGCACGCAGATAAGCCAGCACATCCAGCATCGGCTGATAGGCCAATTCACGGATCGGGCGATTGGGCTTGGCATAGCGAGCCGCTTCGACCCAGGTCTTTACCGCTCTGGCAAACTGCTCCTCAGTTTGGTTGCCATACACTGCCGCCGTCACCTCAAGCAGGGCAGCACTGCCGTGGTCATCAAAATAGGCAACATCGTTGGCCAAGGCCGCCTTGATCGCCGGACGTTCGGCCAAGGTCGGATCCAGCTGAACTGCCGCAGGCAAGGCGGCGGCGATGAACATGCTTTCGATTAACGGCTTTTCCGGCCATAAGGTGCCGTCGTTGTTGAACACCGCCGTGCGCTCTGCCGCCGACACGAAATCGGCAGTGCCAGGAGTCGTGACCTTCACAACGAACGCAATAATCGCCTGCTTGCTTGGCCCATCGTGCCAGGTCGGCAACGGGTCAGGCTCAGCTGCCGAGCCGACCACCACAATCAGCAGCAACCACCAACAGCGGGACATAGGAAGACTCTCGAGGGTTTTGAGGCAGCGAAAGACGTTGCCAGATGCCAGCATCCGAGCCATACCCCATTGGACTAGTGATAGTCGAGTCCGCCTTCTGACCTGTGCCCACTGACGTCATCGCGTGATTGGCGGCGACGTCTTAGGTCTATCGTTCAGGTTTAAGCTAAAAACGCCTCGACGACCTCTACCTGCGCACAATCGGCCTCGACCAACCGCCCGCGTTCCACACCGCTTTCAAAGAACACCAAGGTGGGAATACGGACGATGCGCAACAAGGGTTGCAGGCGATAGGGATGCGCCGGCTGGTCTTTCCATTCGGCGCGCTGACCCACAGGG
>JAYVTR010000442.1:0-9703 GCA_043788625.1 Planctomycetota bacterium
CATGAGGCCCCGAAAAAAAACCGCCACCGCGTGTCAAGGTTATTCTTTCAAAATGCGCGGTATTTTTCGTGTCGCATTGGCTACGTGAATGCCATTGCCCCCGCAGCGGAAGCCCACCCATGGCCATTCAATCGATCGGCATCATTCTCAACGGCGTCACTGGGCGCATGGGTACCAACCAGCATTTAGTACGTTCGATCCTGGCGATCATGCAGCAGGGCGGCATCAAAGTCAGTGACGAGCTGACCTTGATGCCCGATCCCATCCTTACTGGGCGCAATGAATCCAAGCTGCGTTCCCTGGCTGAAAAGTATTCAACACCAGGGAACAAGCTGGCCTACAGCACCGACCTCGACAAGCAGCTCGCCGATAAGCGCTATGGCGTTTTCTTCGACGCTTCGGGCACGCTGCAACGCGCCGGCTTCATTGAGCGAGCAGTCAAGCACGGGAAAGCCATTTATTGTGAAAAACCCACGGCTGTGGTCACCAGCGAGGCCCTACGCTTGGCAGAAGTCTGCGAAAAGGCCGGAGTCAAGAATGGCTGTGTGCAGGACAAGCTGTGGCTGCCCGGCATGCGCAAGATCCAGATGCTGAAAGAGCAGGGATTTTTCGGTAAGATTCTTAGTGTACGGGGTGAATTCGGTTATTGGGTGTTCACCGGCCATGTCGGCGACCAGCAGCCGCAACGTCCGAGCTGGAACTACCGCGAAGAAGACGGCGGCGGCATCATCGTCGACATGCTGTGCCACTGGCGCTATGTCATCGACAACCTATTCGGCAATGTCACCGGCGTCAGTTGCCTCGGGGCTACGCACCTGCCCGAGCGCATCGGTGAAGACGGCAAGCCGTACAAGTGCACTGCTGACGACGCTGCCTATGCCACTTTCACCACCGACACCGGCGTCATCTGCCACTTCAATAGTTCATGGGATGTGCGCGTACGCCGCGATGACCTGCTGACCTTGCAGATCGACGGCACGCACGGCTCGGCCGTCGCGGGCTTACGTAAATGCTGGATCCAGCCAGCTGGGGCCACACCACGCCCGACGTGGAACCCGGATGTCGATCAGCCGATCAACTTCTATGAGCGGTGGACAGAGGTGCCGGACGCGACCAATTACGAGAACGCATTCAAGATCCAATGGGAGTTGTTCCTCAAGCACGTGGCGCTGGATACTCCATATCGCTGGACCTTGCGCGAAGGCGCCAAGGGCGTGCAGCTCGCCGAGGCTGGCTTGCGTTCATGGAAAGAACGCAAATGGATCGACCTGCCACCGTTGTGAACCCGGAGCCACCGATGACCGCTTCTCACTCTGCGCTGCTGTCACGGCTGTGCATCCATACCATGACCACCAAGCCGTGGTCGCTGGCCACCTGCGTGCGCGAATACGAACGCGCCGGAGTGCCGGCCATCACCGTCTGGCGGCAGGTGCTGGACGCCGAAGGCGTCGCTGCCTTGCAAGCCTCGTCGCTGCGCGTCACCGCCTTATGCCGCGGCGGTTTTTTTCCGGCCGTCGAAGCAGCCGGACGGCAAAAGGCCCTTGATGATAATCGCCGTGCCATCGACGAGGCCGCCGCCATCGGCGCGCCGGCGGTGGTGCTGGTGTGCGGCGCCGTGCCTGGTCTCGCGCTGAAAGAGGCACGTCATCACATCGCCGAGGGTATAACCGCCGTTTTGCCGCATGCGCGGGCCAACGGCGTCAAGCTGTCGATCGAGCCGTTGCATCCACAATATGCGGCTGACCGCAGTGCGGTGAATACCATGGCCCAGGCACGGCGCATCTGCCAACAGGTCAATTCCACCGGCAGCAGCGATGTCGGCATCGCCGTCGACGCTTATCATGTGTGGTGGGACGACAGCCTGGAAGTCGAACTGCAACTGGCCGGCGCGCAGGGCTGGATCCACGCATTTCACGTCTGCGATTGGAAGATCCAGCAAACCGATGTACTCAATGACCGCGGCCTCATGGGCGACGGATGCATCGACTTGCGGGGCATGCGCAGCATGGTCGAAGCCGCCGGTTTCACAGGCGACATCGAAGTCGAAGTTTTTTCCAATCGTTATTGGGCAATGGAACAGAATGAGTACCTGGCACAGGTGATCCAGGCTTTTAAAAATCATTTATGAGCATCACCGTTGGCGTTATTGGCATCCATGGTTTTTCACGGGTCCATCTGACGCAATTCCTCGCGCGCCAGGCACTCGGCGAGTGCCGCGTGGTGGCGGCCGTCGCTCATCAGCGCGACCGCGATGAGGCCTATGCCGCCGGCCTCGAGGCTCAGGGCATACACCTCGTCAGTGATCTCGATGCTTTGCTGGCGCAGGATATCCAACTCGTTTCGGTGCCCTTGGGCATCCACCTACATGCATCCGTTGCTGAACGTTGCCTGCGTGCCGGACGTGACGTCTATCTTGAAAAGCCCATCGCCGCCACGGTTGCCGAAGTCGATGCCCTGGCCCAGGCCGAACGCGACAGCGGCCGCCGTCTATTGATCGGTTTCCAAGATCTCTATCAACCAGGCCTGTGGGATTTGCGTCATCGCTTGCATGCCGGCACCTGGGGTCGCCTGCAGCAAATCACCGTCACGGTAGGTTGGCCGCGTGCGCGTAGCTATTACGCACGCAACCCGTGGGCCGGCAAACTGACCATCGGCAAGGCTGTGGTGCGCGATTCGATCGCTAATAATGCCTGCGCCCATTTCCTCAACGTTGGACTGTTCTTGGCCGGCGGCACGGTGACCACCACCGTCGCCGAGTTGGCGCGGGGTTATCCTATTGAAAGTTTCGACACCTGCAGTTTGCGGGTCGACACCACGACGCAGGTGACGGTGGTGTTCAATGCCAGCCACCTCGGCAGCAAGGAATTCGGGCCCCGTTTGCGGCTCACCTGCGAACACGGCACCATCACCACCGATAATCTCGAAGACGGCAGCGGCTGGCTGCTTCCTGACGGCACACGAATTCCCGTACAACCGCGGCACGAGCAACCCTATCGTGAGACGCTGGCCTTCATCAGCGGCCAGCCGGTCACCGTCTGCCGTTTAGCCGACTGCCGCGCACACACGGAGGTTATCGAAGCTGCCCACCGTGACTTCGCCATCCAGCAGTTGGTCGGGGTCATTGGCAACGAAGAGCGGATCACCCATCCGCATATGGATGCGGCCCTCGCTTTGGCGCATGCACGCGGCTGCACCTTGGCCGAGACCAACCTCATTTCGGGGCTGGCAGCGGGCTGACGACACAGCACAACCGGGGAATGACTCCCCGCGAACTACTACTGGCTCGATTCCATGCTGCCATCGCTGCCGTTGAACCGGCAGCGGCGGTGCACGCCGCGCTGCGCTTGGACGGGGATTTGCTGCATTGCGGCGCATGGAACCATCGGCTTACCGGCCGCGTGGTGGTGATCGGCGCCGGTAAAGCTTCGGCGCCGATGGCGCAGGCGGTGGAAGAGCTGCTTGGCGAACGTCTCACGCACGGCTGCATCGTGGTCAAATACGGGCATACTGCGGTATTGAAACATCTGCGCCTCTATGAAGCCGGCCACCCGGTACCCGATGCGGCGGGTGAAATCGGCGCCCAGGCCATCGAAGCTGCGGTTCACGGACTCACTGCTGATGATCTGGTCATATGCTGCCTCTCCGGCGGTGCCTCATCGCTGTTGCCGGCGCCACGTTCGCCGCTGACCCTGGCTGACAAGCAGGCCCTCACCAAGCTGTTGCTGGCTTCGGGCGCTGACATCCACGCGGTCAACACCGTCCGCAAACATTTATCGCGCTTAAAAGGCGGTCGGCTGGCTCACGCCTGTGCCCCGGCAACGGTGTTGACCTTGGCCATCTCGGATGTGCCCGGGGACGACCTCAGCATCATCGGCTCTGGTCCAACCACCCGTGACGACTCCACCCCTGACGAGGCCTTGGCCATCATCACCCGCTATTTGCCGCTGAATCAAGTCCCTCACGCGGTGCAACTGGTGCTGGCCCAGGCGCCAATCACCGCCAGCACCGATTTCAGCCGCGTCCATCAACACATTATCGCTTCCAACCAACTTGCCGTCAGCGCCGTCGGTATTGATGCCTTTGTCGACGACGCGTTGGTCGGCGAGGCCCAACTCGCCGCCGCCCGCTTTTGCCAGCGGGCGATGGATTTACCGCCCGGATCGTTGCTGGTCGCTGGCGGTGAAACCACGGTCACTCTCGGCGACCGTCCCGGTCTAGGCGGGCGCAATCAGGAATTTGCCCTTGCCGCGGCCCGGTGGATCCATGCACACCACGCACCGCTGACGGTGTTAGCCGCCGGCACCGATGGCAATGATGGCCCCACCGATGCCGCCGGTGGCCTAGTCGACGATAGCTCGTGGCAACGTGCATTGGCAGCCGGACTCGATCCGCAGAGTGCGCTCGACCGTCATGATGCCTATCCCCTGCTGTTGGCGATCGGCGACCTGGTGAAAACCGGCCCGACCAACACCAATGTGATGGACCTGGCGCTCGCTTTGCACAGCTAGTTCCGCACTCCCGCAGCTAATAGTCGTTGTCCTTCAAGCCTGATCCCCGCAGATTCCACTCATGGACCAAAGCGAACGCCACTGGTGGCGACTCCTTGATGAACTCCCGGCTCAGCTCGGACGCATTACGGTGTGGTCGACGCCGCAGGCACGACCTCCGCGCGGTGCCGGGCATATGCATCCCAATCCGACCCTCATGGCCTGCCTGGCCGGGGTAGTGCGCGTGCGTCTCGGGGCACCTACGCCCAAAGGCGAGGGCGTCACCCTCGATCTGCAACCTGGCGACCTCCTGCTGATCGCCGCCGGCGTTTGGCACCATGTCGAAGAGCTGCGTGGCGACAGCGTCAACTTCGGTCAAGGCTTCATCGGCACCTGGTCGGATGTCAGCCTGGCCGATGTGCACCGGCGCTGGAGCGGAAAGCTGCCGGGCAACCCCAGTCGTCAGCTCATGGATGCGGCGCTGCTGGCGCCCTCCGCCGACGAGCGCCACCGCCACACCGCCGCCCTGCTGCGCCAGGTAGCCAGCGAATCGGTTGATCACCTTGTTTTCGCCGAGCATTCCATGCAATGCATGGTCAACATCCTATGGTCGCGATTCCACACCGGGCTGACCGTCATGGAACTGGTGAAGGCTTCCGGACTGAGCCGTTCGCGGGCCTATGCCGTGTTTACCGCCGGCTATGGCTGCAGCCCCAAGGAAGCCTTGGAAACCATGCGCCTGTGGTTGGCGAGCAGCCTTCTGCAAGCCGGCGTACCGATAGCCGAGACCGCCCTGCGCGCCGGCTTCAGCACGCCGGGGACTTTTACCCGGGCGTGGCGACGGGCGCATGGCAAACCGCCGCTGACGCGCCTGGTAGCAGCGCGTCGAGCTTTGCCCACCACGGACTGAGATCAAAGACCTGTCCGCTACGCTGTGCCTGGTCAATGCCCATGGCCGCCAACCCGGCTTCGATGGCGGCCTTGGTCGGCACCGGAAAAGCGCGGCCATCAAACCATGCGCCGGCCAAGTCGGCAGCCATCGCTTCATCGGCGCCATAGTGACCGCCGTCGCCACTGGCTGGCTGATGTATTTCAGGTGCGCCGAATGCCTGTTGGATCCGCCACGTGCCGGTGGCGAAATCGGACTCCCAAGCACCTTCGGTACCGCACCACAGCCAGCGGCGTTGAGCAAACGGGCTGTGATTGTTGCAATGAAACGTGAGCTTCGCCGTAGATTCCATTTCGGCGCTGAATACCTGATGATCGACGATATCCGAGTCAGCCGTGAAGGGATTATCAGTGCTTTTTTCCGGCCACCCCTTGGCCCATGACCCATGTTTCTGGGCATTCATCAGCTGCGCGTTTTCAGGCGTAAAAATCGAGCGTCCGCCAAATGATGCGACGCGCTTGATACGGCTCCCTAAGATCGCCTGATAGAGATCGATATCATGACAGCATTTCTCCAAGATATGGCTCCCGGAATATTCACGGAACCGGCGCCAATCGCTGGCAATATAACCGCCATGCGCGGGCGTAAGCAATTCGTTGGCCTCCATGCTGATGGCGCGGCCCAAACGTCCTGATGCGACGCTGCGCATGGCTTCCCGGAACAGTGGACTCGAGCGCAGGACAAGCCCGACCAAAAACTGTTCCTGTCCGTATTTTTTCAATAATTCAGCAGCCTCCCAGCTTTGCTCGACGGTGATCACCACCGGTTTTTCACTGAATACCTTGCAGCCAGCCGCCAGGCTATCACGGATATGTTCCAGATGCAGGTGGTTTGGTGAACCGATCATCACGGCATCGGGCTTGAGGGCGGCCAGCATCTCGCGGTGGTTATGAAAGCCGCGGCCGGCATTGGCCAGCTTGGATAGTCCCACCGGCGAGGCTGCTGGGTCCGACCACCCTGCCCAGGTAAAACGTCGCGGGGCCGCCGCCGCGAGATTCCTGGCAACTTCGGAGATACGACCACCGAGACCGATAAGGGCGATTTTCATAATGATCCTTTAATTTTATTCGGGGATGGCGGCAAAGGTTTCCAGCGCCGCATAGGCCGCCAGACCCAGCCGATCAAAGGTGCGCGCCGCATCACGGTTACGCTCGGCTGCCCGTTGCCAGAATTCACGCGTGTCGTCTCCGGCCACGGCGACGCGGTCCTTCTGCGACTGATGGCGCAGGATCGCCTGCCGTTTGCGTTCAATATCGCTGGGTGAAAGCGGCACGGCCATACCCACTTCGTGCGCTTCCCAGCCGGCCCAGGCGCCACGATAGAGCCAGCGCCGGCAGCGCACCGCCCACGCCTCGCTGCGTACTATCTGCCAGGCGCGTTCGAACACCGTCAACACCAGGCGATGGGTGCCGTGCGGATCCGACAGGTCGCCAGCCGCATAAAGCTGATGCGGCTGCACTTCTCGGAGCAGGCTGACCATCGCCTGCACGTCGTCGTCCTGGATCACGCGCACCGGCCGATCATAGAACGGCAGATCGAGGAAACGCAACCGTTCGGCCGGCACACCGCATACTGCGCAGGCGGCGACGGCTTCGGTGCGGCGGATCAGCGCCTTGACCTGTTTCACATCGGCCACCGGCATGGTGCCGGTCAGACCCTGAACGAACGCCAGGTGGCGTTGCGCATCATCATCCAAAACCCCACCATGGCCCGAGACCCCGTAGGCCACGTGCACCACGTGGCCATGATCGGCCAGACGCGCCAGGGTGCCGCCCATCGAAATGACGTCGTCATCGGGATGCGGCGATAGGACCAGGATACGCTTGGGATGGATATCGTCGTCGGCACGGGGGATATCGCCCGGACGGCGCAGATGCGGCGGCTTGCCGCCCGGCCAACCGGTGATGACCGCCTGCAGGGCACGGAAGACATCACGGTTGAGGGCTTCGGCATCGCCTCGGTCAGCTACCAGTTCGGTCAGGCCGTACTCTTCGTAATGACGTTCGGTCAGCGATAAAACCGGGGTTTCGCAGCGCAGTGACAGATCGGTGACCGCCTGCACCACCAACGGCTGATGCCACGTCACCGGGCCGATCAACCACGGCCGGCGCAACACCGCCAACTGCCCTGCCGCCGCCGGGTCGATGATGACGGTGATGTCGGGGTGGTCCTGCAACAGGCTCGCCGGGCAGGCGCTGGTTTGTGGACCTTCGATGGCCGCCGCCAGGGCCAGGGCCTTGGCTTCACCGAGGGCGATCAATAGCACCCGCTTGGCCGCGCGGATCGAGCCCACCCCCATGCTCACGCCCCGCAGGGGCACATGTGCCAGTCCGCCGAAGGCTTTCGCGGCATCGAGTCGGGTGGTGCGGTCGAGGGCGATCAAGCGTGTGCGCGAGTCCGCCGATGAACCGGGTTCGTTGAAGGCGATGTGACCGTTGCGGCCAATACCCAGCAGGCACAAGTCCGCACCGCCAAGGGCTTCGAGCTGCGCTTCGTAGGCCGCTGCATGACCAGCAACGGTTTCAGCGGGCAGGTCGCCACGCGGTACGTGGGTGTTGGCGGGAACGATGTCGATGTGGTCAAACAGCTCCCGCTGCATGAAGGCGCGGTAGCTTTCGCTATGCTCCGGCGGCAAGCCATGGTATTCATCGAGGTTGAACGTCACCACATGACGGAAAGACAACTGCTGCTGGCGATGTTCGGCAATCAACTGGGCGTAGATCGCGCGTGGCGTGCCGCCGGTTGGCAGGATCAGTACGCAGCGCCGACCTTCCTGCGCGGTACGACGGATCAGGGCGCTGATCTGGCTGGTGACCCAGGCGGTGGCGAGGTCGGCGCTTGGCGCCAAAAGCAGCGGTAGACGAACCGGACCCGAACCGGCGGCGATGAGTTTCATGCTGCCCAGCATATGCATAAGCCGGCAGCAGGGTCGACCTGCTTGTCTATTTTCCATGTTTCTTTCCACGGTCGATCAGACAGATTGTCGTAGTGGATCCTGAACTACGTCATTGGTGGCGATTACTGGAAGATTTTCCAGGTCGCATACGCCACGTTTATCGATGGCCTACCCCCCATTACCGACCTGCCGGCAGCGGCACCTTCCACGCCGTTCCGACCCTCTCCGCCTGCCTCGAAGGGGTGGTCCGCCTTCAGTTCGCCGACGGCCCGACCCTCGACCTCAATGCCGGCGATGTCTTGCTGATGGCTGGGGGCGTATGGCACGAGCACACCCCCCTGCGCCCGGGCAGCATCTGGTTCGGTCAGGGCTTCATGGCGGCGTGGTCGGATGTGGTGATGGGTACCGGCCAACGGGTGTGGACCGGCAAGCTGCCGACCAATCCCAGTCGACACCTGCTCGAAACCGCGCTCGCCACCACCGACGAGGCCAGCGCCCGGCGCATGGTCGCCGGCCTGGTCGGACAGGTGCTCAGTGAATCGGTGACCACCCTCGACTGGGAACGCGCGGAATTGCGCGCCATGGTCGATGTCCTATGGCGACGTTGTCACCTGGGGGTGACGGTCGACGACCTGGTAAAAGCCAGCGGTCTGCAGCGTGCCCAGGCCTATGCTGTTTTCACGCGTGGTTTCGGAGTGACACCTAAGGCAGCCATCGCCACCACGCGTCTGTGGCTGGCCGGCAGTTATCTGACGGCGGGCTTGAGCGTGGCTGAAGTGGCGCGGCTGGCGGGCTATGCCAGCGCCGACACCTTCGCGCGCTGTTGGAAACGCGAACATGGGAAAAGTCCCCGCCGAGGAGGCTAGTTTTCCATTCGGCACAGACGGCGCTCTCTTTCATCACCGCGAGGCCCGTCATGTCCAAGTTCTGGCAACAGTTGATGAACATCTGGAGTCGGCTCGAGATTGCCCAAAAGGCAACCATCGTGCTGGCTGGATTGGGCTTCATGGCCCTGGTTGGGACGCTCGCGTATACCGCGACCAGACCCGATTACCGACTACTGGCAAAGGGCTTAAGCAAAGCGCAAGTGGCCGAGATCGCGTCTTACCTGGATGCCAATCACATCGCTTACACCGTCGCCGATAATGAATCAGCGGTGATGATCCCCAGCCAATACCTGTACAAGGTACGCAATGAATTGGCGCAGCAGGACAAGCTCGGCGACGGCTCGCGCGGCTTTGAATTGTTGGGAAAATCATCATCGATGTGGGAATCGACCTTCAGCGAACACAAAACCTATGATCGAGCCGTCTCCGGCGAACTGGAACGCAGCTTCCGCGAATTACCGGGGGTGCGTGGCGCCCGAGTGCT
>JAYVTR010000443.1:0-6132 GCA_043788625.1 Planctomycetota bacterium
ACGCAGCCGACGATGCACGGCAGCGGCAGACCCTTGGCTACTTTTTGGAGCATTTCCCATTGTTTCTGCACGAACCACGGGCGTTCAAGCATATCACGCGGAGGATAGCCGCCGACCATCGCCAGCTCGGAAAACACCAGCAGTTGGGCGCCACCGGCCTTGGCCTGTTGCGCGGCATCACGGATGGCGGCAGCGGCGGCGTCCAGATCGCCGATGAGAAGGTTGAGCTGGGCGATGGCGACTTTCATGGGGTTTGAAGAGTGTCGTGCTGCTCGCGAACGGAAGGCCGCTCTCAACCGCCCTTAACGGAGGAGCGCGCGGGCTTCAGCGATATATGTTTCCGCCACGGCAACCAGTTCGGCGGGGGTAGTTTGCCAACCGATGGAGATGCGGATGACGCTGCGCGCCAGGTCCGGCGCCACGCCCAGGGCTGCGATGACGTGACTCGGCTCGCCGCGCCCGGCCATGCACGCGGCACCCACCGATACGGCAATGCCGCGCAGATCGAGACGCTGCACCAGGATGTCGTTGTTCAAGCCGGGGTGCCCGAGGCTGAGGGTGTTGGCCAAGCGCGGCGCGGCGCGGCCGATCCACACCGCGGCCGGCAATGCGCTGCTGATCTGCGCAAAGCAGTCATCCACCAGCTGACGCTGGCGCAGGTCCTGTTGGTAATGCTCGGCTACAGCTTCGCCGAGTGCCGCCGCCATGGCCGCCGCCAAAGCCGGATCTTCAGTGCCGCTGCGGCGGTCTTGTTGCTGCCGGCCACCGCGCAGCAGGGGGCTGATGCGCACGCCATTACGCACCCACAGCAGGCCGCAGCTTTTTGGTGCGCCAAACTTGTGACCGGCGATGCTGACGAAATCGGCGCCGAAAGCGGCGATCTTGAGCTCGGCCTTGCCGGTGCCCTGGCAGGCATCGACGAGGATGCGTGCTTGCGGCGCACGCTGACGTATGGCCCGGCACAGGCTCGGTACGTCTTGGACAATGCCGGTTTCGTTATTGGCGAACTGGCAGGCGACGAGGTCGGTATCCGCGGCAAGTTCCGCAACCTGCACCTGGCCCAGGGCATCTACCGCCAGCTTGCTGGCATGTGGCGCAGCGCGCAGGATGGAACTGTGCTCGACGGCGCTGGCCGCAATCGGCCCGTCGGCCTGGGCCAAGGCGAGCGCGTTGGCTTCGGTGCCGCCGCTGGTCAGCACCAGTTCGCT
This sequence comes from Planctomycetota bacterium, assembly GCA_043788625.1. Lineage (GTDB taxonomy): Bacteria > Planctomycetota > UBA11346 > UBA11346 > UBA11346 > CAIUVD01. The sequence continues at coordinate 1,209 of JAYVTR010000443.1, forward strand.
GGCCTTGACGTCGAGGAGCCGGGCGAGGGTGCGCTTGGCTTCATCAAGTACATAACGCGCTTGCTGGCCGAGGCTGTGGATCGAACCGGGATTGGCCCACGCCTGGTCCTGGGCGGCCAGCCACGCCGCGCGCGCCGCTGGCCGTAGGGGCGCGGTGGCATTCCAGTCGCAGAAGATCATCGCCTCAAGCTCCGCCGCGTTCGAGCAGCAAAGCGGCGAGCACATCGTGCGGCCCAAGAGCCTGACCGCAGATGACACTGACATGTGGATAAGCGAGCATGGCTTCGCGTACCAGGGTTGGTACGTCTTCGCGGCTGTGACGGCCATCCGAGAGGAAATACATCAGTACGCGAATCTCCGTGACTCCGCGTGCTACTAGCTCGGCGAGGCCCTGGGCAATGTTCGGCTCGGCGATTTCCATGTGTGCCGCCACTACCACGGCGGTGGGGCGCAGGGCCTGCACCCGGCGCGCCATGTCGTCGAGCTGCGCGTTTGAGGCGGCGCGCCGTGAGCCGTGATCGACCAGCAGCAGGCCGAGCATGGCCTACTCGGGCCGCATGGTCGGGAAGAGGATCACGTCGCGGATGTTGGTCTGCCCGGTGAAGAGCATAATCAGCCGATCGATGCCGATGCCCTGGCCGCCGCACACCGGCAGGCCGTGGTCGAGGGCGGTGCAGAAGTCGTGGTCGACCATGCCATCGAGCACCCCGGCCTCGTCGTCTTGCGCGGCCTTGGCTTCAGCTGCCTGTTCGCAAAGGCGCTGGCGTTGGATATCGGGATCATTCAGCTCGCTGTAGGCGTTGCCGATTTCCATACGTGCCATGAACAATTCAAAACGCAGGGTGCGCGTTGGATCAGTCGGATGCGCCTTGCACAGCGGGGTGAGCCAGGTCGGTTGATCGGTGATGAAGGTTGGCTGGATGAGATGCGGCTCGACGACTTCTTCCCAGACTTCATTGGCCAGGCGATCGTAGGTTGGATATTCGTCGAGCTTGAGGCCCAGCTCGCGCGCTTTGGCGTAGACCTTTTCCTTGTCATCATAGGCGAAGCCGCCGAATTCTGGCAAGGCGTCGCGATAGCTGATGCGCCGCCACGGCTGATCGAGGTCGATGGTCCACTGGCCGAACTTGAGGATGCGCGTGCCGAGGATCTGATCGGCCAGATGGCGGAAGAGCTCTTCGCTGAGATCCATCATCACGTGGTGGTCGGCATAGGCCTGATACCACTCGATCATGGTGAATTCAGGATTGTGCCGTGGGCTGATGCCTTCGTTGCGGAAGTTGCGGTTCAGCTCGAAGACTTTTTCGATACCGCCGACGATCAGCCGCTTGAGGTACAGCTCGGGGGCGATGCGCAGGTACAGCTCCATGTCGAGCGCATTATGGTGCGTGACGAACGGCCGGGCGGTGGCACCACCGGGGATCGGATGCAGCATCGGCGTCTCGACTTCGAGATAGCCCTTATCGGTGAAAAAGCGACGGATGCCGGCCACCAAGCGGCTGCGGGTCATGAACGTGCTCAGCGACTGATCGGACATCATCAGGTCGAGGTAGCGCTGGCGGGCGCGCGTCTCGGGCGCCAGGGTTTCGCCGGCGCCAGCCTGGTGCGGCGGCGGCAACATGGCCTTGCCGAGGACGGTGAAGCTTTCGACGAAGATGCTGATCTCACCGGTCTTGGTGCGGCCGACGTGGCCGGTGACGCCGAGCCAGTCAGCGAGGTCGAGCTGGTCGAAGGCGGCAAACGACTCACCGAGAATCTTGACCTCGATGAACAACTGGATGCCGCGTTCCTTCTTGTGTTCGGCAGCTTCGAGATCAGTGACTCCAGCCAACTGCTGCTGGCGGTAGACATCGCCACGGCTGCGATCGAACAAGGTGGCGAAGATGAGGTTCTTGCCACTGCGCCGCAGGTTGCCGATGCGCCCGGCCAAGGTCACCACCGGGCCCTTGGGACGTTGATCGGCGGGTACTTCCGGGCCGACGGCAGCTGGCGCCAGGGCGCGCGCCTGGGCAACCGAGTGGCTCGGGGTAAAACGAGCGCCGAACGGATCGATGCCCAGTTTGCGCAAAGCCTCGGCTTTAGCGGCACGCACTGCCCGGTATTCGTTCACCGCAGGGGCGGCAGGGACAGTTGGCTCGACGGGGACAGTGCTCATGGGGATCTCGTAAGGGGGTCGCGGATGAAGCCGCAACCGTGGACGCGCTGGGGGCGGCAAAATCTAGCCCCTCATGCGCCGGAGGCCAGCAGAGACGAAGCTTCGATTATCTAAATAGCAGACGGATTAACGCTTTTCGGGAGTCAGAACCTGGCGCGTCAATTCACTGAGTGCGCGCTGCAATTCCGGGTCGGCAGCGACGCGGGCTTCGGTGCTGCGAACCGCATGCATAACGGTGGTGTGATCGCGGCCCCCGACCATACCGCCCAGGGCATCGAGACTGTAATTGGTAAGTTTGCGGCCCAATAACAAGGCCAGGCCGCGGGCTTGGACGATCTCGGCATGACGGCGTTTGCTGGCCAAGTCAGCAGGGCGCAAGTCAAAACGGTCAGCGACGACTTGCACGATGCGTTCAAAACTGGCGTGGGTGCGCGGCGCGGCGACGCTCAGATCGAGGCCGCCACGCGCCAGGCGATCGGCCAGAATGAGGGCCTGGGTCATGTCAGGGGCCTGGGCGTCGACCAATGCCGTCAGTGCCGCGGCGTCGCTGGCGCTCAGGGCGACGCCGGCAACTCGGCGCACCAGGGCGACACGGGTTTCCAGATGCGGCAGATCGAGGCCGACAGTCAAACCCCACGCCAGACGACTGGCCAGTCGATCGGTGAAGCCAGTGAGCTTGCGCGGCGCCTGGCGACCGGCGAACAGCAGTTGAGCGCCACGGTCGAGGGCGGCATTCATCACATGGAAGAGCTCTTCTTGTGCCAGGTCACGGCCACTCAGGGCATCGATGTTGTCGATGATGATGACCGCAGCTTGTTCCAGCTGGCCGCGTAGGCCGTCGTTTTCACCGGCGGCAAAGGTGCGGCGAGCCAGATCCTGGGCGCCAGTGGCGACGAATTCCGGACCATCTATCCACAGGGCGGATTCTTCGCCGAGCATGATACGGTATTCATGCACCACAGCGCGCATCAGGTGGGTTTTGCCACAGCCCGACGGCCCATGCAGATACAGCGGGTTGTGTTCAAGGCCGGGTTGTTCGACCACGCGCCGGCAACTGGCGAGGGCGATCTGGTTGCCGGGGTCTTCTAAGAAGGTCTCGAAAGTGCGCGCCCGATTGCTCGCCGAGGGCGCTTCGGTGGGCGTGGCATCGACATCCACCACCACCGCCGCCATGCCACCGGCCTCATGTGATAGCCATAATTCAACCAGGGGCAGGGCAAATTGTTGCGCCGCAGCCGCCCACAAGGCGTTGGGAACGCGCAAATGCACCACGTTTTCCACTAAGACCGGCGTTAAGACCGGCAGCAGGACTTCGCCAATTTCAGGTGTAAGGGCCGCAGCCAAGGCCTGGCGAAGACGATTGATGAGGGTAGGCACCGGTCGGGCATGTTCCATGCGTTGCATCCATAACCAACCCCCCAGCATCCTACCCCCATGGCTACCCTGCAAGATCTGCTCAAACGCCATCTCGACGCGCGCAACATGAGCGTGAAGACTTTGGCTGAACGTTTGGGCATGAGCTACCCGACGGTGCTGGCCTTGATCAAGAAAGGCAGTGTCCCGCGCAGTCAGGAACACCGTGATGCTTTGCGCACGGAATTGGAGTTATCGACCGATGCCTGGGCGGCGGTATTCGCCTCGAGCATGCGTGACGGTGTAGAGATTCCCGCCGAAGGACCGCTGACGCTGCAGCAGTTGGTGATCAAGGCCATGTTGGTGCAGGGCTACAGCGAACAGTCACTGGCAGATAAAACCGGTCTGCCCTATCCGACGCTGTTGGGCGTAACGCGCAAAGGTGCCATTCCTCGCGCCGATACCATCATCACCATTGCCGAATCGCTGGGCATCGACGCCTCGACCATGGAAGAAGCCGTCACCCTCTCAAAAGACCGCCGCGGCCATGGGGATTATGCGAGCTCGAGCATCGACCACACCGCCGACAATTACCGTGAGAGCCATGTCCGCGGTCATGATGAAGCCGAGCCAACCGATGTGACGGTGTCGAGCCTGGCGCAGGTGGCCATGGACGCGATCACCAAGGCCGGAGTCAGCACGGCGTATTTCGCCAAGCAGCATGATATTCCCTACATCACCTTGATGCGCCTGATCCGTGAAGGCATTCCGCCGGTGCGTTCGGCGATGCTCCACATTCTGCAGAAGGCCCTGGGGCTCGACGATGCAGCCTTTGAAGCGGCCCTCGATTGCTCGCGGGCCAAGCCCGAGCCGGCCAGCCGCGCGCGCTCCAACGAGATCGCCTCCAATCCGCTGCAGGCGTCGCTGTTAAAGGTCGTTGAAGAACGTGGCCTGACGGTGAAGGCCTTTGCTGACTTGGCTGACCTCAGCGTGCTCACCGCCACCCGTCTGCTGAAAAAAGGCGACTTGCCCGGTCGCCAAGCAACGCATGGCAAGCTGCGCGGTCTCCTCGGCCTAGGTGAATCGGATTATGATCTGCTGTTGCAGCGGGCGCACGCCGCCGGTGCCAGTCGGGTCGATGACGAAGAGGACGAAGCTCATCCGGCCTCTGCCGCCCAGCCGGCCACCGAGCCGTTCTTGCGGCATAGCCCGGTGGTGCTGTCATTCGCTGGGGCCACCAAGCAACCGCAGACGGCATCGATTCCCATCGGTGAGCCCACCGACGCTGATTTGATGGCCTTGATCGCCAGGCTGGCCCCGAAGCAACGCCGGACCTTGTTGGGAATTCTCACCAGCATGATGTGAGAGTGGTGCGGTTCTCCGGCTGTTTCTGGGGGCGCGGGCGACTCGCCCGCG
>JAYVTR010000444.1:0-7548 GCA_043788625.1 Planctomycetota bacterium
CTCCCCAAAAACTTCCCAAATCGGCCAACTGGCGCTTTTAGATAAATAGTTACTATGTAAGTAGTTTTGTTGTTCATAAAACAAGATCGAAAAATGACGGGCGCAATTTTAACCAAGGCTACTCAAATTTTTTTCTTAATTTCGAAAAGCAATTTGAAAAAAGCAGGTAATTTATCTAACTTACGGATACGCTCCTGGCACCCTTTCACCAGCGGATCTTTCATGCGCGCCCACCACCATGCCCACCAACTTCCATCTGCGGATCAAAGCATCCCCACGAGCTCCTATCTCGCCCTGGTAGGTCTGGCCTGTGCTTCCGCGTGCCTCCCTGCCGTTGAACCAGTTGCCGGCACCGAGGCCCAATACCTCGCCGATCGCAACAATGGATGGATCGAAAACCTGAGTGCCCACGGGGCCATTCCCACCTCTTCTGTCTTACCCCCACACACCACACCTCTTCTGCGACAGGATGACGGCTCCTTCCGCGTTGATGACCTCGACCTGTTCATGGCAGAGCGCGACGTGACGAAGTGTTTGGTGACCTCCCTCGGTGAGCCGGCGATCCTTCAGTCGCGTTCTGATAGCTTGGTCCTCTGGTGGCCTGACCACTTCATGAAGCGAGACCATACGGCGTGCACCCTCGAACTGACCATCCATCATCCACATGGGTCGCTCAATATCGTTCGCCGCTTGATGCCCGCTCGGGTTCCCACCTTACAGGGGATAAATCCGGATCTGATGTAAAGGAATGTTTCAGTGTCTGGGTTAAAGCACCCCATTGCTTTTATATGTCAAATTAATTAAGTGTTCTTTTATAAGCGGAATCTCCGAATACGGATTGCTGGGCGGAAGCTCGGTCATCACCCTCGGGACCATGGCCTATTGCGGCATCACCTGGCAGGTGCTCAACGCCCAGGCTGATACCCAACAACGTCAGCTCGATGAGGGAGCCTACCTATTTTTCCTGCAGATAGCCGCTCGTCATGCCTATGCGCGCGCGAGCTGGACGCTGTACGACCGACAACGGCATTCTTCGGAAACACGAGCGCTGCGCGCAACTGAGACAGTGTACACCGCCATCGCTCATCGACACCAGGTCTCCCCGCACCAGCCTCAGGGCGAACTAGATTTGGAACAACAGCGCGTTCTGAACCAAGCCACCCGCGCGATTGGCTTTGGGATCCAAAACGCGATTGCTGAAAATCCTTTCCCCGAGTAAACCATGACCGCTACCCGCCCATCACCATGGGGTTCCTATCCCATCCCAGCTTTCGCCAGGTATGTCGGTTCTGGGGTGGAACCAATTCCACCCCACCTGCATCTGGAAATTATTGCCTTCCTGCTCCGAGCTGAGGCTGGCGACCCCAAGCTGCACCAGGCTGGCGTACGCCTTCTCGCTCGCGTCAGGGCAGAGGTCTCGGACCAAAGCGAATTCGGCGATTACCGCACCGTGGCGTCCCAGGCCTTGGCCGTCTTCCCCAACATTGAGGTCGACCCGGATGCCATTGTTTCGCGCGCCACCCAGAATTATCCGGCGGGCGTGTGGGTGCAGTGTTGGCACTTCCTAGCGATTAAGGACATGAAAAAGCACCAATCAAAGCGGAAATGTACCCCCGACAATGAGCCTACCTGAGCATTCTACCGCAGGTCACCTTCCGACTGCTTGATGTCCGTTTTCGAAGTCGCATTTTTCCCAGCCTTCTGCACCTTCAGTCGGCGCTTGGCCTGGAGGCTCTTTGTGGTCGTCTTGAGTGTGGCTGCTTTGGTGCGGGTTATCCGCGATCGCCGCTGGGCTTCACCAGATCGTGGCGGCCGATGCACAACCACCTCGACATTTTGTTTTGGTACCAAGGACGATTCGAGGGCATGGATTGCCTTCTTGGTACCGCGGATGCCCTGGGCGAGCAAGGTGGCCAGCGATCCGATCACCGCCATGTCGTCGCCGGTGAGCCGCTTCAAGGTCATGAGGGTGCGAGGAGGCACAACGCCGAGGGCGCGGTTGATCAAGAACGCTTCAACGCCCTCCCGGGCCTCCGTAAGAGCGTCTTCAGCGTTTTGCACCACAGCTGGCTTCTCGATGCCGTAGCTGAGGGCAATACGGACCAGGGAAGCGCGAAGAACCGCCACCTCATACTCACGAATGACCAACGGGAGTTCTTCGGTTTTTCCCAAGCTCGGCGCTTCATGGGAAATGGTGGAGACCTCCTCAACCGGACGCCCGAGGAATCGTGCGATCGCTTCGGTCGTCTGACGGGAAGGCGTCCCGGTGCCGTTCAAAACGTGCTTGATTGCCCCAGTGGTCACTTTGATCAGGCTGGCGATACCAATGGTCGTATGAACATTTTGCTCGGCGGCCTTAGCACGTATTTGTGAAGCTAGAGACATTGATCGTACGGCTCCTCTTCTTGGGTATAAGTCGAAACGCCCAAGCGGGAAGACGCAATGATGGCCAGGCTCGCTGACCGTGCAAATTACACGATGGTTGCGCTAATATCAGTCACCAGTGGTTGGCTGGCTCCAACCCATAAATCCCGGTAGGTGGTGGGGGGAGTAAAAACGAACAAAAAGCGGAAATCCTCCACATGGAGAACCCCATTGAAGATCATCCATGCCGGTGGCTGCACATGCTCCAGGGTCTGACGCAGCACATCAGCGAACCACTCCAAACGCGGATGCTCCGGTTTCGTGCCCAATGTGACCAGATCGGCAAAGGAGAACCCGGTCTCCGCGGTCCGGGTCAGATGATGCAGGCCGGTGCGCGCGAAATACGTCGCCGGTGTCGAGTCGCTCGTCAGCAGGAGACGGATGCGCATATGGTCGACGCCGACGGGAACCTCTGGCTGCAAAAACCCTCCCAATCCAACTAGAAGGTCTTCGAACGTGGGTGATGGCAATACGGGGGTCTGCTGAGAATTCATGGCAACTCCGAGATCGGGTTGTTATTTTTACTAACAAAAGTCAAGTGAATTAATGTCATTTTATCGGATGGCTTTGCTGTTACGCTGTGGCCATGTATCAGCGATCCCATATCATGAGCAGCTCCATGGATGCATCCGCTGGAAGACTCCACCTGAAGCATGACGATCGCATCGCGTTATGTCACGAGGTCGATTTCCCTCGCTTTCTGGAGGTGGAATTGGGGGTCAGCCTCGTCCGCGAAGGTTCCATGCTCACCTGCCTGTCACCCCTACGAGAAGAGCGTACCCCCTCTTGTCGAATTTATCCGCCGGGAGTTGGTAAGCAGGGCGCACGCGGGTGGACCTTCTGCGATTTCGGTGGTGCGGATAACGAGAGCGGTGACGCATTAGGACTGGCTATTGGAGCGCTTCAACTCTCCTTCTCCCATGCAGCCTACCGCTTAGCGCAATACACTCCTGACCCGAGTGCCTGGGGCAGCGAAGCCTCCCAGCGCAGGCCGGTGGCCCCACGCGTAGCGGTCGAAATACCGGTGATTCCGCCGGCGCTGCAACGCTTGGGCGTTGCAGCCATGCTGTCGGCGGTCGCGGCTGAGGTGCCCGATTCCATCACCCGTGGATGCGATTACCTGCGCGCGCGGGGTGCCAGTGACCAGGCGATCAACTTACTCGGGCCGGCCTACCACATTCCCAATGCCGAAGCATCGCGAGCGATCACCACACGTCTCCTGGCGGATTCCAATGCGGTCAACGCGGCGTGGCATGCCGGCCTGGTCTACTTCCTGCCCAACTCCGATCGCAAGGAATGCCGGCTCATGTGGGAGACCGATGGGGGAGTCGTGCTCATGCCGTGCCTGAGCCGCGATGGGGTCACGCCGTTTTACATGACTGGTCGTCGGTTGGACTGGCAACCACACGACGAGGCGCCCAAATACCGCGGTCAGAGCATGCGCCACGGCGCCCAGCGTGCGCCCTATGGTCTGCCGAGCCTCATGCAGGCGGCTCACGAAAATGCTCCCATGATCATTTGCGAAGGCGCCACCGACGTGCAGGGCGCCGTCACCCTTGGCATGCACGCCATCGCCATGCTTTGCCGACCAAATGCCTACGGCATTGAGGATTCCACCTCGCCGGCGGCACGCCAACTGACCTGGCTGCTCGCCGACCTGCGTGCATGCAGCGAGATCATCGTGTTGCCCGACAATGACGATACCGCCGATAAAACCCTAGCCGGGATCAACTGCGCCACGCGCCTCGTCGAATGGCTTTGCTACCGAGGGGGCAACGCACGCATCGGAGCGATGTCCGACTTCGGTTTCGGACAGTTTAAGGACCTCTCAGAGGCGGCCCACGCGCTTTCCTCATTAGATTCGGAGTAACTCATGTCACCAATGAAACACCACGCTGCCCCTGAACTCGAACCGCGCCAGGATGCCGAGCTCGAATCTTACACGCGCGATGTGTTGGCGGCCGGTATTGAGGCCGACATCCTGCGCTCGACGTGCGCGACCCAATGCGCACAAGCGCCAGGCACCTCGATCCACGTGCAGGTGGATAGGACCCGTTCAGCTGAACTCAGCGAGTCATTACGGCAATTGGTGAGCGATCCCTCAACGGTTGCTGTCACCGATGCCCGGGGCAAAGCCGTTCCGCTGCGGATCGGCATGACCCATGAAGAACTCGCTGAACTGGTGTGCCTCAACGGCTGCAGCCTACACATCAAGCCGGAAGGTGATCGCGGACACGCGGCAGCGACGCTGGCCTCTAACACAAATGGTCTGGTCCGCATTCCAGGCCAACCTCCGATGAGCGCGCAATCGATCGCCAACGAGCTCATCACCTCCCTGCGCCAAGGTGACCTGAGTCCGCTTGAGAACCTGGCGCGAGAATTCGAACGCCTGGGCCTGGCCAATGTCAGCGAGCCATCGCGGGCACTTCATGGCGCGCTTCGCGGAGAACACCTCGCCGGCGTCACCGATGCCTGGCAACTGTGCATGGAATCCCTCCTCGCCCAGTGGCGGCAACATGGGGTCATCACCATTGCCCCCATGGCCGAGCACACGTCGCCGGGCGCGCCGCTGGTGGAATCCAACCTCGACCAGGCGAGCGCTGATGCCATCATGGTGAATGCCAACCAACAGGATGTCTATTTAGCTGAAGGAACTCTCACAGGGACCGGAAAAGGCATGGAGTTGCTCGAATTTTCCCAGTTCCTGCACATCAACGGGCGCACCGGCTGCCTGACCCTCAACGACGGAACCCCACGTCATACCAGCATATGGTTTCGCAACGGCGATCTGGTCCACGCGTTGTCCTTGAACGGGTCGGGCCTCGCAGCGACGGAAGGTCTCCTGCCCACGGAGGGTGAGGCGGTCCCTTTTGTGTTCACGCCGGACGTTGAGGCCGATGTCGAGACGGTGACCACCTCCACACCCATGCTACTGCTCGACCTGTCTCGCCAGATGGATGAAACCTCCGCCCAGAATGCCGCATCGTGACGACGCCCCGTATCAGCAACAAGGAAGCCCGACAATTGATCGTCGATCAAATTCGGGAGTTGAGCTCGCTGACGGTCTCCCCCCATGATCTGCAGGTGAATGCGGACCTGGCCCAGCTGGGCATCGCCCCCGGTTCGGCGCCGGCAGTGCGATCGGCCCTTCTCCCAGCGAGCGTTACCATTCAGGGTGGAACGGTATTCGTCGCTACCGATGCGGCTGGAAGACCAGCCTACGTGGTGGCTGATATGGATGGGCAACTGCATCATCCGCAATCAACCCGTCCCTGGTGGGCCGTGCCCTTTAACGCCGGGGCTCTCAACACCGCGGTGCAAGCGCAGGTAGGGCTGCGCCTCGTCACCTCGCCCGTGGCCTGCATCCACTCGGAGCGCCACCCCGAGCATGCTATGCCAACGGTGGCCATGCTGGAACCACTCGCGATCGACAGCCGTCTCCAGGATCCCCATCGGCATTGGTCGCTGGAGGAAAACTTGCTATGGATGCTGCCCAAACTGCGGCAGCTACCCAAGGTTGAGATCGCTCATGACCACTCGACCCCGCCGGCAGCGTGCGATCGCCTGGTGGTGTGGCTGCGCAGCCTCGGTGTCAAAGCAACCCGTACCCATCTCCCTATTTTCGATCTTTCCCCACTCCCCGTATCTCCTCAGGAGTCTGAACATGCCTCCCACCCTACCTCCCTTATCGGACATGACGCCGGCGCAACGGGACGCCTACCGTCAGGAGCTGTTGGCGATCATCAACAGCATCGACTCGGAAATCATCCTCGAACAGGTAACCACCTGCCCGGCGATCAGGTACGAGGAGTACCTGCGCCTGAACTGCCCACGATACCACCATTCGCTGCAGCGATTAAACCTGCTGTGGGAAGTATGCTTGGCGGCACAAGCGACCTACGAGCGCAGACGCCAGGAATTGCTGGACCAGGGGATGGACCTAGACTCGGCGACCGAAATGGCGCGAGCGGAGGAGCTGCTCCCGGAACCCGAGGAGACCTCGTTGGAGGATCTCGCCTTAGAGCAACTGGAGACCCTTCGCGAAATGGGGTACCAGGGATCGACATTTCAACAATTACTGCAGCAAATCCCCATCCTGGAAGAAGCACCTCCGGGATCCTGACCGCCGTTGGATGGGCCCCTGAGATTGCGATCTCGCCGGCAGAAACGCCACGTATCGATCAGCCCCACGCCCTCATCATTCTGCCTAAGAATGAGACCTTTGCGGACGCGATCGATCGCTTGGGCTCTTTCGGGACCTCCTGCGCGTTCATAGGACGCGCCCAAGCGCTTCGCCACCAAAGTCGCGGGGGCCAGCTCAGCGATGGATCTGTACTCGTCCTCTGTCGTGCAGATGGCCTGGTGCTCGGAAGCGTTCTCTGGGCAGGTACCGGACCCGGCCATGCCGATCGCGCCAAGACCTTTGTCCTTGGGTGTCATCCCGATACCGCACGACCAGCCTCCGGCGGAAGCCTCCTCGATCTGGATGGCCTCAATGGGGCGGTACCGATCATCATCGGCCCCAACCTGCGTCGGAAGGATATTACCAACCAACTCACTGAGGCTGAGCACATCGCCTATGGCGCGCGCCGGCGCGGCTTATGGGAATCGGCGCTTACTGGATCTGGTTACCGCGTCGGATCCGCACCAGGCGAGAGCGCTGAAGCAGCAGATCTCGCAAAACCAGAACCGGTCGACCTTACTTCCACCTCACTGACCCCGGTATCGCCCATCAGGGAACACGGTGCGCTGAACCTGACGTTGGCTCCCCCTAGCAGCGCCCCTGCCGTGATTGATGAGCCACAGGCCGTAGACGTGCCATTCGTCGACCGGTCGACCGAGCAAGAGGCCACCACCGCCGATACGTCTCCCGCGATCGCTCCGCTACCGGCGGCGCCCATCGCAACCCCGAATGAGAGCGTAGCGCCAGCCGTCCCAATAGCGCGCATCCGCTCACTCTACGATGTGGTCCGACCTGGAATTCCAGAAGCCACCATCCAGATGTTGTCGCGAATCGTCAATCGTACCGCCAAGGATTCGGAGCTCGAACTTCTTGCGCCAGTCAACGCCATAAGCCGGAAGGTGTTTGAGCAGTTCACCGGCATTCGACTGCCCAAGACGGTT
>JAYVTR010000445.1:0-8920 GCA_043788625.1 Planctomycetota bacterium
TGCGGGCTGTGCAATTGCGTGAAGCGCTGTCGCCGCTGGATGCGGTAGCACCCATCCCCGAGCGGGCGCGTGAGCTGCTCAGCGAATATACGAACATTGTCGGGTCCGATGATGCGCGGGTCCGTCAATGGCGTGGCAAAGTGGATCATGTTGCTGAATTGCGACGGGTGCTGTCGCCATTGGACAAGGTGGCGCCTGCACCGCTCGACGGCCAACAGCGCTTGGCGGAATTGATCAATCTGATTGGTAATTTCCCCGGTGCCAATGAATGGCAGAACAAGCTCGCCTGCATCAGCCATCTGATCGCCGAGCTCAGCAATGAGCTGAGTCCCACGGTGGTGCGTCTGGCGCCCACGGCACGTGAGCACCTGGCCTTGTTGGGTGCATTGGTGGGTGCGGATGAGCCGCATCTGCGTGAGTGGTCAAAACGGCTGGCCTACCTGATCGGCCCGGGGCAACCACTCTGGGCAACTGTCTATACCGTCGATGCGGCAGGCCCCAAGGCCAGCCTGCGCTTGCCAGGTGAGCCGGAGGTAACCGTCGATTTCCGCTATATCCCACCAGGTGAATTCGTCATGGGCAGTCCCGTGGACGAACCCGGGCGTGATGCCGATGAGGCGCAAATGCATGTGACCCTCACTGCCGGCTATTGGCTGGGTGTGCAGGAATGCCGCCAAGACATGTGGCAGCGCGTGATGCAGGTCAATCCAAGTCTGCATCCCGATCTCGAGCAACCGGTGCAGCGTGTGGCGTGGACGGACGTGCAGGATTTTCTCAAGCGCTTCAACGGGCTCGTGCCTGGTTTCAATGCCCGCTTGCCCACCGAAGCCGAGTGGGAGCACGCCGCCCGGGCTGGCGACAGCAGCGCATGGCAAGGCCCGCGTGGCGCAGTCCCGCCGGAAGAGGTCTTTCAGATCAGCTGGTATCGTGGCGCAACGGCTGAGTTTGGTACGCATGCAAGTGGCCGACGCCAACCCAACGCACTCGGTCTGCAGGATACCCTGGGCAATGTCTGGGAATGGTGTGCTGATCGTTATGGCATGTACAGCCCGGTACCAGCCGTGGATCCTCTGGGCTTTGAAAGCGAATTGCGCGTCGCCCGCGGCGGTAGCTGGGGCGACCGCATTGAGCATGTGCGGGTAGCCAACCGGGTGGCTTTGCCAGCCCACATGCGCAGCAGTTTCCTGGGCTTTCGTCTGGCGGGTGACGCGGCATTACCGCCGGATGTGCACGTGGACTCGCGGCAAGACGGTGAGGTGGTTGAAGAGGCATTGCCGCCGGTCCAGGGGTCTCCGCTGGCACCAGAGTAGGTAGACGCTGTTGGTCGCTGACTCCAGGTCGCTGATTCAGGTCGTAAAATCTCTCAAGCCTATGGTTTTTATTCAGGCAGTAGCGGTCAGCGATTGAACCCAGCAATACCAGCCCAGGCTCTGGCCAACCTGCTATGCGTTATTTTCTATTTGCCGTGCTGACTGTCGTGACGTCGCTGTTTTTTTCCGGCTGCGCCAAGAATCATGCGGACTTGGCTGCCATATCGCTCACCGCCTTGCCGATCAATCCGGTGCCTGGCACGCAGGTGACTTTTCTTGCCACGTTCGCCAATTATGGGAACGACGATGCTGGGGCTTGTACGTGGACGGTGAATGAGTTGACCGTCAATGGCGCGACGGTGTTTGGCGCGGTCAGCGGCAGTTTGCCGGCACTCGCCCAGGGCGCCTCGACCACTGTTTCATTTACCATCACCCAGGCTACGGCCGTGGCCCATTCCTACCAAATCATTGCCAATAGCGACAATGTTGTCGATGAATCTACATATAAGAATAATTCGGTGGCGTTGGCAATGACCTGGGCCCTGCCTTTTGATCTGCAGGTCGCACCACTGACCGTGCTGCCGGCCAGTCCGATGGTGCTTCAGCCAATGACGCTCACGGCTTCGGTCACCAATGCCGCTGGTTCGCCAGGCACGGCCACCGGCGTCACGTGGAGCGTGACCCGTGATGGAGTGGTCAATTACGTGACTGGCATTCTCCCGGTCGCGGCCCCCGGTGCCGTGTTATCGGTGCCGGTCAGTCTGCCGGCTGAAGCTGTTTCAGGCGTCCATACCTATCAATTCATCATCGATCCGGGTTTGAAGAGCACCGACACCGATATTACCAACAACAGTCAATCGATCATCGTCACGGTTTTACCGCTGGCTGGATAAGCCAACTTTTTCAGCCGGTCATCAGCCGGAAAAAGGCCCAGAGCCACGGACGGTCGGCTGTAATTCGCCGGCTCCGCCGCCATCGACGAGCGCGCCGAGTCCGGCTTCGATATCTTCGAATTTGACGCTGATCTTGGTCGACACGCCGGGCTCGTTCTGAGTGATGCCGTAAACAGCATCGGCCTTCTGCATGGTGCGTTTTTTGTGGGTGATGACGATGAACTGGCTGCCACGGCCACCGTCGATCCTCGACTGGGTGAACTCGCGGATCATGGCATTGTAGACGTCGACGTTGGCGTCATCCAAGGGCGCATCGACTTCGTCGAGTATGCAGAATGGGCTGGGCTTGGTCTGGTAGACGGCAAACAGCAGGGCGATGGCGGTAAGGGCTTTTTCGCCACCGGAGAGCTGGGTGATAATCTTGGGGTTTTTGCCCGGCGGACAGGCGACGATTTCCAAGCCGGCTTCCAGCGGATCGACGGGATTGCCCTGTTCGTCCTTCTTTTCCAATTCCAGATCAGCCCGGCCGCCGCTGAACAACTTGCGGAACAGCAGCTGGAAGTTGGCGCGCACCTCTTTGTAGGTGGCCTCGAACAGCTGGCCGCAGATGCGGTTGAGGTCTTCGATGGTCTTGCTGAGGGTCTCCATGGCCCGCGTCAGATCATTGAACTGCTTATCCAGGAAATCCTGGCGCGCCTGAACTTCGGCTAGCTCATCAATGGCGGCCAGGTTCACCGGCCCGAGGGATTTCAATTCGACTTCGGTGTCGTGTAGCTGCTCGCGCAGGCCATCGAGATCGAGGTCACCCGGTCGTTCGTAATGGCCAAAAGCCTCGGCCAAATCGATCTGATGCGAGTCGAGGATCTGCGCGGTGAGATTCTCGATGCGGATCTTGGCTTCATGCGCCTGCAGCGCGGCTTCCTGGCGCTCCTTGTCGGTGGCCTTGGCGCGGGCGTTGAGGACACGTGCCTCTTGGCGCTGATCCTCGACCCCGTTACGGATGGCATCGCGTTCTTTGATGGCGGCATCGAGGCGCTGCGCCAGCTCGGTGACCTGGCCGGCTTCGTTGGCGAAGACCTGTGCCGATTCTTCCAGGATCTGGCGCAATTCATTGCGCTTGGTTTCCAAGCCATCGAGACGACGGGTGCGCTCATCGCGCTGATCTTCGAGATTCTGCAACGACCGCGTCAGATGTCCGAGGTGGTTGCGGGCGGCTTCGACGCGTTCGGCAACGGTGGCGGCGCTGACGCGCAAGCTGTTGAATTCATCCTGCAGCTGCTCGCGGCGGGCGCCCTTGGCAAGGATCGAATTCTGCCGCATTTCCAAGTCGGCGCTGAGGTTGCGCTGCAAGGCAGCAAACCATTCGTGCTGACCAAGCAGATCGCGGCCTTCGGACTCGAGCTTGCCCATCTCGCTGGCGATCTCTTCGAGTTCGGCGCCGAAGCCGCTGACAGCTTCTTCGAAGTGCAGTAGGTCGCGTTCGGCCTTCATCAGCTGGGCTTTGGCTTCACCGACAGCACGATCGCCGGCCTGGATCTGTCGCCGGCATTCCTCGACCGCGAGTGACAGTTCGAAGCCTTCCTTCTTTTTGGCATCGCGCTTGAGGCTCAGCGATTCACGCTTGGCGGTGAGTTCGGCGAGCTGATCGGCGATCTTGGCGATCTCGTGCTTGCGGCTGACCACGCCACCGGATTCCTGGCCCTGCTGACGGCCGCCGGTCATGGCGCCACCGGCGTTGATGATGTCGCCTTCACGGGTGACGATGCGGCAACCCGGGCGATGGCGCCGGCGCAGGGCGATGCCGTCGTCGATGCTTTCGACGATCAACACATTGCCGAGCAGGTATTCGAAAGCACCGCGCAAGCGCGGCTCGAACTCAATCAAGCGCGAGGCGATGCCGATGACGCCGGGCTCGCGCAACAGTTGCTGTTCGATGCGTTCGCCACCGCGGATATCGTCTAAGGGCAGAAAAGTCGCCCGGCCGCGGCGTTCACGCTTGAGAAAGTCGATCGCGGACTTGGCGTCATCCTGGGTCTCGGTGATGATGTTCTGCGCCTGAGCGCCGAGGGCGGTCTCGATCGCTACCACGTCGTCATCGGGGATGCGGCAGAGATCGGCGACCATGCCAATGATGCCCGGCTGCTTGCCCATGGTCTGCAGCACGTCGCGTACGCCACGCTGCAGGCCTTCAGCGCGGTTCTCCTGCTCGCGGTACATGCGCAGGCTGGTTTCGCTGCGTGCTGCCTGATGGCCCAGCTCATTCAATTCCTGATCGAATTGGCTGGCTTGGGCGAGGGCCGTCTCGCGTGCACGGATGCGCTCATCAAGATTGCGATGAGCATCGGCAGCGCCCATCATCGCTTGTTCGAGGGCCTGCTTGGCAGCGGCCTCGGCGGCGGTGGCGTCCATGAGCTGGCCGGCCTGGCCGCCGGTGCGGTCTTCAAGGCGTTTGCGGCGTTCGCTGGTGGCCAGCTTGGCGCTTTCCAGACGGCCTTGTTCAGCCTGGATGCGGGCTTGTTCTTTGAAACATTCGATCTGCTTGGCCTTGGCGTTTTCGGCCTGCTGGACGAGAGCATCGACTTCCGCCAGTACCGCATCGAGCTGTTCACGCGTTTGCGACAAGGGGGTCGGGCCATGCGCTACGCCATCGTCGAGGCTGGCACCGGTTTCGGCAATCAGCTGCGCCAGGTCCTGTTCGGCATGCGCGTGCTCGGCAGCCAGGGCCTCGATCTTAGCAGCGATGGTCGACATGATCTGGCGGTCTTCGCCCTCATGCTGATCGAGCTCTTTCAGACGATAAGCCGCGTCTTTGGCCTTGTGATCGGCAACGTCACGGCGCGACTGCGCGGCAGCGCGCTGCTCGCCGATATCGCGCACATCACCTTCGAGGGTGACCAGGCGCACGTCGGCCTCGATCAGCGCAGCTTCGAGTTCACCTAGGCGGGCGGCGCCTTCGGCCATCGCCAGAGCCAGGCTTTCGGACATCAGGTGATGGCGGGTGTGCTCTTCGCTCAGGCGGCCGAATTCCTCAAGGGCGAAGCCCAAGCGCAGGTCCTGCACCAGGCGCGTCAGCTCTTGGAACCGCAATGCGGTGGCGGCTTGCTTGGCCACCGATTTGACGCGACGGCGGACTTCATTGAGCACTTCGCCGATGCGCTGGAGATCGGTCTCAACCCGTTCGAGTTTGCGCGACGCCAAACGCCGGCGCACTTTATAGCGGCTGATGCCGGCGGCTTCTTCAAGGATCAGGCGGCGATCCTTGGTATTGGACTCGAGGATGAAGCCGACTTTGCCCTGCTCGATCACCGCATAGGCGCTGGTGCCCATGCCGGTGCCGAGGAAAATTTCTTTGATATCTTTGAGGCGGCAGGCCTTGCCGTTGAGGTGATAGGCGCTGACGCCATCGCGGAACAAGCGCCGGGTGATGGCGACCTCATCGGTGTCGATGCCCGGCAGCGAGTGCTGCAGCTGGTCCATGACCAGGGTCACTTCGCAAAACGGCATGCTCTTGCGCGTCGCACAGCCGTTGAAGATGACGTCGGTCATATCCTCGCCGCGCAGGGCCTTGGCGCTCTGTTCGCCGATGACCCATTTGATCGAGTCGACGACGTTGGATTTGCCGCAACCATTGGGGCCGATAATCGCCGTGATTCCCTCTTCGAAATCGAAGGTCAGGCGATCAGCAAAAGATTTGAACCCGTAGGTTTCAAGGCGGCGCAGACGCATGAGGGGGCAGATAGTAAGGTCGAAGCCGCTGGCGGAACCCGTTTCTGGAGGAGTGCGCCAAGATTTTCTCCAGCAATTGACTAATGTAGTAGTAATAAGGTCGCGAACCTTCTAATTTTTGTCAAATAATTTTTTCTATAAGTATATGCCTGAAATACCCGTAAATAAAATTAGTATAATATTTAGACATTGATTAATTCGTGAACTGCATATTTTTGCCGCCCACTGAAATTACCAATATACTGAAGTATGAACATGCGCGCTTTACTCACATTTGCTCTTTGCCGTAAATACATGTGTTGGGCTATTTTTACATTGCTTGTGATATCAACTACACCTTGGTTGCGAGCTGAAGACGATCCTTTCTCACTCGTTATCATTGGAGGCAGTTCAGCATTTGTGAAGAATAATGGAGCAACTGAAGTCCGAAATGTAAAAATATTCAATAATTGGGTCTTTTCTACTGGAACTTTGATCCCAACCTGGGTACCAGCCTCCCGCATTTACCAGAGAACCATGATTGAAGGAAATTCTCTTTGGGGCCAATCCGAATATTGGACTGTCGACTGGCCTGGCTTCTCAATGTCAAACAGCGCTGACGGGCCAGGTCATTTTACAACGAACTCGCCAATGATTACGTATTTTTCAAAAGATGTTCGACCTATACGGGTGGAATTTGAAAATATTCCGAAAGCTGTACAGCCAGGTGAATTATTTTCAGTAAAGGTCATGGCATTTTATAATAATGGTACAAGTAAAGATGTAACCAGTTTAACCACGTTTCTTTCCTCAAATTATGAGACTATCCATCTCGAAGATACTCATCAATTCGTAGGCGGAAAGCGCACAGCTGAGTCATCGGCAATTATTACAGCTAGTTTTTTTGGCCAGGTCGCATGTGCAACCGTGACGGTTAAGGCGGTGGCATTGGATACAGATTCGGATGGCATACCAGATGAATGGGAAGTGCTCTACGGTCTTAATCCAAATGATTCCGCTGATGCTAAGCTAGATTCGGACCACGATGGGTTAAACAATCTCCAAGAATATCTCGCAAATAATAATCCATTGAATCCAGATACTGACGGAGATGGCATTTCTGATGATGGAGACCCATTGTCTGGGCCTGTAAGTGACCCCATCGTGATTCTTGTCTCACCGAATACTCTGAACCCAGCATACTCGCCTTCTTTCCCGGTGAAAATACAAGCTCAATATCAGGGTACAATCACAGATTTTAGAGTGTCAGGAGTTGATAATGGCACTGAATATTTTCACGGCCAGGGGAAAAACGCTGAGTTTCAAATGAATTTTATCCAGGCGTTGCGCTCGTCCGTACCAGTTGAAGGAAAGTATAGCTTGTATGTAAGCGCATCGGTAACGACGGCAGCTGGGAAGACTTTTACTTCTGTCCTACAGCTAGGCCTCCTCGAGGCCCCACAGCTTCTAAGACATGCACCGATTGATGTCATTTATTATTCAAAAGTACCAAACCATCTTCTTGCGTTTGATTTAGAAGGGCTTCCTGGTGCATTATCATCTTCAGAAAACAGCATTGTTTCTATGAAGCTTTTTGATCATGATAATTCAATATGGGACACAGAAGAAGTTTATAATCCAATGATTGCAACATCAAACACTTCGTCATTAAAAACAGTCGTCGATCTGGATCGCTCTTGGAAGAAGTCTCTTCTGTATGATGAGGGGTGGGATTTTTTTGTAGAAATTACAGACGGATTCGGATTGAAATCGCGTTATGCCATCCATGTCATCGACGATCGAAATTTTCGGCTTATCTCTCCTGCTCATAAAGTATTCTATAATTCTGGAGAATATTTCGAACTGAGAATTTATGGAGAAATCCCAACGTTTTCTAGTGTTTCTTACGTAACCCTGGTAGAGGGCGATCCTACCAATGGTAAGGTTCTCGAATTAAAATATGTTTCTCCAAGATCAAATTATAGCTCTTTGTATTTTGATTTTGCTGCCCAAATGCCTCCAGGGTATGATGCAAGCACCTTGCATGTGCCTCTTTATATAGTTACACATCACCAGAATGGTAAGATTTCCCTCGATACAGATGTTACGCAAATTCAATTCAAACTTAATTACGAGAAGTTGCTTGCGAATCGGGTACAGGGTGTTGTTACCCTTGACAACGTACCGGTTAAAGATTCTCTTATAACCACGAATACCTCGGCAGTGGCGACGTTAACATCTTCCAATGGAAGTTATGTTCTTCAGGGGGTTCTAGTTTCTAAAGAACCAGATGTACATGCTGACTTAAGTGATCCCACAGGTGCTATACAAAGTCTTGAGTCGCTATCTCAAGGGAATAAATTCGCTTTCTATACTAGTTTGCCTATTGATCCACGCTTGGGCACCACTGTTTCCAACAATCAAGCAGTAGATATTCCATTTAAAATACCCTTCTTCGGGCAGAATTACCGACGTATCTATATTACCAATATTGGTGTATCTTTTGGCGCGTTAAATGCTGAGAAAACTGTGAGTGCGTTGAAGATGGGTGCGCCCAATTTGGCATTAATAGTCAATTCAAGCCAATTGAATGGAACAAATTCACCGAGTGATTTCGTAGTGGGACAGAAACCAGGCGGCATTTTCGTTCGCACTGAATTAAACCGTATTCTTGTGACTTGGCTCTATCAAGCTGTGGGGCCGCAACGTGGGAGCTTCACGGTCCAATTGGCTGTTGGTGCTGACGGTACCCTGGTTTGGGAGTACGATACTGCGTATTTCTCATCTCCACTCTCGAGCGGGATCATCGGGCTTTTCCCCGGTGCCAATGTGGGTAGCGACGTGCCATTCATCTTTGCTGCTTACGGCAGCTCGAACTCCGTAGATGTTTTATCTCCTTCCGCTGTGTATCAGAATGTTGGAGCTGGAAACACATCACAACTGCCTGGGCTACAGATTACGGCCCAACCCAAAACCAGTGGCGGATATCATATTTCTGTACTCCATTCTTCG
>JAYVTR010000446.1:0-12906 GCA_043788625.1 Planctomycetota bacterium
CCACCACGTGTCGCCAGCATCGCTCCGCCACGCCAGACACCTACATGCCGGGCGCTGATGGTGCGGCCGGTATCGAGCTGCACGTCGATGATCACGCCACCGCGATCCGGCCAGAGGATGGCATCGATCTGGCGCGCCGCCGCCAGGCCAGATACCGCCGGCAGTGCAAAATCGTGGGAGAGGAACGGCTCACACGAAGCCCGGCCGGTGAACGGGCCCTCGACCGCGGAGGTGGCGACCAAGCGTTGCGCAGCGGGCTCGAGACGAATTTCGGTGCCGCCGACGCCGTCGGTGCCGCCACCGAAGACCAACGCTAAATCACCTTCAGCCACTATTTGCAAACGGAGATGGATCGGGCCCTCGGGTACGGTGATCGTTGCCGTACCGCCAGCGGCGATCGTCGTGGCTGCCCGTGCTACCAACCACGCTCCACCGCCGGGGATCAATTCAGGTACCCAACGCATGGCGAAGCCATTTCCATCGGCACGTGGCAACAATTCGCGGAACACCACCGTTCCGCCCCACGTCCAGGGAAAGCCGAGGGTCTTGGCATCATCGTAGGCCCAGCCGGCCATGATCAGGCGGCCACGCCAAGCAGCCACCATCGGCACCATCAAGCCATCGTACGGTGCTTGATCGTGGTGGGCGCGTGGGCGTTCACCGTTGCGCCAGCTCCAGCAGCCGGCCCGGCCAGTCAATAACCAGAAACGCTCGCCGACCGCGAACACACAGGGGCACTCCTCACTGACCCCGGCCGGCATGGTGATGAAATGCGCGTCGAGCAATTGCCAATCGCGCAAGTCAGTTGAGGCGTACAGCCGCGTATGGCACAACATCCGCCAGCTGCCGTCTTCACACCACACCCCGGGTTGAATGAGATCCTGGCGTTGCCATGGTCTTTCGACGGTGAAGTTCACTCCGTCTCGGCTGGTTGACACGAAAGTGCCTTCCGGGGCCAGAAAACGCTCGCCGTGATTGTGCCAAAAAAAATGGAACCGCTCGCCGTCGTGCACGCACGAACCGGTGCCGATGGTGAGCTCTGGCGCATCGATGCCCACAGCGCGCGGCAGCTGACGCCACTGACTCAGATTGGTGGTAACCGCATGATCGAATTGATGAGCACCAGCGCCCCATTTGCTCTGATGCCCGCGACGATCGGCCAGCCAGAAGACATGCAGCTCGTCATTGCGGACGCACACCATGGTGTCGCCGGCACTGGCGTTGCCGCCAGCTGGCCGCCAGTAGGCGCCAAAAGGTCGAGCTTCTGGTAACCAACGCGCTTGAGCGACAGCCGTGCACAGCGGCTCGTCGCCATCCGCAGCTATCACCAATGATTGAACCAGGTCAACGCACTGAATGCGTGGCGCTCCGCTACCACGACGAGCAGTGAATGGCCATTCCTCATCGACCAGCACGCCATCACAATACAACGCAATCCGCTCGGCGCGTAAACGCAGCACGACCTCGACCGTTTCCGCAGATGCCAGCGCTACGTCGACCACCATTTCACCCGTCACCATACCCGGCAGCACCGATTGACCGGTGGCACGACGGTGGGCAATCACCGCCGTGGGCGTCTCCAGGGCCACCCGACAACGCAAGCGCAGACCGGACTTGGTCGATACCAGTTCGATGACCGTCCCTTCACTTTCGGCGATCAGAACCAGCGGATGTTCAATGCAAGCAGGTGGACGCAGGCGAAAACGCCAAACGACAGCGGGTTGCGTGAGCATAGCAGCGGCAGAGGGGATGGACATGCCCGCAGTCTAACGGCGGCGGCCTTTCGCCCATGGCTCAACGTCAGCCACGCATGTCCCGATGGAACCTAGCGGACGATTCAGGCCTCGCCGAAGATGGCTTCGACGAACGCATCCGGGTCGAACGGCTGCAGGTCGTCCATGCCTTCGCCGACGCCGATGAAGCGCACCGGCAGGCCCAGTTCGCGGCGCACCTGGATGATCGCGCCGCCCTTGGCGGTGCCATCGAGCTTGGTCAGCACCAGACCGGTGACGCCCATGCTGTCCTTGAACACCTTGGCCTGCTGTACCGCGTTTTGGCCGGCTGTAGCATCGAGCACCAGCAGCGTCGCGTGCGGCGCTTCGGGCAAACGCTTTTGCATGACACGGCGGACTTTTTCCAACTCGCGCATCAAGTGGTCTTTATTGTGCAAGCGGCCGGCGGTGTCGATCAGAACGAGGTCGCTGCCGCGGGCGATGCCGGCTGCTACCGCATCGAAGGCCACCGCAGCAGCATCGCCGCCAGTCTGGCTTTTGATGAGGTCGACACCCACCCGATCAGCCCAGATCTGCAACTGCTCGATGGCCGCCGCGCGATACGTATCACCGGCGGCGATCAGCACCGACTTGCCCTGATCTTTATAACGCTTTGCCAACTTGGCGATGGTCGTGGTCTTGCCGGCGCCATTAACGCCGACCACCAGCACCACATAGGGTTTGCTGTCGAGCGGCAGCTCATTGTCGGGAATACTCAGCTCATCACGCAGGGTCTGCTTCAAATAGGCCAGCAGGTCTTCACCCTTGGCGATCTCGCCGGCTTTATAGCGCCGCTGCAGTTCGCCGAGGATTTCCTCGGTCTTGCCCACGCCGATATCGGCAGCGAGCAGGGTCTCTTCCAACTGCTCGAGGAAGGTGCGGTCTATCGCCCGACCAGCGCCGATCAGCTTGCGCAGGGCGCCGCCGATGGCTGAACGGGTTTTACTGAGGCCTTCCTTGACCCGCGTGAATAACCGACCAATGGCCTTGAACATTACAGGTCGCCGGCGTCCTGCGGCTTCGCCCGACGGGCGGGCTTGGTCCGTTTGGCGGCGGCTTTTTTCTTCGGCGCGGCCGGTTCCGCTTCGACGGCCGGTTTCTTACGCGTGACGCGCTTCTTCGGCGCTGCGGCTTCTTCCACGACCACAGGGGCCGCGGCCACCTTGTCCGGGTCAGCCAGGGTCTTCACCTCTTTTTCCCAGGCGACCTTCTTGGCCAAAGGCCACAAGGTATCGAGTTGGTAGAAAGCGCGCTTTTCTTCGCTCAAGGCATGCACCACGACGTCGAAGCAGTCGATCAGCATCCATCCGGTATCGCCTTCGACGGGCATGCGCTGCACGCCATGGCGTTTGCAGAAGTGCCAGACTTCTTCAACTAGGGCATTGGTGAGACGGTCGCTGGATGCGCTTACCAAAACGGCGTAATCAAAAGAATGGGCGGTGGATGGTTGTTGCAGGACGACGATTTCAACGCCACCCTTCTGGTCAACGACCCGGGCACAATTCAAAGCAAGTTCGCGGGCGGTGAAACTAGGCATCAGGGGATCCTCGGCGGGGGTAGCATGGTGGGCCGCTACGCGAGGGAACAAGGATCAGACCGCCGGGCAGCCGAAGGCGACAGTTGACGCCCGCACCGGGCAGACGATGACCCGTACCATGTCCGTTGCGCACCTTTTCAAGCCCTCTCTCAACTGGTTGCTGGCGTTCATCCCCATCGCCGCCTACTGCGAATACGCCACCCACAATCATACCGCCATCTTCATCACCGCCTGCCTGGCGATCATCCCTATTGCCGGATGGATGGGGGAAGCCACCGAGCATTTGGCTGAAAAAACCGGTGAAGGCATCGGCGGATTGTTGAACGCCACCTTCGGTAATGCCGCCGAGCTGGTCATCGCCCTGGTGGCCCTCAGCAAGGGCCCGGCGATGTACGATGTAGTTAAAGCCTCGATCACCGGCTCAATCATCGGCAACATCCTCTTGGTGCTGGGGGCGGCCTGCCTGGCCGGGGGCATGAAGTTCAACGTCATGAAGTTCAGCGGCCCGGCCGTACGCAGCTACAGCTCGATGCTGTTTCTTGCCGCCGCCGCCCTGGTCTTGCCCGCCGTCTTCCATTTCGTCGGTGGCAGCGGCATCGAAGCCCGTGAACGGGACCTGTCGCTGGAGATTTCCGTGGTGCTGCTGATCACCTATGTTTTGTCGCTGTGGTTTTCGTTGAAAACACACAAGGCCCTGTTCAGCGGCCCCGCTGCGGAAGCCGCGGTAGTTTCCGATGACGAAGCCGCCGACGGCACGCACCAGGGTTGGAGCACCGGCAAATCAATCGGTGTCCTGGTCGGCGCGACTGTCCTCATCGCCATCGTCGCTGAGTGGATGGTGGGCTCGGTTACCGAAGCGGCCGCGAGTCTCGGCATGAGCAACATATTCGTCGGCATCATCGTCGTGGCCATCGTCGGCAACGCCGCTGAACATAGCACTGCCTTGATGGTGGCACGAAAAAATCGCATGGATCTGGCCATGGGAGTCGCCATCGGCTCGTCGATCCAGATCGCCCTGTTTGTGGCCCCGGTCCTGGTCTTCACCAGTTACGCCTTCAATCCCGGCCATCCCCTGGATTTGGTCTTCAGTCCGATGGAAGTCATCGCCGTGGTGTTGGCGGTTTTGGTAGTGGAACAGGTCACCGCCGATGGCGAAACCCATTGGCTCGAAGGCGTGCAGCTATTATCGGTATATCTGATTCTCGCATTGGTGTTCTATCTCCTGCCGGCACAAGCCTCGGCCTCGGCGCTGAGCCACTGATTCGAGGCACACGGTCTACGGGCCGCGCCTAAAAGCGGTATGACGTGCCCACGATCAGGCGCCAGGTAAGAATGTTCAATTGCGATTCAACGGTGGTATTGGTGGGCAGATCCACTGACGACGAGGTGCCGCTGGTATTCCACGTTGAAGCGACACCGGCGGTCATCAACGAATGCTCGCCACGCACCGACAGGCCGGCAACCACCGTCCACAAGTCGACGCGGGAGAACAATTGAGAATCGGAAATCGGTGTCCGATCGCTCAGCACCCCGGCATGCGCCCACCACGTATCGGTGATGCGATGGGCAAAGCCGGCCGCGCCATTGAGCACTGAACGGCGATTGGATCGCACCGGCGCGACCGTGACTGTGTCCGTACTGGTGACGCCCCCGGTCACGGTGGTGCGCTGTTCTTGATATGCCGGGAAAACCTCGCGCGGCGGTGAGCCGAGCTGGAAGGTCAGATCCAATTCCAGCGACCAGTTCTCGCCGTTACGGGCAATCGCCGCCGTGGCCACTGCCGGCGCGTCCAGATCAAGCGGATAATCACTGGTGCTGCCCCTGGTAGCCGAGACCACATTGGTCACCGGGTTGCTGGTGAGCAAGGTGTCGGTGCGATCGCCCGACTGCCACACGCGGATGCCGGGGGCGTTGACCGTCGCCCCCACCACCAGCTTCTCGCGTTGCCATTGCCAGCCCACACCCAGACGCAGCAGCACCGTCCGCCCATGGTATTGGGTAGAATTGCTGTTCAGGGTACCGCTCGGCAAACTCACCGAGGAGCTGGCGTTTGAAACCGAGATCTCATGCACTACCCCCGCCCCGCTGAAGCCCCAGCGGTGTTCGCCAAAAGCCCGCCCCACGGAGAGCGTCGGCAAATATTCCTCGTATGAGGCGTCATAGGTGTTTGCCACCGAAATGGTCTCGGGCCCGGCTTGTGCCGACTCCTGTTGGGCAACCGAGGTCCGCCAATACACCGGTGTCGCGACGACGAAACCTACGCCCCACTGACCGTCACCGCCGAACATTTCCGGCAGCGGTTCGCAGATACCGGCGGCACCCGGCAGCACCGATACGGTGCGGCGGCTATCATTGCCGATCGGGCTCTCGACGCTGACCTTGCTGTATTCGTATATAGATGCCGAGCCCATGACTTCGCTCGACGCCTGGCCAGCGACGCCGGCAGGATTGTACCAGGCGGCCGAAGCGCCGGTGGTGCGTGCAACAACTGCCGAGCCCTCAATGCTGCCGGTTTCGCCCATCGGCATCGAGCGATCATTGGGCAAAATGAGATTCAGCTGCTCAAGCGCCACTGCTGTATTCGCCCAACCGAGCAAGGCCATTAGAGCGATCAGCAGCGCGCGACTCCTCATCCGGGCACACCGTCGTGCAACAAGGCCAGCAGATCTTCTTCGCTGAGCTGCGCAGCGCGATCGGCGCCGGCCAGCACCGCATCGACCAAATCGCGCTTCTGCTTATGCAGGGCGAGGATTTTTTCTTCGACGGTATTTGCCGAAATCAGACGGTAGACGGTAACCGGTTTGGTTTGCCCCAGTCGATGCGCACGATCACTGGCCTGATCCTCGACCGCTGGATTCCACCATGGATCGAGATGCACGACATAACTTGCCGCGGTCAGGTTCAGGCCGGTACCGCCGGCTTTCAGTGACAGCAGGAACACCTCGCCCTCACCACGTTGAAAGCGCGCTACGCGTTCCCGTCGCTCGGGTGCTGGTGTGCTGCCGTCAATGCGCAACCACGACCAGCCATTGCTCCAGGCGGTATTGCGCCAATCACGCTCAACCAGGTCGAGAAAGCTGGTGAACTGCGAAAACACCAGCAAGCGGTGCCCTTCGGCACGGGCGGCACTCACCAGTTCGCGCAATGCCGCCAGCTTGCTCGACGGCACCTGGCTGTCGGGTATCAGCAGCTGCGGCGCGCAGGCCAGCTGGCGCAAGCGCATCAAGGCGGCAAAGATCGCCATGCGTTGATTTCCGTGCGCATCACGGCCCTTGCCGGCCTCCAGCTCGGCCAAGGCGCGCGCGCGTTCGGCGGCGAGCAAGGCGAGTTCTTCCGACGACTGCTCGACACGACGCACAACTTCGGTGATCGGCGGCAAATCTGTGGCGACCTGCTCTTTGGTGCGGCGCAAGACGAAAGGGGCCAGGCGCAAGCGCAGACGTTCACTGGCCACCACATCGTGATCGATTTCAATCGGCCGCGCAAAGTGTTCACGGAACCCAGCCCAATGGCCGAACAAACCCGGCAGCACCAGGTTGACGATCGACCACAGCTCGGCCAGGCGGTTTTCAACCGGCGTGCCGGTGAGCGCCACCCGCCACAGTACATTCAGTTCGGCTAATGCTGTAGCACGCTTGGCGGCAGCGTTTTTTACCATCTGCGCCTCATCGAGGACCAGGGTTGCCCACACCACCTGCTTGAGCCGTTCGATGCCACGCGCCGCCAGCTGATAGCTTGCCAGCACGATGTCGCCGGCTACCGGCGAAGCGAGGTCGCGGTCATCACGAAAGACCCGCACGTGCAGGGCCGGCGCAAAGCGCGCCAACTCATCGATCCAATTGCCTTCGACCGAGGTCGGCATGACCACCAGCTGCGGGCCAAGCGCCGCTCGCCGTAGCAGCATGGCAGTAGCCTGCACGGTTTTGCCCAGACCCATATCGTCTGCCAGCACCGCTCCGGCACCCCAGTGCGCCAGACGCGCCATCCAGCGATAGCCTTCCAATTGATACGGCCTCAGATCAGCCATCAGGCCGACCGGCAGGGCCTCGTCCACCGCACTTGCGTCGCACAGGCGTTGGCGCAATTCACACCACGTGGCATCGGTGATGACCTGCGCCGGGGCAAGATCCTGCACCGCTTCGGCGAGCAACGGCGCGGCCAACACCGCCGCCCGCTTGCCGTGATCGTCAGCTGCCGCGGCCACCAATTCCAAGCGTCGCCGTAGGCCAGCGGTCAAACGTACCAGGCGATCCGCTGACACCG
The DNA here is from genome assembly GCA_043788625.1 of Planctomycetota bacterium. Taxonomy (GTDB): domain Bacteria; phylum Planctomycetota; class UBA11346; order UBA11346; family UBA11346; genus CAIUVD01. The sequence goes on from JAYVTR010000446.1 coordinate 7,573, forward strand.
CCACATAACCGCGTTTTTCCTTTAACGCCTGCAGCACATTGGCGAGTGCAATGGTGTGGCCATCGACCTCGATGCCGCCACCCAATTCCAACCAATCGCGCCCGCCAGCGACAGCGTTCAAACGCAGCGTGAACGAGCTTTCATCGGCCTCGCTGACGGTCAGCGCCGTGCCCCGCCAATGAGCACTGATACCGAATTCAGCCAAACGGGCGACCAGGGCAAGAGCGGCTTCCGAGGTCAAATGCCAGCGATATTCATGGCGATCAAGAGTCATCAAACCCAAGCGCTCAGCGAGGGTGCGCGCTGCTGCGTGTTCGCCGACAGGATCACGCCGGGTATGCACCCAGGCCTCGTCACCGCCCACTTGCGGCTGTCGAGCCGAGACCAAAGCCACGCCATGACCGGGCGCAAACCATGGGCCTTCCAACAATGGCCGCACTTGGAATTCGACCTGCAAGGCATGGCCTTGGCGTTCGAGAAAAACTCCCGGCTGCACAGTGGGTGGCAGTTCGCGGGTTTCGCCCGGCGGCGCTACACCGAGGCGGGCGGTAACCGCGCCCACCGCGCCGGCGGTGAGCAGGGCCGCAGGAATAGCCACCGGGTGCCGATGCAAACGCGCCAAAGCCAAGGTCTGTCCTGACGTCGCCGCCAGGACCATGAGTTGGGCGGTGCCGCCCTGACCACCCGCGCTGGCCGCCACCACCACATCGTCGCCGTAAAAGCGCGTCCAATCATCACGGTTTTCAAACTGCGGACAGTGCACTCGGTAGCCGTCGGGGTCTTCTTGCAGCGTCAGTGACAAACCGGCGACGGTGGCCGACAGCAGCTGCCCGGTCTCGTCCATGAGGTTGTGCTGACTGACCAGGTTGCGCCATAACGCGAACGAGCGCAGGGCGCGCTCTTGGTCTTCAACCAGCAGCCCGAGCAGCAGCCTATCGGTCGCGGTTAACGCCACCGTCAGTGCCTGGGCGAGATCGCGCAGCGGACGCAGCTTGCCCCAACCGCTTTTGGTGCGCGGCTGCAGGGCCGGCTCCAATGGCCGGTGCTGACTGAGATCGACCACCCAGATGAGGCGCCGTTCGACTTGTTTAGCCACTGCATCAGCCTGGCGTTGCGCGTCTTCCCGTTCTTTCACTCCGAGGTCGCGATCAAGGGCCTCGAATAAGATGCGCGCCTCTTCGGCGGCACTGATGCCCAGTACGTCGCGCAGCGGGGCCAGATGGTGCCATTGACGGTGCTCGACGCGGGTGGCAATTACTTTGGCCAATGACCACAGATGCAGGCAGATGGCTCCCGGCTTGGCGTTGGCGCGCTGAAAGCCACAGGTGCACTGCAGGTTCAGTTGAAAGCGGTTGGCCGCTTGTGGCAAAATTTCAATTACCGGATGCTGGATGGCTTTACGTGGCGCCGTCTCATCAAATGCCATTTTCACGTGGGCGCCGACCAGCTCCTGCTCACCGGGGGCGGCATGGGCGCGGCACACCTCGCTATGCAACTCGCTGTGCGTGCCCTTGCCACTGTATTGCCAGTGCAAGTCCGCCAACACCAACCCATGCAGGTGATGATGCAGGGTGCTGATCCGTTCGTTTGCGGCAGCCAACATTGGCTAGAAGAGTCGGGCAGCCACGTATAGCGCAAGGGGGACCTGTCACCAGCGACGGAAGCATTGCGTTACAGTGACATGATTCAGTCGTCGCTGGCCGCCTTGCGGTCAGGCCGTCCGGCCAGCACCCAGCGCAGATAAGCGTCGAGGAATGGTTGCAATTCACCGTCGAGGACTTCCTGGATGCGACTGGTGGTATGCCCGGTGCGCAGGTCCTTGACCATCTGGTAGGGCATCATGACGTAGGAACGGATCTGATGGCCCCAAGCGATGGTGCCGCGTTCGCCACGGAAATCCTTGAGTTCTTCAAGGCGCTCGGTGTCTTTGGCCTGTTGCAGCTTGGCCGCCAACATGCGCATGGCGGTAGCCTTGTTCTGCACCTGGCTGCGTTCCAACTGGCAGGCGACAAACATGCCGGTGGGGACGTGGGTCACGCGCACTGCCGAGTCGGTTTTATTGACGTGCTGACCACCGGCACCAGAAGCGCGGAAGGTGTCGATGCGCAGCTCCTTGTCGTCTAGTTTGACCTCGGCGACATCGGCCATTTCCGGGGTGATTTCAATTGCCGCGAAACTGGTCTGCCGCCGGGCATTACTGTCGAAAGGTGAGATACGCACGAGGCGATGGGTGCCCATCTCGGCCTTGAGGTAGCCATAGACGTTTTCGCCGGTGATGCGCACCGAACAGGTTTTGAGGCCGGCGATCTCACCGGGCAGCATGTCGAGGACGTCGAAGGTCCAGCCTTTTTTCTGACAAAAAGCACTGTACATGCGAAAGAGAATCTCACCCCAATCGCAACTTTCTGTGCCGCCCGCGCCGGGTTTGATCGACAGGTATACGTCGGCGCTGTCGTATTTACCCGACAGGGCGAGGGTCAGTTCCAGCTGCTCGTAGGCCGCCACTAAGCGCGCATGTTCGGCGTCGAGATCGGCCAGGGTGCCGGCATCGCCGTCGCTCTCGGCCATCTCGCACAACTCCTGCGCGTCACGAGCGGCATTCGCCAATGTGCGCCACGGCTCGACAATGCCCTTGATGCTTTTGAGCTCGCTGACCTGGGTCTGGGCGCGGGCCTGATCAGTCCAGAAATCACCCTCAGCCATACGCGATTCCAATCGCGATATCTGCTGTTCTTTCAGCGGAATATCGACGACCTTGGAAAACTCGCCGATCTTCTTTTCGATCGCGCTTAAACGCTCATGCAATTCACCCACGGGGGGTCCTTCGGTCAGGGGCTTACGGGACCGGCAACAGTGTGGTGAGGGGACGCGCTGGGCAAGCACACCCGTTTGGTAGTGGTAACTGGAAAACTGTTGCTAGGCTCCTCGGGCGATCGCGTCTTAAGCGATCACCGTCGGCGGCTACGCCCAGCCGCCCGGAGCATCCGCTCCGGTCATCAAAGACGTTCGCTACGGTCCACGCTGCAGCGAGCTATCAGTTAGGGGGCGGTTAATCGCCCCGTTCGAGGTCTCTGTGGAACTCTATGTCGGTAACTTGCCCTGGTCGATCAACGACGACGGGCTGACTCAACTCTTTGCGACGCACGGCAAGGTCGCACGCGCTAAGGTCGTGATGGATCGCGAAACGGGCCGCAGCCGCGGCTTCGGTTTCGTGACCATGGGCTCACCTGCTGAAGGCACCTCTGCCATCAACGCGCTCAACGGCCTCGATTGCGAAGGCCGCCCTCTGCGCGTCCGCGCAGCTGAGCCTAAGCCACCGGGTGGCGCTGGCGGCGGCGGCGGTGGTGGATTCGGCGGCGGCGGTGGTGGCGGCGGAGATCGCGGCGGCGACCGTGGCGATCGCGGCCCTCGTCGTGACGACCGTGGCCCTCGCGGCGGCGGCGGATTCGGCTCACGCTGAACCGACTGAGTTGAAAAACCCGCAGATGATTGGTTTCAGCCACTCATCTGCGGGTAAAATACTCTTTCCGTTGTAAAACGGGTTGAACCTAGACGGATTTCCGTCTAGGTTTTATTCATTGATACTTCTCAAATCTCGTTGAGGGCTCAGATGAGGCCCTGATAAAAAGCCAAATAAAAACCCAGCGGAGAAATCTCCGCTGGGTTTTTATGAGCGCTCTAAGTGAATTTTTTACTTTTCGATGGTAGCGCCGGCTTTGGTCCAGCCAGAGATGCCTTCAGAATAATGCTTCACGTTGGTATAGCCCAGGGCCTGGGCAGCGCTGGCGCCATCCTTATACGCACCGCACTGTGGTCCGCCGCAATAGGCGACGATCAACGCCGTTTTGTCTTTGGGCAGGTGTGCCGCAATGTCTTTGCCAGCGACAGCAAAGTTGATCGCGCCAGGAATATGACCTTTGGCAAACGACTCGTTGCCATTGCAGTCGATCAATGTCACCTGCTTGGCAGCAATGGCGTGAGTCAAATCAGCCGTGGAAATATCAGCAAAAGTGTGGGCTGGGGCAGTCGCTGCTGGCACGGCTACAGGCTCGGCGGCACCTATCTGGGCGACATTGGTCACCGACAAGACCGCCGCGGTGCACATCAAAGCAAGATAACGCATGGAGTTGGATTCCTAAAGAGGTGAGGTCGGAGATTAGCAACGTCTGAACGGTATCCAAGACCGAGAACAACGAGCCCCAGCGGAAATCCGCTGGGGCTCGGGAAACTCACTTTATGCGCACCTCAATGGCTGCTCATGCTACGCGCTGAAGGTTACGGCTGCGCTGGGGCAACCGGCGCTGGCGCGAGGGGCATGGAATCTTTGCTAACGGTATACTTGCCACCATAGCTGTAGGTCGTTTCGACCGCACGATCTTCGATGAACGGATCAGCGGCGGGCTTGGCTCCCTTGGCAGCTGCGGCATCAGCAGCAGCTTTGGCAGCGGCAGCTGCGGCGGCAGCATCAGCTGCTGCCTTTTCGGTTGCGGCTTTCTCAGCCGCAACCTTGGCAGTGGCTTCGTCAGCTGCCTTCTTCGCCGCAGCTTCGCGCTCGCTGTCCGACATCGCAGCTTTCCGCGCGGCTTCCGCAGCGGCATCGGCGTCAGCAGCCTTCTTGGCGGCAGCTTCGTCAGCGGCCTTCTGCGCGGCAGCCTCGTCAGCAGCCTTCTTGGCAGCCTGAGCAGCAGACTCTTCATTCGCCTTGCGAACCGCCAGTTCGGCGGCGGCTACGGCTGCGGCGGCAGCGGCAGCGGTCTTAGCAGCGACTTCTTGGGCGGCTTTTTGTGCCGCAGCTTCTTCAGCGAGCTTGGCTTTGGCAGCGGCTTCATCAGCACGCTTCTTGGCCACGACCTCGGCCTTGGTCTTGGCAGCTTCGCTGGCATCGGTGGCCTCTTTAGCCTTGGTCGTAGCGGTGTTCTCGTCGACGTCAGCGGCCTTCTTGGCGGCCTCAGCCTTTTCCTGGCTCGCCTTGGCTTCAACCAAGCTGGTCTTTTCGAGATCAAACCCAGCGGCCGACTTGGCGGCGGCGGCCTGTTCCATCGAGGCGGTCGCGGCAACGGCAGCAGCGGCAGCAGCGGCGGATGCCTTGTCAGCTTCGGCCTTCACTTCCGCGTCACCGATTTCGGCGGACTTGGCGGCATCGGCAGCGGCGATAGCGGCCTTATCCTTGGCGGCACCGGCGTTCTTCGCTTCAGCGGCGGCGCCTTCCGAAGCGACACCGGCAGCGGCCTTGGCCTTGGCGATGTCTTCGGAGTCCCCGCAGCCAGTCAGGCACAACGCGGTAGCGAGGGCGGACGCGGCAATGGCTGAGGCAATGATCTGACGGTTCATGTG
>JAYVTR010000447.1:0-9828 GCA_043788625.1 Planctomycetota bacterium
CAGCACGTGGACCCGACCGCCGGCCAGGCGGGCGGCAGCGATGGTGGCGCGGATCTCGGACGGATGATGGCCGTAGTCCTCGACCACGCGCACGCCGGCGGCGTTGCCGTGCACCAGGAAGCGCCGCCGTACGCGCTCGCAGCTGGCCAAGCTCGCCAGAGCCACGCCCGGATAGGCGCAGCGCGCCGCAACCACCGCCATCAAGGCGTTGGTTACCATATGCGCACCCGGGATGGGTACGTGCAGCTCGCCGAGATCCTCACCATGTAAGAGTACACGGCAGCGGCTGCCATCGGCACCCAAGGCCAGGTCCGCGGCATGGCAATCACCGCTGGCCAACCCGACGCGCAATACCGGCGCCGCCAGACCGGCGGTGACGCGCTCGCTCAAGCCGCTGGAGCCGTTGGCAGGTACCACCACCAGGCCGTCGGCCGGTACGCGGCGCAGCCAACCGTTGAAGGCCATCTCCAAATTGGTAAACGAGCCGTAATGGCGCAGATGTTCGTGATCAAGATTGGTGACCACGGCGATGTTCGGTTTGACGCCGGCGAACGAGCCATCGGATTCATCGACCTCGGCGACAAACAGTCCGCCGCGACCAAGGCGTGCCCCGCCACCACCCAAGGCCCCCACCGCCCCGCCGACCATCACCAGCGGATCAGCCCCGGACTCGGCCAACAGGTGACCGAGGAACCACGTCGTCGAGGTTTTGCCGTGACTGCCTGAAATGGCGATGGTGCGCGTCCCGGCCATCAGCGCCACCAGACATGCACCCCGGCCGAGAACGGCGATGCCGCGCGCGCGGGCCGCTTGCAGCTCGGGGTGATCGTTGGCCATCGCCGCCGTGTGCACCACCACATCGGTGTCGCGGATGTGATCGGCGTGATGACCGTAGGACACCGGCACGCCGCTGGCGCTGAGGCGCCGGGTCATGGCGCTGATCGTCGCATCGCAGCCGCTGACGCTGGCTCCACGGGCCTGCAGCAGCGGCACCAGCGCCGACATGCCACTACCGCCGATGCCGATCAGATGCACCCGCTTGCCGGCGAAATCGGTCATGTTGACGATTCCACTCTTAATGATCCCACTTTTAACGATTCCACTTTTAACGATTCCACTAGCTGCTGGCGAAAAGCAGCCCGAGCGGCGGTTTTACGGACGGTGCGCGCACCTTTGGTGCTGCGCGCCACCACCAGGTCCGCCACGCGCTCGGCGGCGTCGGGGCGGGCCAGCGTATGCGCCTGACGGCCGAGCCCTGCCACCCGGGCGCGATCGATGACCAACGCCGCCAACAAGCTGGCGATATCCCCCGAGCGCGTCGTGGCCTGCGGCAATAACACCGCTCCACCGACATCGGCCACGGCTTTGGCATTGGCGGTCTGATGGTCATCCGCCGCCCACGGCAAGGGGATGTACAAGGCGCCAATGCCGGCGCAGCACAGCTCGGCGACGGTGGTGGCGCCGGCGCGCGTCACCGCCAGGTCAATGCGGTCGTACAAGGCCGGCATGTCCTGAAAAAAACCGTAGACCTCGGCGCGGATACCGCTCTCGGCGTAGACGTTGGCCACCCGGCCGCGGTCTTCATCACCCGCCAAATGGACGATCTCCAGGCCGGGAATGCGCGCCAGGTCAGCCGCCGCCAACACCACCAAGTCGTTGAGACTTTTAGCGGCGAGGCTGCCACCGACCACCAGGACGCGCAAGGTCGCCGCTGCGCCGCGTGAACGCGGGGTGATGGCGCGCACCGGATTGCCCAGCTGGCGCACCTTCGCCGGCGGCAGAGCTTCCGCGGCTTCGGGGAACTGCGTCACCACCGCATCAGCAAATTTTGCCAGCAGCTTATTGGTGCGGCCAGCACGGGCATTCTGCTCCATGACAATCAACGGGCGGCGGTGCAGAGGCGCCAGCAAACCGGGCAGCAGTGAAGCATAGCCGCCCAGGGCGACCACTGCTTGCGGCGGGTTGGCCTTCAGCTCGCGATGGACTGCCAGCAGCTGTTTGAACGAGCGCCACAGCCAGCGTGGATCCGCCAGGCGTGGACGAGTCAGGCCCAGCGGCAGCAGGGGAATGCCTGCCCCAGGCACCAGCTTGGCTTCGATGCGCTCGGGGTCGCCGATCCAGCGCAGATTGGTGATGCCACGCGCTTGCAGGGCCTTGGCCACCGCCAGGCCGGGCAGCACATGACCGCCGGTGCCGCCGCCGCAAAACAAGATGCCGTCGGCCTTCATTGTGTATCCCGCCGCAGATTGAGGTGCTTCGACGAGGTCTGCCAACGGATGGCTTTCTGGGTCTTGATCACCGCTCCGCGCGGCATCAGGCCCTGGACGCCGGTCAATGCTACTTCATTGGCGTTGGCACGGGCCACGGCATCAATGATGCCGATCAGCACCAGGCATATCGCCACCGACGAACCACCATAACTGATGAAAGGCAGGGTCATGCCCTTGGTTGGAACCGAGCCGGTGACCACCAGCATATTGCCAAAAGCCTGGAAGCCGATGACCACCGTCGCTCCGACGGCCAGCAAGCGGCGATGCAGATCGCGTGATTGGGCGGCGATGTACATGCCGGTACAGATCAGAGCCAGGTACATGGACGCCAAACCGACGCCGCCGGCCATGCCGAATTCTTCGCAGACCACGGCGTAGATGAAGTCGGTGTGCTTTTCCGGGACAAAGCCGAGCTTCGATGAACCTTCACCCAGGCCGACGCCCCACGGACCACCGCTGCCGATGGCGATGAACGATTGCTTGAGATGGTACGCGGTCGGCCCTTCGCCGCCGAGCGGATCCATGAACGACAGCATACGATCACGACGATAACCCACCGACCACGCCGCTTGGTAAGCCAACAGTGGCAGGGCCATGCCGACGATGCCAAGGTATTGCCAGACCTTGACGCCGGCGAACACCAGCATCGCCGACAGCACCACGCCCATCACCACCACACTGCCGAGATCCTTGGTCATGTAGACCAAACCAGCGAGCATGCCAAAACCCAGCAGAGGCACGATCACACCATAGAACGTTGTTCGCACCAGATGCGGAAAGCGTGTGAAATACCAGGCGATGCCGATGACGATCGACAGTTTGGCCATCTCTGCCGGCTGGAGGTTGATCGGCCCCAGATCGATCCAGCGCTTGGCGCCATTGACGGTCCGGCCAATGGCCAGCACCGCCACCAGTGCCAACACCGTCGAACCCAGGGCGAACAATACCCACCACTGCTGACGCAGACCATCAGCGCCGATGAAGCGCGCCACGATCCACGCCCCAAACATGCCGGCGGCCATGGCCACCCCCTGCTTGTAGAGGAAGGCATAGGTGATGGCGCCACTCTCACCGCCCTTGCCGGTGAGAGTGGCGGTGGTCGAAGCGATCATCACCAGCCCGAAACCGCACAGCACGGCGACCAGCGACCAGAGCACGAAGCGTGGGATCATGGCATCATCCGACTTTCAGGGCGGCAATGGCAAGGAGGGCAAACAATGCGGCGACGATCCAGAAGCGGATGACGATTTTGGTTTCCGACCAGCCCTGCATTTGGAAATGATGATGGATCGGCGCGCACAGGAAAATGCGTTTGCCTCCGCGCAGGCGAAAGCTGGCAATCTGCAGCGCCACTGAAAGCGCTTCAAGAACGAAGATGAAGCCGACTACCAAAACCAGGAATTCCTGCTTGGTGTTGAGCGCCGCCAAACCGAGGAAGCCGCCCAGGGCCTGGCTGCCGGTGTCACCCATGAAAACCTCGGCCGGGCTGCAATTGAACCACAGGAAACCAAGACACGCGCCTGCCACCGCCGCGCAGGCGATGGCCACATCCTGGCCTCCCGGCACGTAGAACGCGCTGAGGTACTGCGCCGCATCGACGCGACCGACCAGGTAGGCGATGAGCGCGAAGGCGATACCGGCGATGACCATGGTGCCAGCCGCCAGGCCATCCATGCCATCGGTGAAATTGACGCCGTTGGCGCAGGCAGTGGTGACGAACATCGCCCACAGCACCGAGAACAGACCCAGATCCAGCGCATGATGGATACCGACAAAGGGGATGGCCAGCTGGTGCGTACCGAGGGTGACGGTGTACGTTCCACCTGAGAGTTCCTTGAGGTAGCTCGCCGCGCCGGCGGGGTTCAAGGTCACGGCGTAATGCCATTCGATCAGCCACAGGCCCAAACCACAGCCGATAGCAGCCCCGAACTGGATGCCGAGCTTGACGAACAATGGCGTACCCTTGGCGCCCTTGAAGATTTTGGTGCGGTCATCAAGGAAACCGAGCAACGAGAAAGCACTGGTGCCGAACATCAGCAGCCAGGTGCGCGGAGCCGTGAGATCGCACCACAGGGCCATGGTCACCAGGATGCACAGCACGATGCCCAGGCCGCCCATGGTCGGCGTGCCCTTCTTGCCTTCGCGCATAGCATCGACCACTGCCGCGCCTTGATTCTTGGCCCCGGTCTCGCCGAATTTTTTTCGCTTCAGCCAGCGGATCAGCATCGGCATCAGTGCCAACATGAGTCCGAACGACGTCGCCAAAGCGGCGACGATGCTGAGGGTGACGTTCAAATCGAATAACAGTTTTAGCACGTTCCCGCTCCGCTTGTTCCCATGTCACTGGTCAAGAGACCTTCAACGACGATTTCCAGACCTTGCGAGCGACTGCCCTTAACCAGCACCGTCGTCGCTCCGGCAGTCAGCAGCACCCGTGCCCGCGCCACTGCCGCAGCGCGATCGGCGACGACTTCGGCTTGGCCGGCGAGACTGACGGCACCGGCGGCGATCAGCAGCTCAGAGCCGGCCAAGCCACCACGACTGGCAACAATCAGCAGCGGAATGCCCAGGCGGGCGGCTTCTGCACCCACCTGGTGATGACCGGCCACATGGCCTTCGCCCAGCTCGCCCATGGCGGCCAAGATCGCCAGGTGGCGGCCAGGGCAGCCGGCCAACACGCGCAGGCCGGCGATGACGCTGGCGGGATTGGCATTGTAGGTATCGTCGAGAATGAGATGTGCGCCGACTGGTTTCGGCACCAGGCGCCCGGCCACCGGCAGCGCCTGTGACAGACCGGCTAGCGCGTGTTCGGGGGCGACGCCGGCGGCCACCGCCGCATGGAAAGCCAGCGCGCCATTGGCGAGATTGTGCGCCCCCAGCAATGCCAATTCCGTGGAGCCGTCGAATGTATCCAGGCGCACCGTCAGTTCGCCCACCGCGCCGGCGATCGCCAGCGTGGCGCAGCCGGTTGGCACTTCGACATCATCGAGCACCACCAACGAGCAGGTACCGGCGGCGGCTTGCGCCACCGTGACAATGGCGCGAATGCCGGCGGCATCGGTGTGCCCAGCAATGCCATGCAGGCCGAGAAACGCTGCGCCGTCGTCGGCCAATGCGGAGAAGATGCTGCACTCTTCACGCGCTACGCCGAGCAGGTCACCGAAGCCTTCGAGGTGTTCGGGGCCGATGCTGGTGACGACGGCGACTTGTGGCGCCACGCATGGGGCCAGCAGTGCGACTTCACCTGGATGGTTGCTGCCGATTTCGATCACCGCATAGGCGGCTTCGGCGGGTGTGGCGAGGATGCTCAGCGGCACGCCCAAATGATTGTTCAAATTGCCACGCGTCGCATGCACCACTTGGCCTGAGCCGGCGCAGGCCGCAATCAGCAGGGCCTTGGTAGTGGTCTTGCCGTTGGCGCCGCACACCGCGATCCACCGTGTGGTCGTGAACTGGGTGCGAAAGCACGCCGCCAAGGCCTGCAAGGCCAGCGCCACATCGGCCACCACCAGTACCGGCGCCAGCAAGGCCATGGGTCGCGTGGCGAGAATGAGGACGGCACCATCAGCCACGGCGCTGTTTGCGAAATCATGGCCATCGACGCGCTCTCCGCGCAGACAAGCATACAGGCAACCCGGCGTCACGCTGCGGCTGTCGAGCGTCGCGCCACGCACCACCACTTGCGGAGCCGTGCCGTGCCAGCGCCCACCGGTGATGGCCTCGGCTTCGCCAGCGGTCAGCGGGAATGGCGCCGGGCGCAACACGGAAACTGATTCAGCGGGAGTCATGGCAGAGAGAGGTCAGAAGATGAGGATGTGGCAAGCGAACGCACAAACGCCCGGTCATCCCACGCCGTAATGATGCCGAGAATATCCTGCGTGGTTTCGTGGCCCTTCCCGGCCACCACCACCACGCCGTCAGCGCCGACGGCGGCACGGGCGCGGACAATGGCACGCGCCCGATCGGGTTCAATCAGGTGGGTGCCGTCGGCATTCACGCCACGCAGGATCTCAGCGGCGATTGCCTGCGGATCTTCGCTGCGGCTGTTGTCGGTGGTGATGACCACCACGTCGGCGGCGCTGGCGGCGGCACCCATCGGCGCCCGCTTTGAGGTGTCGCGATCGCCGCCACAACCAAACACGATGGCCAGTGGCGCACGCGGATGCGCGGCACGCACGGCGGCGATGACCGCCGCGATCGATTCGGCGGTATGGGCATAGTCGACATAGGTGAGCGGCGCCCTGGCCAGTAGTTCCAGACGGCCAGGGATCGCCGGCATGGTGGCAAGACGTAGGCGGGCCATCGCCCGTGTCACGCCGACGACTTCGACCAGGCGCACGGCAGCGGCGGTGTTCCAGGCATTGAACACCCCAGGCAAGGGCGAGCCCAAGTTCTCGGCAGCGACTTCGGCTGCCGACAGCATCAATACTTCCGCACCAACACAGGCACCGGCGTGGGCGAACAGATGCGCGAATGCGTCGTCGGCATTGAGCACCAGGCGACCGCCGCGCCGCAGCAGCTGCACCGCGCGCAACTTGGCGGCGACATAGGCGCTGTGACTGCCGTGATAGTCGAGGTGATCGTGCCCGATGCCGGTGACCGCCAGCGCTGCCAGCGACAGACCCGCCAAGCGGTATTGATCGGCACCGTGGCTCGAGACTTCCAGCGCCACGCCCTGACAATTGGCGGGCAAGGCCTTTAGAAAGGCGTGCAGTTCATCCGCTGGCGGCGTGGTCTGACGGTTGGGCGTCTCATGCGCACCGTCATGCCAGCCGATGGTACCGGTGCGCGCCGCGCCGGTACCCATCAACCACCAGGCGAGATGGGTGACAGTTGATTTGCCCTTGGTGCCGGTGGTCGCCAACAGCGGCAGATGCTGCGCATCCAGGTCGTGCAAGGCAGCGCTCGCCCGCGCAAACGCCCAGCGCGGATGCGGGGTGTGCAGATCGGCCAGCGCATCGTCGGTAACGCTTTCCGTATCGGCACCGGTGACCACGGTTGCCCCGGCGGCCCGCGCCTGGGCGCAGTGCTGTATCCGTTCATAAGACACAAGCGACTGTGCGACATAGGCCTGACCACGCGTCACTAAACGACTGTCACGGCTGAGGCCAGAAAACACCGCGGGACAGGTCCCGTTCAGGGCCTGTCCCCGGAAGAGGCGCGCGGCGGTGATGGTCGACGGAATTACCGTCATGGGGAATTTCTCATCGAGACCCCGCGCGGGTCTTCTTCTTCACCGGCTCATCGCTGACCAGCGCCGACACGTCGACGGGGGGCTCTTTCATCAACGCCGGGTCTTTCGGCACCTTCATGTGTTCGAGGCTGAATTGCATTACCCGCTGCACCACTGGGCCAGCGGTCTCGGCGCCATAATGACCGTTCTTCGAACTGTCATCGATGACCACCAAGGCCAGCAGTTCAGGACGCTTGGTAGGATCTGCCGGTGCCCAGCAGATGAACGAACCGACGTGATGCTCGTTCGAGTAATGACCATCGACGAGCTTTTCGGCGGTACCGGTTTTACCTGCCGACATATAGCCATCGAGGGTCAACCGTGAACCGGTGCCGCCTTCGTCCATCGTATGGGTCATGGCCTCCTGGATCGCCGCCGCATCGACGGCTTCATACATCCGTCGCGGTGGCTCCAGCGCCGGCAGCGGCAAGTCGGTCTGGCGGCCGTCGGCATCGACACTGTAGATGCGCTTGACCAGTCGCGGTGGATTCCACATGCCGCCATTGGCCACCGAGCTGTGAGCCATGGACAACTGCAATGGCGTGACCGCGATGTTGTGGCCCATGGGAATCGACATGCATTCGCTCAGCGTCGTCCAGCGTTTGCGCGCCGGCACGATGCCAATTTCCTCGCCGGGGAGGCAGATGCTGGTCTTGTGGCCGAAGCCAAGATTCTGCACCCACGAGAACAACCGTTCGGTGCCCAGGCGGATGCCAAGCTTGGCCATGAGGATGTTGTCCGACTTGGCAATGCCGTCGGTGACGGTGAGATTGCCGTGGCCGCCGGTCTTCAAACTATGGTCGGTGATGGTGCGGGCTGAGCGCCCTTCGCGGTAGGTCCACCGACCGTGTTCGCAGAAGATGGTTTCCTTGAAGGTGGTCAGTTTCTCATGCACCGCGGCGCCAGCGATAAGCGGCTTGAAGGTTGAACCCGGCTCGTAAACGAACTGGGTGACATTGTTACGCAGGGCTTCACCGGAGACACCTTCACGGGTCGCTGGATCAAATGCCGGCCAACTGCTCATGGCGAGGATTTCGCCGGTGGCGGGGCGGATGAGGATCCCCGCCGCATGCTTGGGCGCGTGCTTTTCAACCGCCGCGGCAATTTCTTTTTCCAAGACGCGCTGCAGTACCACATCGATGGTCAGCTGGATGTGCGCGCCGGACTGACCGGGGATGCTTTCCATGCCCGAGACCACCGGCTTACCGAGGGCGTCGATCTGCAGGATTTCCTTACCCGGTGTGCCGCGCAACTGGCTGTTGAATTGCGCCTCCAAGCCGGCCGCACCACTGCCGTCGGCCTGGGTGAAACCCAGCACGTGCGCGGCTAGAGCGCCTTCGCGGTAGGTGCGGGTGAACTCGCGGCGCACATAGACGCCGGTCAGATGCAGGGCCTTGATGGCGTCCGCGGTGGCGTCTTCGACGTTCTTCGCCAGGGTGCGGCCGTTGCGGTTGGTCTCGAATTGGGCGCGCAGGGTTTCGCGCGGTACATGCAGAAGGCGCGACAGCTCGGTGGTCGCCGTCAGGCGATCCTCCATGTAGCGCGGGTCGCAGCTGATGATCCACGCGCCTTGTGATTCGACTAGCGGCATGCCGTTGGCATCGCTGAAACTGCCACGCGCTGCCGGCAGGGTCCACACGCGATTGGTCTGCTTTTCGCCCATCTGTGCCAGCGTCTCGCCCTGCACGATCTGCAACGAATACAGCCGCACGCTGACCCATACAAACAAGCCGGCGAACCCGGCAATGGCCAGTCCGAAGCGCACAGGCTGTCGCGTGATGGGAATAGCGGCCATAAGCGGAAGGTGCACCGTAGAAGTTGGCGGACGTCGCGTGGCGCGAGATCAGCGACTCGCGACTTTCGTGGGGGCTGCCAACGGCAGACCGAGGGCGCGGATCGCATCATCCAGCGCCGGGCCGCTGGCCTCGTAATCGAGCTGGTTCTTGCTGCGTTCAACCTGATAGGCCATGTCGGTACGGCTCTTGAGATCAGCGCCGCGGGCTTTCTTCAGCGAGATCTCCTCGTTGCCGAGCAGAGCGACCTTCAGTGCCAAGATCAACGCCAAGACGATCCACACCACGGCAATGGCTACATGTGCTTTCAAGAGCGGGTTCATAGCCGGGCTCACAGGGGAAAGTACGGTGGTGGGACGCGGGCCGGAGCATTGCTGTTGAGCACCGCTGGTTGAGCGCGGATGGCCCATCGCATCTTGGCCGCACCGGCACGCGGATTGGCGGCTAGTTCAGCATCGCTGGCGGTTACCACTTTACGGGCGACATCGGCCCACACTCCGTTTTGCAGACCGCTACGCAGGGCCTGCTTGAC
>JAYVTR010000448.1:0-12179 GCA_043788625.1 Planctomycetota bacterium
CCTGGTTTTAAAGAGTAAGAGTTAGTTTTTAGAGCTGAAAATAGTGGTCGGAAAAACTACCAAGTAGCCGATGCAAGAATGAAAAATAGACACAATGAACAATATTAGACTTGCCGATTTGATGAAAGTGTAAGGATACCGTCCATGAGCATTAATCTTTCCAAAACACTCAAAGCCAAACAGGCCGAGTCAAACCTCTCCATTGAAGCCCTGGCCAAGGCCGTTGGTGTTTCAACTGTTTCGATCCGCGGCGTGTTGCGCGGTCAGTCGAAACCGAATGCCACCACGGCGAAGAAGTACGCTGCCTTCCTTGGTATCGATGTCGCTGAGCTGGCCGGTGCCAAGCCTAAGGCTGCGAAAGCTGCCAAGGCCGGCAAGGCTCCTCGCGCCCTCAAGGGCGACAAAGCGGCTAAGGTCAAAGGCAAGCCAGGTCGTAAGCCTGGCCGCAAGCCAGGTAAGGCCGCCAAGGGTTCGGCCGATGGCCTCGGTTCGGACTTGGTCCGCGTCGCAACCGCCGCTGCCGCCCTGCTCGATGATGACATCGCGCTCGCCGTGCACGTGGCCAGCAAGTCAGAGCGCGATCTCATCGCTCGCTTGCTCGCTATCGGTTGATGCAGTCTGATTCAGTCTAAACAGTCGAAATAAAAAACCCCCCGAGCGCATACGCTCGGGGGGTTTTTTATCTGGTGGAATCAGTTCAATTCCGGCGCAGTTTTTTGAGGGTCTTCATTACTCCATTGGTGCGTCCGAAATAATCGTGCAGGGTGCGGTATTCAGCAAACAGCTGATCGTATACCGCCCGATTGGCAGGATTGGGAGTGAAGCTCAATTCTTTAATGCCGCCCATGGCCGCGGCGGCTTCGGCGACATTGTCCCAGCCACCGCGAGCTTTGCCTGCGACCACCGCGCCAAAGATCGCTGAACCCACCGCCGGGGTTTGCGCACTGCGCGCGATTTGAATCGTCCGCCCGGTGACATCGGCGACGGTCTGCATGAACAGGCGATTCTTTTCCGCCAAGCCACCGCAGGCGATGATACGATCGATGCGTACCTGGTGGTGGTCGAAGGTGTCGATGATTTGCCGCATGCCGAAAGCAAGGCCTTCAATCAGTGCCCGATACACCTGCGCCCGGGTGGTTTGCAGATTCTGGCCGATGAGCAGCCCGGTGAGGTCGGCATCCACCAGCACAGAACGGTTGCCATTCCACCAGTCGAGGGCCAGCAGACCACTGCCGCCGGGACCCATGGCGATGGCATCGCGCTCCAGCATTTCATGGCCGGGGTCGCCCTTACCGAGAAAACGCGACAGCCAGGCGAAGTGATCGCCAAAGCCGCTTTGACCGGCTTCGAAGCCATAGCTGCCAGGCACAACACCGTCTTTGACTACGCCACACATGCCTGGCACCACCTGCTTGGCGGGACCGCATAAAATGTCGCAACACGAGGTGCCCATGATGGTGACGAAAACGCCATTAGCGCTGTTGCCGCCATAACCCTCGGCGCCACCGATGCCGCAGGCAGGCACGCTGACATGAGCATCGACATTGCCGACGGCGACACTGATGCCGGGCTTCAGGCCCATGCGCGCCGCCATGGCAGCAGTCAGTTCGCCAGCTTTACGCCCAAGAGGTACCGGCGTGCCGAGCTTCTCGATCAGGTTGGCCAACTTGGGATGCAAGGCGGCACAGAAAGCTTGGCTAGGAAAGCCGCGTTCGGCGCTCCACATCGCCTTGTAGCCGGCGGTGCAGGCATTGCGTGTTTCGACGCCGGTGAGCTGCCACACGATCCAATCGGCAGCTTCGATGAATTTGGCGGCGGCGTCATAAATGGCCGGCGCTTCGTCGGCGACTTGCGCAACCTTGGGGAAGAGCCATTCAGAACTGATTTTGCCGCCGTACTCGATCAACCACGGCTCGTTGCGTTCAGCTGCCAGGGCATTGAGACGATCAGCCCAAGGTTGAGCGGCGTGGTGCTTCCACAATTTGATCCAGGCGTGGGGATGGGCACTCCATTGCGGCAGCAGGCACAGTGGTGTGCCATCAGCGGTGGTCGGTAAAACCGTACAGGCGGTGAAATCGGTACCGATACCGATGACCTGCGCCGGATCGATGCCTGAATCTTTGAGGATCTGCCGGGTGGTGATTTCCAAAACCGCCAGGTAATCGGCCGGATGCTGCAGGGCCCAATCGTGACCGAGCTTGGTGCCATCGGGAAGGCGCTGATCCATCACCGCGTGCGGGTAGGCATGTACGGCTTGGGCGACTTCGCGACCATTGCGGACGTCGACTAAGACAGCACGGCCGGATTCAGAACCAAAATCATAACCGATGGCATAGGTTGCGGACATAGAGCCTCCTGGGCGGTGAATGAGCAAGGAACGATCAAAAGCCGCTTCGGTCAAGGCCCAGCCCGTCACGTAGTAGACATTTTGTGATCTGAGGAATGTACGGTTTTGCCATCTTGCTCAGCTTGGCACAGCCGATGCATCACCTCTGAAGATGACCCGCACGTGTTCGCATCTACGACAGTTGCTGACTCAGGCGTGCCGTTTTTCAACGGTATGGCTGGTGGTGGCTGTGTCTCTGGGTGCAGCCGAAGCGGTGACGGCCATGCAGCTGGGGCCGTTGTCGATTGCCGCCGGGCCGTGGATGCAGCTGGATGATCGTGGTCTGATCACTATTTCGGTACGCTTGCTACCGCCGGTGAATCAGGCGGCCTTGGCTTTAGTCCAGCCCTACATCGGCAAAGCGCGGATACCGATGACCGTGGTCATGCGGGTGATCCCCCTGGCCGGCGGGGCATTGTCCGGGCAGGTGGTCGCCAGTTGGACACTGCCGCCACTGACCAGTGGCGTGGTGCGTTTGGGTGCTGATCCGCGTTCGCCAGCCGTCGATGTGCCGATCGCCCCCGCTCCTGACGAGGCCGTCGCCGTGGCTCTTGTCGGCGGTGTGCGGTGGCCGACGGCCGACCTGCTCAGCGGCAATGCAGCCATAAAGGCGACCGACACATCTATACCGCCTGAAAAGAAAACTGAGAGTCCACTGGTTGCTGAAGCCCCGCCGCTGGTGCATCTGCCAATCTCGGCGGTGATCCTGTTGGGAGCGGCGCCGGTGGCGCGCATCGGCACCGGTGGTTGGGAATCACGGGTACCGATCATCTGCCGTTTGGCCCAGCCGCTCGCCGGAAATGAATTCGATCCGCTGCAAGTGGCGATCCTTGGTCAGCCGGGTATGCCAGGGGCGGACCTCACCTGGGGATGCCTCGGCCTGCCATCGCTGCTGCGCGGCGCAGAAATTGCCGTCGATCTTGCCAGCCGGACACGGGCGTGGGAGGTCTTGCTCGATCCTTCGGCGACCTGGGACGTGTCATTGCGTGCACCGCGCGAACGCCAAGCCGTCGATGGGCTGCGCCTGGCGGTAGGCATGGCGCAAAAGCTCGGTATCCGCTGCATTCTTTCAGGGGGATCGCCAGCGGGATTCATCTCTGAGCCGCTCATCACCGCCCAGGTGGGGGGACTGCAGATGGCCACCGGTGGCGTGCGTTATATCTCGTCCACTCCGGCTGGCGACGGCGTGCGTAGCCTCGATAAGCATATCGCCATGACCCTTGATTATCCGGCCTTGGCCGTGGTGCAGGCTGATGCCGAGGCTTTGGCGTGGTACGTAGCGGAGGGCACTCCAGATCTGGTGGTGCGCTGGAGCCATGTGATGACGGCGGCTGAAAGCGGGACTGGGCGCGCTGATAGTGTGGTATTGGCGGCAGCGTGGCGGGCGGCCCAGGCGAAAAAAACGGTGGGTGAAAACGAAAAAAAGGTGGTCGTCACGGCAGGTAAAGAGCCGGCGGCAAGTCCAGCTGATCCATTGTTGGCGTGGCTACCACGGCAGGAGTTAGCCGCTGGTGAGTGGAACCTGCTCGAATTATTCATCTTGGCGGCGAGCGCGTCAGAGACGGATCATCACCTGGCACGTCGCCTGGTGGCAGATCCATGGTTTGTCGGCGATGAGGAAGGCCTGTTACGGCGCTTACCTGATTGGCTGCAGCGCGAAGCCCTGCTGCGGTGGATGGCCGAGCCCGATGCGCCGGCGCATGCCTGGGTGAGGGTTGCCGGTACTACCAATGATATGCGAATCGTCGGCGCTTTGTTGGCCAACGTCGAACACGGTGGCGGGCAGGTGATCCTCGAAGTTCTGGTTGAACGTTTGACGGCACAGGCCGCCGGACGCATCCCAGTCGATGAAGATCCCATATTGCAGTCACGATTAACGGCGGCGGTTTTCGACGCTGCAACTTTGAGCCCGACTCCACTGCGCGCTATTGCCCGCGACCTCGAAAAGAGGTTGTCACCATTGGGACAAAAACCGGTGACGCGCTTTATTGAGCGCGTCGGCCGTTTTCGGCCCGCGCCGTAAGCTCTTGCGTTCTAGGCTTACGAACGCGGTGAGGCGGTTTCGCGCACCAGGGCGCCGAGGGCCGAGGGCAGATCCTGGTAGGCGGGTACGGCGCGGGTCAGGCCGGTGATCTCGAACACTTTCGACAATGGATCCGAAACCCGGAACAAGCGCATGTTCAAGCGTCCGGCGTGAGCGGCGAAGGCCGCCAGCCCGGTCGAGTTGATATACGCGAGATGGATACAATCGACTAGCACGCCGAGCGTGGTTGCACCGTCAAGGCCGCTCAGGGCTTCATCGAGTTGCGTGCCGCGGTCTTGGTCGATACGTGAAGGGAATACCAGCTGATTGATGTGGTTGCCCTGGGTGAAGACATAGGCATACGGGCCGTCGATCTGCGGCCCGAGCTGGCCAATTTTCAGACGATCCTGCAGAATGTGCGCCTGCACACCCGGGTGACGCATGTGAATCAGGGCTTTGGTCAGAACCAGGCTGACGGCCTGGGCCGCTTGGGTACTCGTACCCACCGACTGGATACCGATGCTGTAAGGGATTTCCTGCGGATCATTATCGAGCTGATAGGCAACCGCGACAGGAATCGAATAAAGTGGCATCGGTCGCCTTTTGCCCCTTGATGGAAAAGGGGTCTTCGGGTGCGCAACTCAACAGAAGTGGATATGCAGCCAATGCTCAGCGCCGCACTGTTCAGCGGCACTGTTCAACGCAGCAGTCTCATGGAGCGGGTGGAGGGAATCGAACCCTCATGTTCTGGATGGGAACCAGACGCTCTACCACTGAGCTACACCCGCATAACTAATCGATCTAAACAAACTAGAAGACCCTCGGGAAATCGTCAAGCGATTCCCCGAGGGCATGCAATACGACACAGCGTTTAGCGCTGCGCGGTCAGCTTACTTCTTGAAGAATTCCTTGGCTTCCTTCGAGAAGCGGAACACGACCTTCTGGCTCGCCTTCTTGGCAGGGACCTTCAGCTCTTTGCCGAACGACACGATGGTACGTGCTGGCTTGGCTGGGATCTCGCGGAGGACGACCTTGCCCAGGCCAGGCAAGGGAGCGCCAACCGAAGCGTAGGTGAAGAGAAGGGTGGTGAGTTCTTCAAGAACGGCAGCGCACTGCTTCTTGCTGATTTCGCCAAAGCCTTTAGCCGAAACGGCGGCGGCGAGGTGCGCAACCATCTTCGACTTGGTGTAGGCTTTGTCGCCCTTCTTGGGCTTGCCGAGAATGGCCACGACTGGCTTCTTGGCGACTGGCTTGGAGGACTTGGCAGGCTTGGCTTTGGCCATGGTAATTGCTCCCCGAGGTAATTCTCGGTACTGAGGGTTATAGGTACGTTGTGTAGGCGTATTTTGCCGCTTGTCGAGGGCAATCTTGTGTGGGACACCGGGTTTTACCGTATGTCTCGTGTTAGGGCCCTAGATAGGGCCAGTGGAAAGCCCGGTGAAACACTTGGTTTTGGACAATAAGAGCCGGGTTGTTTTCATGGGGTGCCCTAGCTAGGGCCAGTGAATTCAACGGTAAAAAGGTTGTTTTTGAAAACGAACCAGCCCGTCAGAAACCTGACGGGCTGGGGCGCGAGGGTAATTTTTTTTGAGTTCAAAGGCGCAGAGAGCATTTCAGACTGCTGGTCTCGCGGATGCATTTCCAGGGGGCAACCCGCTCGCCTTCAGTAAAAGCGTTGCCGCTTCATCGGCGGTGGGGCGTCGGGTGGCTTGCTGCGGCCGCCGCGTGCTGTTGCCGCTGGCGAAACCTTTTCAAGCACTTCCTGCGCTGTTTTGATCTCTAACTGATACGTTTCTACCAAGTAATAAACGATGTATTCGCGGTCCAGCTTTTGCGCCACGAACGAGCGCACGAGCCGTTCGAGGTCTTTGCTGTACATGGCGAAACCTCAGGCCTGGGCGGCAGCGACGCCGTCGGCAATCGTTTGATGAATGGTGAAAATCGTATCAAGCCCAAGGATATTGAAGATTTCGCGTACTCCAGGGGCGGGATTCACCAACTGCACGCTGCCGTCTTCTTTGAGACGATGCTGAGTATTGATGAACAAGCCGACTCCGGCGCTGGCGATGTAACCCAATTCAGACAGATCGAGCACTAAACGCTTCTGGCCATTTTTTATCAAGTGATCCAGATGTTTTTCGAGATCAATGAAGGTGTGACCATCGAGGTAGCCGGCGAGGCGTACCAGGACAACGTTGTTAATGGTCGAGGTTGAAAGCGTGAGTCCGGACTTCTGCACGTGAGACCTTGGAAGTAGCGACCTGGCGTGGTTGCAGACATCCAGGCTAGGGTGACTGCGGGCGGCGGGCAAGAGCCATCAGGACTTCCGCGCAGTCGCGTCTGCGTACGCTGCGCGCATGGCCAAGTCCGCGACCCCACTCAGCATCGAAGACCACTTCCGTTCCATCGAAGAAGCGGTGAGTGCCTTGGAGGGTGGAGAATTACCCCTCGAAGACTCGCTCACACGCTACGAAGCTGGGCTGAAAGCCGTGCGCGCCGCCAAGCAGATGCTCGATCGTTATGCCGCCCGGCTTACCGAATTGCGCGGTGAAGACGAGTCACCCCTGCCGCCGTCAAGCAGCGAATCGGCGTGAGCGGACCAACCATAAGCACGGGATTCGCCGTCGATCTCATGCTTGATGCGGGGGTTTTGACCGCCACTCCCACCTGTGAATGGCAAGGGTGGAGTACCGTCGCGGTTCACTCCGGTACCGCCATTCTTCCATGGCGCGCGCACGCTCGGGCGGCCCAGGCGGCGGCGGTTTTTAATCAATCGGAGGCACCACTGCCAGGCACCTTTCAGCAGGCTGTGGTGCGGATCGGTAAAGGCCGGGCGGCGACCGAGGCGGACTTGGCGGCGGCGTGGCTCGCGCTAGTCCCCAGCGGACGTTTGCTGATTTCAGGCACCAATGATGTCGGTATTAGTACCTGGGCCAAACGCCTTGCGGCCGCGATCGGTGTTCCGGGCGATATATTGGTCAATCGCGCGCATGGGCGCGTTGTGGCCTTTCCGCGTACCCCTGTCGCTTTACCGAGTCCGTCGTTGACGGTGGTGTCGTTGCCTGATGGCACACCGCTGCACGTAGCCCCTGGAGTGTTCTCAGGTGATGGACTCGATGGCGGCACAGCCTTATTATTACAGGTCATTGCTGAACTTGATTTACCTGCTGATTTTGCAGGAAAAATCGTCGATGTTGGCTGTGGCGCCGGGCATCTGGGGGTGGCCGCCGCCCGTCGCTGGCCGGCGGCAAACGTCACCATGCTCGATGCTGATGCGCGGGCGGTGGCCTGTGCGCGGCGCAATGCGCATGGTTACCCGATCACTGTCGCGTGGTGGGATGACCACGACGTCTGGCCGGTAGCGGATGCCGACGTGGTGGTGATGAATCCGCCCTGTCATGCCGGAACCAGCATCGATCTGAGCGTCGCCCGACGTTTGTTCGGCATAGTAAAAGCTCGCCGCTTACTTGTTGTCGCCAATCGCCAACTTGCCTATGAAGCCGACCTCCAGCGGCTGGGGACGGTGGACTGCGTGGCCGAGGACGGCCGCTTCAAAGTTTTGTCGGTGACTTGTTTTTAGTTCGTTTTCAGCTCTTCTTAGCTCGTTCTCAGCTCGTTCTTACCCAATGAATTCACGTTATGTCTGATCGTCTCGATGCGTTTCTTTCACAAAATGGCTTTGGCACCCGCAGTGCCGTGCGGCAGATGATCCATTACGGTGGTGTCAAAGTGGATGGCAAAACCATCCGTGAGCATGGGCATTTGATTCGTGGCCGACGCGTGACCGTGCGTGGTGTCGAAGTGGTTGAGAAAATCACCAGCGCCACATTGCTGTTCAATAAGCCACTGGGATATGCCTGTAGTCATGACCCGGCGGAAGAGCCGTTGATCGATGCGTTGATCCCCGAGGCTTATCGCCATCTGGGGATGAATACCGCTGGTCGTCTCGATCGCGATACCAGCGGCCTGCTAATCGTCACCACCGATGGGCCGTTGATCCATCAGTTGACCAATCCCAAAAAACACCTGACCAAACGCTATCGCGTGGCTTATTCCGGTACGCTCAGTGCGCATGCGATTGAACGCGTTGGTAAGGGGCTCGAGTTGGAAGGGGACCCGCGGCCGACTCTGCCGGCGCGCTTGGAACTCGACGAAAATGCCGCTGATGGCCTGGGTCAGGCGACGATGTACCTCTCTGAGGGCCGTTATCACCAGGTGCGCAAGATGTTTGAAGCCCTTGATGCAAAGGTCGAGCGCTTGCACCGTGATCAGATCGGTGGCCTGGATTTGCCGGCGGATCTGGCCTTGGGCAGCATGCGCCCCATCACTGACGATGAGTTCGCTCGCCTGCATGGGCGGGCGCAGGGCTTGGCACCGCAGTCGGCACCATAGGGTGCATGTATGCTGTTGTTGGCGTTTGAATGTGTAGCGCGTTCGGCTTCGGCCTGCGTAATTCTAGATGGGCGAGAAATCGCTTACGGCGATCTCGCCGGCGGTGAGGCCGAAAAAGGTTTGGTCACCCTGCTCGACGGGCTGATCCGCACCCATGGAAAACCTACAGCATTGGCTGTTGCTGTCGGGCCCGGCAGCTTCACCGGCCTGCGCATCGGCATCACCGCCGCCCGCACCCTGGCGTGGATCGAGAACATTCCCGTGCATGGCGTCGATGCCCTGGCAGCGCTGGCGGCTGAACACGGTGATGGTCTGTGGTGGGTATTGTTGCCGCTGAAAAAGGATACGACCTTTCATGGTTTGTTCCGCGTCGTCAACGGCGTGGTGAGCACGCTGATGCCATCGCTGGCGACCCTCGATGCACATGCTCCGCAGCTGCACGCCGACACCGTCCAAGCTACTGCCATCGGCCCGGCTTTGGCGACCAAGCCCGACTTGGCCGAGCGCTGGTGCCCGGGAGTGTGCGTCGGTGACGCGGCAGTCTTGACGGCGCGTGGCGTCGCCCGTCTGGCACCACAGATCGCTGCCGGCGAGTGGTCGGTGATTTTGCCAGAGTACCATCAGCAGCCGGCCCCGGTGTTGCAGTTGGCTCTGCTTAAAGAGCAGGCTCTCGCGCGCGAAAAAGCGCAGCAGCTCTCATCTGATCAAGCCGGAGCGCAGCAATAATCATGGCTTGGCGCAATCGGGTTGAAGTGAGTTACAGCACCTTGCGCGCCAACGTCGCGGCAATTCGCAAGGCCGCTGATGGCCGACATGTGGTGGCGGTATGCAAGGCCGACGCCTATGGTCTGGGTCTTGAACGTTGCTCACGTATCTATCACGAAGCCGGCATCGCCGCCATCGCCGTCGCCACCATTGGTGAAGCCGATCGAGTACGCTCGGCGGTGCCCGAGGCGCGCGTCATCCTCCTCGGTGCGCCGTTGCCTGAAGAACGCCCGGCGGTGACCGCCAGTGGCTATGAAGTGCTGGTCTCGACCATCGAAGAGGTCCAGGAATTCGCGCACCTTGCCAATCCGCGGGCACCGGTGCCGGTGCATGTCAACGTCGATACCGGCATGGGGCGTTTCGGCGCCATGCCCAGCGAAGCCGAAGCCATCATCAAGGAGGTTTTGGCGTGGACGACCATCCGCCTAGCAGGGATTTCCACCCACTACCCGATGGCCGACAATGCCGCCTTGGCAGCACAGCAAGAGCAGCTGATGGCCGATCTGCTGGCCAAGTTGCCGCCACTGCCGCCCGATATCTGGATCCACTGGGCCAATTCCGAAGGCCTGTTATTGCGCCCCAAGGGCAATACCCACGCAGTGCGCGTCGGCCTGCTGCTGACCGGCGTCATTCCCGATGGCTGCCCCAACATCGGCCTGCGTCCGGCGGTGCGTTGGGTATCATCGCTGAGTCTGGTGAAAGCCCTGCCGGCGGGTCACGGCATCAGCTACAACCACACCTGCATCCTCGAACGCGACAGCCTGTGCGGTATCGTGCCGGTGGGTTACGCCGACGGCTATCCGATCGGCCTGTCCAATAAGGGCAATGTCTTGATTCAAGGGCGGCGCTGTCCGGTGCTGGGCCGCGTGACCATGGATTATCTGATTGTCGATCTCACTGACTTGCCGTTTCCACCGTCACCTGGCGAAGCCGTGGTGCTGTTTGGCGGGCAGGGCAGCGAGCTGATCACCATCAACGAGCTCGCGAGTCTCGCCAATACCATTCCTTACGATGTGCTGTGTGGCCTGCGTGGTCGCTGCGAAGTCGTCGGCGTTCCTTAATCATCAGCTGCGGAGTTCTCCATGCGTGTGTTACCTACTTTCGTATCGCTCATCCTGGTCGGCGCGACTGTGGGGCATGCGGCTGAATCTTCACAGCCCTCAGTGGCACTTATGACAGCGGGTTCGACCAACGATGGCGGCTGGAGCCAACTGGCCAAAGACGGCTTGGACAAGCTCACCGCCGGCGGCTCGCGCACGACGGTGATCCAGAAGATCTCTGCGGATCAGGCGGCTACCGAGTTGCGCGATCTGGCCGCTGACGGTTTTCAGTTGGTCATCGCGCATGGTTATGAATTTTTGAATCCGGCCAGTGAAGCCGCCAAGACTATCACCACCACCTATTTTGCTGTCAGCGGAGCCGACGTCGCCCGTCCTGGCATCGTCACCATTGATTTCGATGTTTCGCAAGCCAGTTACCAGCTGGGTATCATCGCCGGCACCTTGACCAAAACCGGCAAGCTGGGCTTTATCGGCGGCGGCGCTTTCCCATCGGTGAAGGCATGCTATCGCGGCTTTGCCGCTGGCGCCAAAAGCGTGCGTCCCGAGGTCACCATCGCCGAGGCCTACACCAGTTGGGATCAGGTAACGCAAAACAAGTCCCAAGCCGAGGCCTTCATCAATCAAGGCATCGACCAGATCTATCCGGACGTCGATGCCGCTGCCAAGGGCGTCTACGAAGCCGTCAAAGAGCACAACACGGCGCACCCCACCAATCTGGTGTGGACTTATGGCTGCGTCGGCAATGCCAACGCCAACTCCTCCGCTGGCGCATGGACGCTCGCCAGTGCCGTCATCCATCTCGACACGGCATTTGCGCATGTGGTAAAACAAGTGCGTGACCACGCCTGGAAGCCAGGCGTGGTCAGTGAAAATCTGGCTACCGGTACCTGCGTGGCGGTGTTGAATCCACGTCTGGTGGGGACGTCTATCGATGCCGCCTTGCAGGCCAAGATAGAAGCTGCCGGCAAGGCCTTGATTGCCGGCACGCTGACGCTTCCACCGGCTCAATCTGACGTGCCGGCGAAGTGATCCGACTCGCGTCGATCAGCAAATCCTTCGGCTCGGTCAGGGCCTTAAACGGCGTGACCTTGACTGCCGCCGCGGGCAGCGTGCACGGCATCCTCGGCGAAAACGGTGCCGGAAAATCAACCCTGATGCGTATCTTGTTCGGCCTAGAACAGGCTGACTCCGGTACCATCGCCATCGGACCGTACGGACAGACGCCGCGATCGGTACACGATGCGGCGTTGTTCGGCGTAGGCATGGTGCACCAGCACTTCGCCTTGGTGCCCACCGCCACCGTGCTCGATGCCTGCGTGCTGGGAGCCGGTCGTGGTGTGGGGTGGCTCGACCGCTCGGCGTGGCGGGCGCGCATCACCGTCATGGCGGCGATGTTGCACTGGCAGATCGACCCTGATGCGCGTATTCGCAGCTTAGGTGTCGGCCAACAGCAGCGGGTCGAAATCATCAAGGCCTTGATGACGGCGCGTGCGAATGCCACGTATGGCGGCACGCTGATTCTCGACGAGCCCACGGCGGTGCTGACGCCGCA
>JAYVTR010000449.1:0-5298 GCA_043788625.1 Planctomycetota bacterium
ACGACCTGCCCGATTTATTTTAACGGGTGCCATTGAAGGTGATCGGCCAGGTATCGCCCTGCAACTCATACAACGTGGTTGGGAGATCACCCCCCCAGACATAGTTGTCGGAGAAGGTCAAGAATTGGTCGCACGAACAGATCCTACTCGTCTTCGTCTCTGGACTTCGACATCACTGCCGCACGCCCAACGAGCAAGTGATGTGTGCGTGCCGCTTGATGGCGGCGCAGTTGCAGCCGTGGCACTCATGCCAGAGCACGGATTTCCCGATAGCATCTATTACATTCCCATTGATCAGTCATTGGATCATGATGAACGGATTCTCCATCTGCTTCCACCATCACAAAGACCCGTACCTGTGGTGATGGAAGAAACGACAAACTGCGGCTCGTGTCATCAAGCAGCCAATCAAACCTGGGAAACTTCCAAGCATGCACATGCCTGGAAAACCCTCACCCAGTCACAGCGCCAGCAGGATTGTGCGTCGTGTCATTCCTCGCCACGAGAGCATTCCACCATCCGCGAAGCCAACGTGACGTGCATGGGGTGCCATCAAGGTGGCGCAGCGCATGCAGCGAATCCCACGATCACGAAAACACTCGGAACCACGGATTGTCGCTCGTGTCATGATGCCATTCGAGTTCCAAATTTTGATCCCGTGGCTGCATGGTTGCGAGTACAACATGCGAAATGAGGTTATCGCCCTTGACATTTTAAAAATATAAGGCCAATTCAATGGACGAATATACTTAAAATATCTTAATTGCTCTGCCGCTTCATCTAACAATTATTTGTAGTCTATATTTGGATTTTATCCCTGCCCTATAATTGTTGCTGAGAGACCAAGCGCTGCACCAATCATGGCAAGAAATTCACCGTAACAGGTCAAATTTTTAGAAGACCATGAAGACGATCCCCACCCTGCAACTATCTAAAGAAGACGGGCAAATAATCCGGCTGAACCCACGAGAGCCAAGGCGTATGCTGTTATAATGAGCCAAATACCACAGCTGCAAATTACCCAGGCGGCTTACGCGGCCGTGGGGAGCTGCCGACTTCCTCTATCTACATTTTCGATCTCGGCGTGATGCATTCCGCCGCATCGCCGATCGCCGATCGCACCCAGGCACACTGCCCCGAACAACGCTTCGCCGAGCGCGTGCACATAAGCAACGACGAACGTGAAAATTTCCTCAACGCCGTCGCGGCCGAACACGCACGCGGGGAAGCACACCGCGAATTGCAAACAACCACGGTATGCGTAAAATGCTATTCGAAGCGCGGCACCGGCGTCATCACCATCCGGAGCAAGCGACTTCGTCTAGCACGTCAGATACGATGTGGGGTGAATTGTGGGGTGGGAACACATGCAAAATTATAGCCTTTTTGTCACCAACAGGGCCGACCTTCTCCAGGAATATCACTGCCACATCTCATCTCCACTCAATGGACAGGGTCTAGAATTTTATTCTGAATCTTGCCTGAGACCAGCAGGATTTAATTTCAAGAAGTCATCATCGTGAACAATAGTCGTCTTATTCATCGCCCATGAGTGCCTCTATGCGCCTTCTAATCAACATTTTCATAATAGCACTGCTATCTTGTGGCTGTTCCTTTGACCCAAGAGACACGCCGCCAAATAGCATCGCAATTCAGGTCAGCCTTGAAAGTAATTGGTCTTATACCAACATTCAATTGAAGAAGGAATACAGGAAGGAGATGGAAATTTATGAGAGCAATGCCTGGCTCATTCAAAAAATCTTTTCCGGACTGGGACTTAAACCCCATCCTCCGCAAATGATAACGTCCCATAGGCCTCTCCTCTTCTGCTTGTCTCAGAAAGGTCGAGAGCAGAAGAAACCAATCAACATCGGCGATAATTCATTAGTTTTTCCAACCTATATTAACGAAGATATTATATTAAGCCTCGAACAAAATGGAGCGCAACAAGAATTAGGCGCGATTTCTGGTGAAAAATGCAGCATCTCAATCAGCCTCACCATGGAAAATAACGTACTTATCTACTCACCCTGACCCCAAATCTTACTTGGCTGCATCCACTCAAAAGAAGTTAAATGCCATGTTTCTCCGTTATAAATGAAATTGATATTCCAAACGTATCCATTATTCTCGTAGAATTCCAGCAAGCGAACCCTGGCGATATAATCAAATTTCATTTCCACCCCTACAATCTTAAAAAATCGCAGCTTTCCGAATATTTTTTCCGACTCTGCATGCTTAGTCTCTAGATTAGACGTCAACATCTCCCTTTCCTCCTTTGTCAGAGACGTCATTTGAGACAGTGCGAGCGTTGCAGAGGGGAAATCCCCAACTTTCATTTTTTGAAAGACATCCTCCAAGCTCTTTATCTGAGCCTGAAGACCTAAGGGAATGATCTGCTCTGCCCCAATAGCGGATGTGATTAAAAGAAACGCGATTAAAAAATTAAATACTTTGATTAACATTTAATGACCTCCTGGAACAAAGACGCTAATTCCGACCCGGATATCCCCGCCATATTGCGCCTGAAGCCGCTCTTTCAAAGAAACCGAGACCTGGGTATCTGGACATGATGCGAAGGCTGAAATAGTGACACCCGAACTAAGAACCAGAGATCTTGACTCAAATCGCAAACCTCCTGCACGAACCCCAAAATTAGTAAATCCCAATCTAAATCCACTAGCATTGAAAGAAAAAGTACCTGTTTTGGGAATATTAATATTTATAGCCCTTCCATACTCCTTCGGGAGAATGGCTATCCCCGTTTTGTATTCGGTGACCACAGCAGCAGCCGTCAGTGCTAAGGCCGCTGAAGCCGCCCGCCCCCTATGTTCAAAAGCATAACTAGCAACATTCTGGAGGCGTGCTCTAACTTCCGCGTTAAACTGATTGACCCTAAAATCAACCATACCAATTCTTAAATCCAAGGCATCCAAAATCTGAGTTTTGTACTGTTCATGAAGGGCGTCAAGCGGCGCGGTATTAGTCAACCCTTGACTTTGAGCCTCTGCCTTAGCTTGACCATAAAGAGCATCTAATTGAGCGACTGCCCGAGAACGAGCGAGCAGACGCCAGTCTATTTGACCAATTGCGTTATCTGCCAAAGGCTCTAACGCATCAACTGCCAAGTTGAATAGCCCACCAAGGGAACCGTCAAACTCGTCGATCAGACCTAACGGATCGAGGCCATTAACTGCAAAATAAGCATAATACAAACCAAGCCCTGCAACAATACCCAACGGATCGCGGGAAATAAATCTACCTAATTCTCCAGAATACATTCTCTCGCGCGCAAAATAAAGCCCCGTTTCCGCATCCAATTTGTACGATGTAAACCCACGATCCTGATTCACCGCCGATTCCGCCAGCGTCACGCCTGCGGAATTCTTCACGGTATGCACACCATAAGCGTTGTACGCATACCGCTCGATGACCGCGCCAGCGGTGGTCGTCGTAGCTGCTATCGAATACAGATGATTCGATGACGTGAAGTATCTGACGGCGGCATGGCGCGGTTTTTGGGTCGTGTACGAAATCAGTTCATCCACATACACCCCCCCCACATGCCGCTTCACCAACGGCGGCAGCTTCGCCTTCAGCTTCGCCGTATCGTGTGTAACCTTGGCCGCAGCATCCTGCACCCGCGCTATCGTTGACGCGTCCATCGTTGTTCCCGTTGCTGCTACTTCGACGAAGTTGATTTTCGGCGATAGCGCACCTGCACCGGCTTGGATCGTAATGAAGCCATCACTGACGTCGACCGTCAGCGCGTAGCCATCGAACGAGCCTGTTTCATAGCCAAGGGTCATGAGACCGTCATAGGGAGTCGCATCGACCAGTGCAATACCATTAACCATGAGGTTATTGGTCTGCATCCGACTATCGGCATCACCACACATGATCACCACAGCGTGGGCTCCATTCGCAACCGGCACCTTCCACGTGGCCGTATCTAACGCTATGAAAGTATCATAGAGCGGACGACCTAAATGATCACGATCCACTGGGTTTTTCGCCACGCTCCACCCACGATCAATAGGCGTTGATTGTACCTCACCGAGGTCCGCTACCCAGCCGTCAGGAGTATCGGTGCTGGATGGCTGAAAGTTGAAGCGCATGGCGGTTGGGTCAGCCAAGAGACTGCCTCGCGCCCCTGCGCCGGTCACCGGTGAATACGGTGCCGCACCGGCATCTTCGGGATCCGCAACGGAATCATTGACGGCGGTGATATCGCCGGTAATCGCCACTATTTCCTGCGCCCCGGCATTGACGAAATAGGTCGGCTCGGTGGTGGTGGCAGTAGTCACCGTTTTCTTCACGCGTCGGCCGAGTGCGTCATAACTGTACGTGGCGCTATCACCCTGACCGTGCGCTAGATGCTCAGCTGTGCTGAGGCGATTCTCGAAGTCCCAGGTGAACTCTTGGCTCTGATCGTCATGCGTCAAATTGCCTTTGCTATCATACGCCAAGGGGATGGCGTTGATCGCCAGCAGCTCATGCACCTGGTCGTGCGTACGGTTTTCGATGGTAGGTGAACCTGTACCCGGTGCGCTCGTGAAAGTCGTCCAATCACCGACCGGACTCAGATGCCATGTAGCAGCTTCACCATCAGGATCCGCTACACCGTTTCCGCGATGCCAGCCGGTGACGCGGCTCTGGTCATCATAGGTGAAGCGCTGCGAATTACCGGCGATCTGCCAATCATGCTCTTCGGTTTTACGTTTGTTCGCATCGTAGGTGTAAGTGAAGTTGGTAACGCCGCCGGTGGTGGCGATCGACGCCGTGAGGTTGTCATTGGCGGTGTAGGTGCGAAATTCTTTGAGCCCGTTGCCATACTGGGTTATTCCCAGACGACCGCCGGCATCATAGCCGCGGGTGATTACTGTTACGCCGCCATCCCAGACCTGCTGCAGTTCGTTACGATCAGTGTAGGCCCGCTGCACCTGCGAGTGGTCGGGATAGGTCAACTGGGTCACGCGATTGGCGTTGTCATAGGTATAACCCACCGGCAAGTCCGCGGCTTCGCTGGGCGTTGTGAATGACAAAGTTTCCTTGGTCAGGCGACCCGCGGCATCATAGATTCGCGCCACCTGATTGGCGTAGCGTGCCGAGCTCGCTTCGGTCAGGCGGCTGGCGGTATCATAGGTGAAGGCATCATCGCGATGGTCGGGGTAGCCGCGCTGGGTCAGTCGATTGGCGGTGTCGTAGGCGTACGTCGTCAGTTCGTTCGGCAGCGGCGCGGTGTCGGGCGGCACGCCCACCGGCGGAAGACCGGCAATAGCCCGGCTGATCAGGCGA
>JAYVTR010000450.1:0-4431 GCA_043788625.1 Planctomycetota bacterium
TTCCCAGGTGCGTTCGTACAGCACCCGGCCATCGCAGGTCAGCTTGGCCGTCTTGATTCCGCCGGGCTGGGCTGCCTTGATGAGCAGCGGGAAGGTCCAGATCTCGAGTTCGCTACCGCCACCGCGCATACTGCAGTCGGTGGTGTAGGTGTACGTCTGACCCCACAGCCAACACAGCGGGCGATACCAGTGATTGCCCGGGTGGATGATGGGATCTTCGGCTTGCTGGAAAACCGGGCCGGCATTTTGGTGCAGGCGGCGGAATGAGAGTACCCGCTCTTCGGCCTCCTTGGCAAACAGTTCGCGGTCACCGACCCACATCCGCGGCCAGTCGACCACATCAGCGCCGTCGATGCGGCGGCAGGTCATCCGCGTCATCTCGGGATAGCCGCCGTCGCGGTTGCGGAAGCCGAGCGCCATGTCGAAACGGACCAAGCGTAGCGCCACCGGCATGCGGTCGGGGGCGATGTCTTCGCGCTTCGCCTGCCGGGTGGGCAAGTGCTTGCCTTCGACGATGGCGGCGACCGTAGCCGCGTCGAGGGCAGCAGCGTACATGCGCAAATCGTCGATGCGGCCGGTGTATTTCGACTTGCCGCCATTGTCCTCAGAGCCACCGACGAGCAACGGCAGGTCATTGCTGGAAATACTGCCTTCAAGACGGGCACGGCCGCTTTCTTTGCCATCACGGTAGGTGATCACGTCGCCGTCTGGCGCATGGGTGAATGCAAGGTGCGTCCACACGCCTTTACTCAGGCGACCGAAAGGGACATTCACCGTGTCGCGTCCATTTTGCGTCGAGAGCGTGACCGCACCATCCGCTTCGTAAGCGACGGTGAAGGAGTAGCCTTGCCAGCCGGAAATGCGCTTGGACAAGAGGATGGCATGGCCCTTATCTGGCGGAAGGGCGTCGGGGTTGACCCACATGCCGAGGGTCAGCGGCGAGCCGATGAAATCGTAAATGACCTCGTTCCCTTCGTGCGCGAGATCGAGCCAATGCTTGCCAGTGAAACGCCAGCAACCGCCGGTCTTGCCATCGGGATCGGCACTCACGCTTTTTCCCGGCTTCGCCTGAATACCCAACCCACCCTGGTCGCGAAAAGGTTCTCCGCCATCCATGGGATAGTGTGCGATAAGCGGTAGGTCAGCTCCAGTGGCTAGTGATGCGACGAGTGCGGCGGCGAGGAGGAGGACAGTTGGGTGCATGCAGGCCTTGGAGTGCTAGAGATAGGTATTGCGGCCGAGGCTTACTTCGCCGGGCAGACCGCTGCCCAGGAGTCACCAATGCGGATCTCGTCGAAACTGAATGATTTCTTGCCAACGATCATCACCCGGTCTACCTGGGGAAGATCGAGGCCGTCGGCGGCAATGTCGGCAATCTTTGGTTCACGGGTTAGGTCGGGATCTAAGAAGGCCTCGACCTTGCTGGAGCCGGCTGCGGCCCAGGTCGCCTTGAGCACAATGAAAACCGTGTCGGTGTTGTTCGATGATGCCTCTGAGTCGACATTTTTCATCCCGCCGAGGCTCCACTTCTCGCCGGAGTAGCTCTGACCGAGGCAAAACACGGTCTTCTCGCCGGCGCAGAAGTTGAGGGAAACGTAGTTCTCCTCTTTCACCCCGGTGTCGTTCCGCACCAGGAAGCTGATGTAAACCGCCCCCGGCTTGCCGCCAAGCATGTCCTTGAGCACGCGCTTGGCGCCCCAGTCGGGATTGGCGGTGACGAAGTGGCCGCCGGTCGCCTTCGGTGTCTGCCCCAGCTTGCTGATCAGCTTGTCATCCGACTTGATGGCATTGTGGCCATCCGTCCACGGGCCGGCCCAGCCGAGGCCGCCGTTCTGACCCTCACAATGACCATCCGGGTAGTCGAACCCCTCGTAGACTGACGGCTCTGCGGCGATGAGTGCACCGGCGGCGCAGACGGTCATTAAGAGAGTCGCAGCCAGGGACAGTTTGTAGGACATGGCACGAAACCTTTATTGTTGATAACACTTCTAGACGGCCGAAGTGTTATGAACCATATACGGTAATACTCAATTAATGTTGTGTGATTCCCTGCCCAGCTATGGTTGCAGAGTAAATCCATTGATAACACTTTTGGGGCGTGGATTGGTACTTTACGAGTAACAGTCGGGATTTATCGCGAGGAGTTTCTATAGGCTCAGCCACTTGCTTGCTTCGAATTGTTTGCTTCAAGTAAGGAGTGAGAGCTGTTTATGATTTTTTCTCCTGTCCGATCCACCACAACGCCGCGTATATCTTATGATCGATGAGCACGCCTCGGCCAGCCTGCTCGACAAGCCAGGCGGCAATGCCGTGCAGGGGGATGGCATGCACCGTGATGGCTTCGCCAGCGACCCCGCCGCCGTCATTGATCCGGTGCAATCCGGTGGCGCGCACGAGTGTGACGATTTCGCTGGTTAGCCCGGCTGATGCCGGGCTAGGGGCAAGGATATGGGAGGTGGTTGGTTGCCATCCGGTTTCTTCGACCAATTCGCGAGCAGCGGCAACCAGAAGGTCCTCGCCGGCATCCTCGTCGCCGACGAGGCCTGCCGGCAGTTCGATCACCGACGCATTGACCGGCAGCCGATGTTGTTCAACCAACAGCAGCTCTTCCATCGGAGTGGTGGCAATGATGGCGACGACGGCGGTGGCATTCCGCCGACGCACGTACTCCCAACGGCCATTGGCGACGAGTTCAAGAAAGCGGCCAACATAGCTGGTAGTGATCATGGGAAGTGTCATCTCAGGTTCCTGCTGCAGAGCGCTTGGTAAATTCTTCAATGACTTCGATTCGCCCGACGATGGCGGCCACGCGCAAGGCTCCGTCGGCCCACGCTTGTGAAAAATGCGAGCTCGACTCCGTCACCCTCGGCTGCGGTGGCGGTTGCCAGTGTGTCGGTTACTAAGAATCCCTCGCCGGTGCTCCGGCCTGAGCTAGTGGCGTGGTTTCGTACCCGACTGGCATCTTTCATGCTTCATCAAAGACATGAACTTTATCCGTAGCCTCCGCAACTATAGTCTCACGCTCGTTCTCACCGCCCTCTTCCTTGGCACCTGGATCGTCCAGGTGTTCACTGGCCTGGATGTCTACAACGAGGACCGGGTACAGCACGGACAAACGGCGGTGGAGCTCGGTACTTACTTGTGCACTGGGCATTTTATCGAAGCCACCGGAGAAAATTGGGAGAGCGAATTTCTGCAGATGGGTCTCTTCGTCATGCTGACCGTCTTCCTCTTCCAGAAGGGCTCGTCGGAATCGCATGACCCCGATGCTCCGGACGTGCCTGAGGTACCGGTAACGGCCGATTCGCCCTGGCCGGCGCGAGCCGGCGGCTGGTGGGCGGCTTGGTACCGGCACTCGCTCGGCACGACTTTCTTGCTGCTATTCCTCGCTTCTTGGAGTTTGCATCTGGTCGGGGGCTGGATGGATGAAAATGACCAGCGTGCTTGGCACCATGAGGTCGCCACCAATTTATGGGGCTACGCCGCGTCGGCACGTTTCTGGTTCGAGTCGATGCAGAACTGGCAGAGTGAATTTCTCTCCCTCGTCGCCATGGTGTTCCTCTCGGTCTATCTACGCGAAGCGGGCTCGGCTGAATCGAAGCCGGTCAACATGCCGCATGCCGCACATGAGCTATGATTTTGCAATCAATGGCCTGCAAGCCGATGCACTATGCAACTTCCCAGAACTATTTCTGGTACGTACGGTTTAGGCGGTTTTGACCTGGGCCAGTAGAGGCACGAACTGCGTGTCAAAACGTTTGTGGGTGGGAATGATGCCAGAAGAGACGCTGGTGCCGCGGTGGGCTTTGCCCAATGTGGCCCACCACTGGGCTTCGTCGGTGAGAGCGGTGTGGCTGAGGATCGT
This sequence comes from Planctomycetota bacterium, assembly GCA_043788625.1. Lineage (GTDB taxonomy): Bacteria > Planctomycetota > UBA11346 > UBA11346 > UBA11346 > CAIUVD01. The sequence continues at coordinate 3,866 of JAYVTR010000450.1, forward strand.
ACACCAGCGCTTGGTGGTCGCATTCCAGAAATAACCGCCGCGATCCTTGATATCATCCTTGGCCGAGAACGGCGTTTCCAAGGCGCAAAATTGCATCGGCTGAGCCAAGTCAGCGATGATCTCGGCCAGATACGCGGTGGTTCTACCGACCACAGCCGGATCAATCATCAGGATCTTGACCAGAGCCTCCACATCGGCGCGGGCACGGTGGCCATCGAAAAAGAATCCATGGTCGCGGGCGAGCGAGCCGAGTGATTTCCCGCACCCTCCCGTCCATGCGATCTGGCTCAGGGTGCAGCCCCAGGTGACTTCTCCGGCTGCCGGAAAGCGCTGTACCATGACACTGCGGTCGAACTTGGCGTTGTGAGCGAGGATCAGGTCGGCGCTCTTGAGCAGTTCATTGACGGCCTCGCTGGGGATGCTCTTTCCCGCCACCAGTTCGTTGGTGATGCCGGTGATACGGGTGATCTCCTCACTGATGGGCGTGCGCGGCTGCTGCAGCCATTCATGGGTCGCGCAGTGTTCGAGCACGTTGCCGGTGGCCACATCATAGACGAATACGGCGA
>JAYVTR010000451.1:0-6590 GCA_043788625.1 Planctomycetota bacterium
CTTCACCGCCTGACCATTGACCAGCAGCTGTCCGTCGCGAATCACCACCGTGCGGAAACCGATATCGCAGGCCTCAGCATCGACCAGTGTACCGCTGCCATCAAAGAGGCTTACCACGCAACGATAGAGATTGGGCGTCTCGGCTGTCCACTTCAATGGCGCGATCACCGGAGCCACGATCACCGGGTGCACATCGCGACCCGCATACACCCCGGATTCATAACCCGTCGCCGTCGGTGCGGTGCTGAACACTGAGCGCCCCTGCGCATCAAACAAATGCAGTTCAGCCCGGCAGTCGCGGATGCGGCTGCGTGGCAAACCACCAACGCGCACTTCGCAGCGCAATGTGCCGTCGTGATAACACTCATCCAACTCCGCGCGCACGCTGAAATCGGCGATATGGACCACCGGCTTGGCAAGCAAGCGCACGCTGCGCTGAATACCGGCCAGACGCCACATATCCTGGTCTTCCAACCAGGTACCGTGGCTCCAGCGGTACACGCGCACAGCCAGGACATTGGCCCCCGGGCGCAGGAATCCGCTTAAGGAAAACTCAGCCGGCAGGCGTGAGTCGGTTGAAAAACCGATTTCGACCCCATTCAGCCACACATGGAAAGCGCTGTCGACGCCATCGAACTGCAAAGTAATGTGCCGCCCGGTCCAGCCCTCAGGGGTATAAAAAGTCGTGCGGTAGCAGCCGGTGGGATTGACCTCGGGCAGGGCCAGAGCCTCGGACGGGATCGGATAACGAATGTTGTGGTAGCAAGGTCGGTCAAAGCCCTGCAGATCTGTGAGGCCGGGCATTTGCCATGTGCCCGGCACCGGCATCGCACCCCACGCGGCGTCATTGAATTGCGGTAGATGGAAATCGGCCGGACAATGCGCTGGCGAACGAAACAAGGCAAAGTTCCATGCCCCGTCCAGACTTTGCTCGTGCGCTCCGCAGCCGGTTCGCGCCGATTCCACATCGGTATACGCATGCAGCGGCACATGGGCCGGCAAGCGATTACGCTGAATTATGTTGGGGGAGATCCAATCAGGCTGGGTCATAGCAACTCCGGACCCCACAATTGTGGTGGTTGAGCGGGATGCAGGAAGACAGGATTTTTTTTACAGGTGTCTGCTTTCACTTCTTGACCCCGCTATTTCCTTAGGGTATTTATGCTTATTAAAATGGTCGTTCCTGTGCCCGATTCAGCTGATCCGCAAAAAAATGCTATTGGCACGGTTAGTGATCCGCAGTCGGCCATACCACGCCGCTCATTGGCGCGAACCGCTTTGGGCACCATGGCGGTGCGCATTGCACTGGTGATCATTACCGCGACCTGTTTGAGCTACATATACATGTATGCGGCCTTGCGTAACGCGACGGAGACGGATCTACGTCATTACATGGAGGTGCGGGGTCGCGCTGAGAGTGACCAGTTCCAACTTGCCGAACGTCAGACCGTGATGGTGCGTGACGATTTCATGCGCCGCATGGCAGTACTGGGTGATCAGGATCCGCAGGCTGAATTCGAACGCATCTTCGTGTGCGAAGCCGACGGCTTGATTCGTGTCCGTCCCGAACTCAACGATTATCACCATCATGCCACAGCTTTTTTACGCCATGATGTGGTTCTCACCGCTGATCTACGGCGGCGCTTCCTGGTCGGCTGGCAGCTGCTCGATCAGTGGGGACCGATATTGAGCAACCGCTTCTTCAGCGCTTTCATCAACATGCCCGAACAGCTGTCGATCAACTTCTGCAAGAGCGCCGACTGGGGAGGCAGCGCCACCCGTGATACCGACATCTATGCCTACGAAACCGTGTGGCGATCGACTCCGCAAAAAAATCCTCAGCGCAGTACTTTTTGGACCTCGGTCTATTTCGATGAGGGCGCCAAAGAATGGATGGCATCCTGCGTCACTCCCGGTGACTTAAATGGACGCTGGCTCATGTCGGCCGGCCAGGATGTGGCCTTATCGGATTTGATCCGTCGCACCGATGGCGATCGGGCTACCGGCGCGTGGAACTTCATCATCGATCACGACCGGCACCTCATCGCTCACCCCAAACTATCAGAACGCATCGCCCAGGCCGGGGGCAACCTGCACGTCGATAATCTGCAGGATCCACCATTGGTAGCGATGGCAGATGCCGTGCTTCATACCACCGATACCACAGTGATGGAAAGCCCTGATGGCACTGCGTTTCTCGGCATCACGCGGATCGAAGGCCCGAACTGGTATTTCGTCACGGTTCATCCCAAGACGCTGTTGGTGCATAATGCGCTTACCACCACCTATACCGTCCTGCTGTTGGGGGTTGGCTCGCTGATCCTCGAATTACTGATCGTCGCCTATATTTTACGTAAGCAGATTGCTGAACCCATCCGCAGTTTCGTCCTCGCGACTGATCGCGTCAGTCGCGGTGATTTCAATGTACGATTGGATCATTCCCGTGAAGACGAACTGGGATGTTTGGCAGCCTCGATCAACCGCATGGCGCGTGCAGTTGGTAAGCGCGACGCGGCGATAGCCCAGCAATTCACCGAACTTGAACTGGCCAAGCATAACGCCGAAAATGCAAATCAGGCGAAAGCCGAATTTCTTGGCACCATGAGCCATGAGTTGCGTACGCCATTGAACGGGGTGATCGGCATGATCGAGCTGCTGATCGCCACTCCCCTCAATGCCATGCAACGTGAGTATGCAGAAACGGTCAGTCTATCGGGGCGTTCTCTGCTGGCGATCATCGATGATATCCTCGACTTCACCAAACTAGACGCCGGCAAACTGCGTCTTGAACCACGCCCCACTGATCTCGAGAAAGTAGTGGCCAATGTGGTCGCCCTGCTGCATCCGGAAGCCGACAAGAAATCGCTCATGCTGCTGAGCGAGGTTGCGGAAGGCATGCCCAAACGCGTCTATGCCGACCCAGCGCGCATTCGCCAAGTGCTGACCAATCTCATGGCCAATGCCCTCAAGTTCACCGAAGTCGGTCGCGTGACGGTCCGTTTGTCGTGCTTCAATGCACAAGACGGCAAGGCCGAGATCCACTTGTCGGTGAGCGATACCGGGCCGGGGATCTCTGCCGAGAACATTCCCCTTTTGGGCGAAAAATTTCGCCAGCTCGACAGCACTTATGCGCGACGGCACGGCGGCACGGGTTTAGGATTGGCGATTACGCGCTCGTTGCTGGCACTCATGGACGGTGATCTGCAAGTGACCAGTGAAGTTGGCCGCGGATCCACATTTACCGCCATAATGCGCCTCCGCCTCTCGACTTAAAACGGCGCGAGCCACGCATCTGCGGCGTTGCTGGAATCCTTACATGGCGCCTGCCATGCTTCGTCATCCAGCGCCTTGCATATGCATGCCTCGCGCCGTTTTAAGCAGGTTGCTTTGATTTGGACAGGTGCGCGGTGACCGCGGAACTGCGTTGCTGGAATTCTTACAATGGCTGGCGCCGTTTTAAGCAGGGTTATTTGATTTGGACAGGTGCGCGGCGACCGCGGAACCGAGTGGCTGGAATCCTTACATAGTGCGTGCCATGTAAGGATTCCAGCGCCTGGCATATGTATGGCTGGCGCTGTTTTAAGCAGGGTTCTTTGATTTGGACATGCCTGCCAGAGCCAGTTTAGCGCTCGGCCGGCCACGGCTTGCCTAAAGCCGCTGGGCCAGGAGCAGAGCGGCTAAGGCAGGCGACAGCGGTAAGCGCCACAACGTAGGGCAAGACCTGGAATGCCTGATATGGCCAGGCACGGCTGCCGGGCAGGCTTTGCAATTGCTGCTGCACGCTGTCGGTCACTCCGAACAACAGACAGCCAGCGGCCAGCCAACCGATCTGCCAACGGCCGAACATTACCAACGCCAAAACCACGAAGCCCTTGCCTCCGGTCATCTCGGGCACGAAGGCATGCGTGCGCATGATACTTAAAAAAGCTCCTGCCGCCCCGGCGCAACCGGCCGCGAACAGCACCGTTGCCCAGCGCCAATAACGCACCTGTTCGCCGGCGGCGGCGGCGGCATCGGGTGCCTCACCCAAGGCATGGATGACCACCCCTGCCCGCGTCCGGCTCAGGCTCCACCATATCACCAGCAGCAGGCCGAGCGTGATCACGGTCAGGCCGTATTGATTGAAAAGCAACGGCCCGAGCAACGGCAGCTCAACCAATGATGTTGAATTGATCCATGGCCGGGTGAAGCCAGCAGAAGCGTCGATATCGGTCAGCTGATGATCTTGCAGAAAACGCCACGCTGCACCGCTGGCACCCACCGCCAGCAAGTTGATGGCCATGCCAGCGACGATCTGATCGGTCTTGGCATTAATCGCCATCAGCGCGAACACCACCCCCATGAGCATCGCCGCGCCGATGCCGGCAAGAAGACCGAGCCAGCCGTTGCCAGTGACCGCGGTGATCGCGAAAGCGCTGACGCAACCGCTGAGCATCATGCCTTCAATGCCGATATTGAGCAGGCCAGCCCGTTCGGCGACCAGCTCACCGCAGCCAGCCAACGCCAACGGCGTAGCGGCGGTCAACGCCTGGGCGGCAATGGTGATGGCCAGCCACTCGTTGATCATGAGCGACCTTTTTTATACGCAGCCCGCGCACTGACCGCTCCGACCACTAAGACCGTGACCAAGGCCAAACCCTTGGTGATGGTGCCGATGTCATGGGCAATGCCCAGACGGCGCTCGAGTTGACGCGAACCCAGATCAAGGCCGCTGAAGAAGATCGCTGCCGGGATCACCCCCAGCGGATGTAAGCGCCCGAGCAGGGCCACAGCGATACCGACATAACCGTAACTCGGCGCATCGGTCGATAAGAAAAACGACACTCCCGCCACCTGCATGGCGCCGGCTACGCCGGCGATGGCACCGCTGCCCAAAGCCGCCGTCAACTCACGCCGCACCACCGGCATACCGGCAAAACGCGCGGCAGTGCGATTCAAACCGATGACCTGCCATTCGAAGCCGAGGACGGTGCGACGTTGCACCAACCACAATGCGAACGCACCGCCCATGGCCAATAATGCACCGATATGCAAACCGGATCCGCCAACTAGGACCGGCAACCGACTCGCCTCCGCTACCACGGCGCTCTGTGGTGCCGACGTCAGCGGGTCGTGCAGCGGCCCCTGCACCAGCATGCCAAGGACGTACACCGCGATGACGTTGAGCAGGATGGTGGACAACACCAACGGTACCCCACGGCCGCGTTCAAGCAGCACGGCGATGGCACACCAACCAGCGCCCGCCAAGGCTCCCGCAAGCAGCGCTAGCCACGGCATTCCGGCACCACTCACCCCCCCGGTAAGTACACCGACTGCGGTAACCGCGCCCAGCAGGTATTGCCCCTCGATGCCGATGTTCAATACCCCGGCACGGAAAGCCAAACTCGCCGCCAACGCGCACAGGAGCAGGGGCACGGCTTCCTGTGCGCAAATAGCCAGACGCAGGGGTGAACCGGCGACTCCAGCCCAAGCGATGGTCAACACTTTGCTCGGCGCATAACCAACCAGCGCCAGGCCGCACAGGACAACGGCCATGGCGATCACCGCCGCCCCCACCGCCAACAGCGGCTCACTGATGCTCGGACGGTTACGCAAGAGACTGAGGTTCACGCCACCCCCAGCATCAGACGTCCGATATGCTCTCGTGCACACTGCGGCCATCCGCTATCAATGACCTGGCCATTAAACAGCACCAGCACGCGATCCGCCACTGCCAGCAGTTCATCGAGATCGTGATGCACCAGCAGCACGCCAGCCCCGCCGTCACGAGCTGCGAGCAGGCGCGTCATGACTTCGGCACTGGCCGCCACATCCAAGCCGCGGGTTGGATTCACCGCCACAATCAACGAGGGTTGGTACTGCAATTCCCGGGCGATGACGACCTTCTGCTGATTACCGCCCGACAGCGACGACACCGCCGCCGCGGGTCCGGCAGCGCGTACCGAAAAACGTTCCATCAACTCATGCGCCCGGGCTCGCCAGGCGGCAAAGCACAACCAGCCGTAATACGAAAATGGTGACCGGCGATGATCTTTGAGAATCAGGTTCTGTTCAATCGACAGCCCCATGACCAGGGCTTGGTGTTGGCGATCATCCGGAATGACGCCCAAACGTGAGTGCCCGGATAAACGTTGATGCACGGCTATCCCCGGTGTGACTACTGCCGGATGCGGATCCAGACCCAACACGCAACGTACCAATGGCGCTTGGCCGTTGCCGTCGACGCCGGCGATCGCAACGATTTCGTAAGCGCGCACGCTGAACGATACATGACTCAAGTGCGCCGGCACAGTGAGATCGTTGATGTGCAGCACCGCCGGCGAATCCACCGCCACGCGTGGCGTGAGCTTGGGCAAGACAATGTTGCTGCCGACCATCAACTCGGCCATCTGCGCTCGGCTCAATGCCGCAGCCTGACCCTGATGCACCACCGTGCCATGCCGTAAAATCGTCAGCTCATCGCAGACGCGTTCGACTTCGTGTAGCTTGTGGCTGATGAACAGCACGGTCGTGCCCGCGGCAGCCAAACGGCGTATGGCCGGCAATAGGTCATCGACTTCGTGCGGCGTCAGCACCGCCGTGGGCTCGTC
>JAYVTR010000452.1:0-38178 GCA_043788625.1 Planctomycetota bacterium
GATGGCTAACCGCAGGCGCAGTTTGGGGCCCGGGCCAGGATGGATCACCGGCACCTGCTCTGGGGTTAAGCGGGGCCGTCCCATCATCACCGAAGCACCGATGACCTCCTTGCGATTGCCAAACAGGAGCTCCACTTCCAAACGTCCGGCACCGGTGGCGCAGGCAATGGTCGAGCTGCGCACGCGCTTGTGATCGTAAGCTAATTTTGCGGCGCAGCGAATGCCATTGCCGCACATTTCAGACTGACTGCCGTCGGCATTGTACATGGTCATGCGCATGTCGGCCCCGGTCGCCGGTCCGATGATGATCAGCCCATCGGCGCCAACCCCGGTATGCCGATCACTGATGCGCCGCACCAAGTCCGCCATCTCCGCCGCGTCACTGGGTAAGTCTTCGCCCCAGGCATCGATATAGACGTAGTCATTACCGCAGCCGTGCATTTTTGTGAAGCGCATGACGGCCAAGCATAGCGACCAGCGACCAGCGACCAGCGACCAGCTTCGAAGCTCAAAGCCAACCACAGCAGTTGATTCCCAACCTCACATCTGGTACCCGCCGCCAACAGCGGCAGGCTGCCGGCCTATGACGTCGCCCGCTGCGCATGCTGCTGCCTGTCTCACCTGGCTCGCTGACCTCGATCCTGCGGCTGTGGAGCAGGCGCTTGCCGACCCTCATCATCCGACCTTTGCCCATGTTGATACGCTTGCCGATGCCGCCGACAGCACCGACGACCATGAGCGCAGCGCCGGCCTCAGCGCCCTCTTCGCCGGCCTGGTCGAGCCTTTGAACGACGGCTTCACCGCGGCTGGCCGAGCCGGTTATGCGCGCTGGTTCGCGCACTTGTGTTGGCGTATCGCCAGCCGCGAACCACACCTGCACCAACGCTTGCGCGAGGTCGCCATTACCGACGAACCCAGCCTGCACGCGCGCTATCAATCCGCCCGCCATTCACCGCCGCAAGCACCAGCGCAGGCACAGCGCGTGGTGATCTTGTCGCGAGTCACCATCGGCGCTGACCTGCTGCTGACCACCGTCGTACTGCAACGGCTGCGCCAAGCCTATCCTGAGGCAGAACTTGTCGTGCTGGGTGACGGCAAGTTGCAGGCCCTGATCGGCGGTTTTACCAACGTGCGCGTACGCGCCGTGGCCTATGGCCGACGCGGTCCGCTGCGCGAACGCCTGGCGAGCTGGTTGGCGGTGGCCGACGCGGTGGCCACCGAAGCCCCGCAACTGGTGGTCGCCCCCGATTCACGCCTTGATCAGCTCGGCATCTTGCCCGTGATCGCCGATCCAACGCGCTATCTGTTGTGGGAAAACATCATTCCCGATGGCCAACAACAAAGCCTGGCCGTTGCTCTCGACGCATTTCTCTGCGCTCGTCTAGCCCTGCCGCCGACACCCGCGTGCGCTCCACGCACCTTGTTGGACGCACCGACACGCCAGCTCAGCCGTGAATTAGCGGCGGCCTTCGGCCCAGTTCCGCTAGCAGCGGTGAAACTCGATCACGGTGGAAATCCAGCGAAAGCCCTGCCGCGCGCCGCCGAAGTCCAACTTTTGCGCCACCTGCGGGCCCAGGGCTGGCGAGTGCTGCTCGATCGCGGCTTTGGCGCGGCGGAACTGGCCAGCAGCGATGAGCTGTTGGCAGCCGTCGGCTGGAGCGCCGTCGATCTCGATGATAGCGCACAGGGCCTCGGCCAAGCCGTCGCCTCGCTGCTTCCCGGCCAATTGAACCAGGCCGCGGTGATTCGTTTCCATGGCACGATTGGTGGATGGGCAGCGGCCTGTGCCGTCTGCCATCTTGCCATCAGTTATGACAGTGTCGGCCATCACCTGGCGGCGGGTCTTGGGGTACCGGTGATCACCGCCTTTACCGGTCACCACGATGCACGTTTTGCGGTGGCGTGGAAACCGCACGGACCCGGCCAGGTGACGCTGATCGAAATTCCTACTGCCGCGAAAGCTGAGCCGCAGCAGTGGCAGCGCCTATTGGCGACCATTCCGGCAGCCGCCACCACGACGCATGCGTAGCCACGTCTGCCTTATCGCCGTGACCTTTTGGCTGATGACCCGGTCGACACTTTTTGGCGCTGAGGCGGTGTCCCCCAATCATGCTTGGGATATGACTGTGGTAGTGGACGGTCAGGCGGTCGAGCTGCGCGTGCGGGCGCCGCTCCATGCCAGCGGGCCTTGCCCGGTGATCATTTTCAGCCACGGGCTCGGCGGTTCGCGTGAGGGCTATTGGCCCTTGGCCGAAGCCTGGGCTTCGGCGGGCTTCGTAGTGATCCAACCGACACATGTTGGTAGCGACACGCAAACCCTGCGGGCCGCGGGTTTTTTCGGCTTTACGGCCGCTGCCCGACAAGCCGCCGCTGACCCAGCTATACTGGCAGGCCGACCGCGTCTCATCGGTCGACTGATCGATCTACTGCCAGCGATCCAAAACCAGTTGACGGATTTCCACGGCACGTTGGATGCCACACGCATCGGCGTTGGCGGGCACTCATATGGCGCGTGGACCGCTCTTGCCGTCGCCGGCGTCGATTACGGCATTCCAGGGGTTTGCGATAAGCGACCGTTGGCTTTTCTTGCTCTCTCGCCACCTGGCCCGGGGCGCGTACCGCCCGACACGAGCGCCGCCGGACGCCCGACCCTGGTGATGATCGGCAGCCAGGACTACCAGCCGGCCTTTTTGAATGCCGATGATGGCATCGAACGCAACCCGGCCTGGCGCGAACAACTGTGGCAGCTGCTACCCACTGGTAAGGCTTTCCTGGCGGTGCTCAGCAATGCCCACCATTCGGCCTTCAGCGCCGGACAGGGCGCCCGCCTTGCCGGTGAGCCAGTTCCTGAGCCGTGGATGGGCGAAGCCCTGACCGCTATTACCCTGACTTGGTGGCGAGCACAGTTATGCCACGAAGATTCGACCATGGCCGATCTGCGCAGTGGCCAGGTCGTACCAGTCGTTGATCGCCAGCGGGTGCGCTGGCAACAGCGTTGAGCTACCAGCCATACGCGATCCTGTCTAGGGCCCCGCGAGGGTGAAATATTGCATACCGCCCTTGGCGCCCTCGATCCCTACTTCGCCGAGCGAACCAACGAGATCCGGATCGCGTCCCCACCGCCAGATGCCGCGGAATGAATCGCGATCGGTGCGTTCGGCAATGCCGGCGAAAGCGGCGGCCACGCTCGTTTTGGTAGCATAAGAACGCTCGGCAGTGGCCACCCGCCAGGTTGGATAATAGCCCAAGCCATCGCGCATCGCTGACATTTGTACGGGTGAGCCTTTTGAGCATGAGGCGATCACCATGCACGTGATGCGCGCAGCTTTGCGGGTACCACCGAAGGTCTCATAGAACTCTCGATTGGCCCGCAGATGCGCGCTGATGGGCTCTCCATTGATGGACACCCCCGAGCCATGACCGAGCAGAAAGACCGCATCCGGTGGGCCATTCCCCGGAGTATTCCCTGCCACCAGGCTCGCGTACAAAGTCGTGAACACGCCGTCGAATTCCCGCTGACGTTGATTGCCGAACTGCACGCACAAGGCGGTCTTCGGCCCGTGTACCACGGCGACGGCGGCGACTCCAGGGACGTTAAAGACTATGGGCGTGATCACGGGTGCGACGCGGGCATTTTCAGCGGCAGCGAGCACCCCACTCAGCAGCCAGACACCGAGGATTACCATGGTCTTCATGAACTACGTGCCGCGGCCAGCCCCAGGCAGCGGCGTATTTCTTTACTCATGGCCATCGGCTCGATGGGCTTGGCGAGAAAACCATCCATGCCCGCTGCACCACACGCCTCTTGATCCTTTTCGTGGGTGGATGCGGTGAGGGCGATCACCGGCAAACGAGGCAAGCCGGTCAGCGCTTCGCGGGCCCGCCATTCGCGAACGCAATCGGGCCCATCCATACCTGGCATTTGCACATCCATGATCATCAAGTCCAAGGGCATGCCTTGCAGACGCAAGCCAAAGCGCTGCAATGCGGCTTCGCCATTTTCGACTAGCTCGGTGATGCAGCCCAAGGTCCCCAGCAGACGTTGTGCCACCAAACGGTTGACCGCGTCGTCTTCCACCACCAACACCCGTAAACCGGCAAAGGTCTGATTGGCGTGGGCGTTCGAACTGCTGTCGCGACGTATCGTCGTCGTGCCCGGCAGCTGCAACGGCAAGTCGACGGTGAAACTGGAGCCGAGTCCGCCGCGACTGAGGAGCGTGATCGTGCCACCCATCAATTCCGCCAGGCGGCGGCTGATGGCGAGCCCCAGACCGGTGCCGCCGAAACGGCGACTGGTCGAGGAATCAGCCTGGATGAACGGGGCGAAAAGTCGCGCCTGAGCCTCTGGGGTTACGCCGATGCCGGTGTCGGCAACAATCCACTGCACGCGCTCGGCCACCGTCTTGACGGTGACGGTCACCGCACCCTTGTCGGTGAATTTCACCGCGTTCGACAACAAGTTGAGCAGGATCTGGCGCATACGTTGCGGGTCCCCCGCTAAGCGTCCAGGCAAGTCGGATGCCGCCTCGACTACCACTTCCAAGCCTTTGTCGCGCGCCTGTTCCGCGACCAAGGCGTGAACCTCGGCCAACACCGCCCGCGGTGAAAATGGGATCAGTTCGACCGACATCTTCCCCGCCTCGATCTTGGAGAAGTCGAGGATGTCATTGATTACCGTCAATAAATGCCGCCCGCAGCCGACGATGGTATCGGCGCATTCTCGCTGATGGTCGTCCAGTTGGGTATCCGCCAACACATGGCCCAAGCCGATGACGCCGTTCAATGGGGTACGCAATTCGTGTGACATGACCGAGAGAAATTCGCTCTTGGCGCGATTGGCCGCTTCCGCGCCCTCTTTAGCGGCGATCAGATCGGCTTCGTACTGTTTACGCGAAGTGATGTCTTCGAAAAGAAACACCCGCCCCAGGTAATGATCATTCGCATCACGGATCTGCGCACTGAAACGATGGGCTATGCGCCCGTCACGAAATGCCACTTCATCATCCATCACCACCCGCTCATGCGGTGAAGCCAAGGCTGCGGTACTGGCGATCCATGCCTCGGGGTCCTTAGCCTGCGGCGCACAGCGCTGGACGAGCTCGGCGATCGACATCCGGCCACGCAAGTCATCAAGGCCAAGATCAAGGCCCCACAAGGTCATGAAGCGGCGATTAGCATATAAGACCGTGCCGGCTATCTGATCGATGACCAGATAAGCGATCGGCGAATCAGTGATCATGCCCTGTAAAAATGCTTCATTGCGACGGGCTTCGATTTCGGCTACCCGGCGTTCGGCGGCTTCGGCAGCCCGGCGCGCGTGGTCCAACGAAGCGGCCGTGGTGGCGATCATGCGATGAGAGATCAAAATCAATCCCGCCGATGCGATCGCCAGAGCGGCGATCAGAGCCACGTGTTGACGCCGGGCAAGCTCATCGCCAGAGCTGTTTCGCCAACAGGTTATTTTTATTTCCGTATCGAGCAGCACCGGCACCGGCAAGCGGTCAGCGACCCAGTCACCGGTTTCCGGCCATTCCTGATGCCAGCCACGCGAGGCCAAGATCACCCTATCATGACTTTCAGTGACCAGGTATACGCCATGTTCAGCAATGAAAGTATCCATGAATTCCTGATCAATCTTTATCCCTACCACCAGCACGCCCAAGGCCGTGCCCAGCGATTCCAAACGCCGCAGCGCCACCACCATCACCGTGCCAGCATGCTCGATCAGACAGCTCTCGGCCGAGCGTCCGGCCAGGCAGTCACGGATGACCGGTAGCAAGGTATCGGTATGGCCAAATATTTCTGGATGATCGCCACGCACCATGATCCGGCCAGTACGGTCGTAAACGGCCAGGAAGGAAATGCCCAATTCATTGTGCACCGGCGTCAAGGCATCGGTGATGTGATCTAGCTGGCCGACGGCGACATCATTAATAAATCGCCCGTTGCGCGCTAAGAGATTGGCGGCGTTGGACGTTTGCTGCTGACGCTCCTGTACTGCATCGGCGATGGCGGTGCGCACGCGCATGTCGCGATCGTGTGCGGCCGCCTCAGCCAGCCGATGATCCAACACCGACATACCGGAAAGACCTGCCACGGCTAAAAAAGCGGCAAGCAGGGTGGGTGCCAAGAGCTTCAGGCGTAGGTGCATTACGGAGCGCTTCCCGTAAGCAATGTGTCACTGTCGATCAGTGTGCGCGCCACGTCATAAAAAGAATCCGGTCTCTCGACATAACCCTGCATGGGGGTCTTGGCAAACTGTTCGGCTGGGGCCATCACCAGCAGGGCACGGATGCGCGCGCGCAATGCTGATGGAATACTGGTATGCGCCACCAGGCAGATATTAGGGATTCGCGGAGTGCGCAGAATGACTTTGAACACGTCGCCGTGCTTATGTACCGCCTCTGCCAGATTATAATCCCAGGTCGCTCCGGCATCGACACTGCCGGCGACAATCGCATCCGTCACCCGCGGATGACTGCCGAGAAAGTAGACCGTGGCCATGTGGCGCACATCAATGCCGACAGTTAGCAGCTGGGCATGCGGATAACACCAACCGCTGGTGGACTGTTCGTTCACAAAGCCCAACTGTTTGCCTTTTAAATCTGCAGGAGTGACGATATCAGCACGATCTTTAAGGCTGACGATGAACCCCTCGTAGGAATCAATGAGCGCCGTTCGCGACTCGTTCCACTTGAGCTCTGTCGCGATCAATTCAATGGCCGGATTCTTTCTTTTCGCCAGGGCATAGAGGACCGGCGATAATACCGCCAACTGGATACTGCCATCAGCTACGAGCTCGGTCATGTCTTCGTAACTGCGTCCGCCGACGATCACCAGATGATAGCCGATTTGATCACCCAGCCACGCCAACAACGGACGATACTGCTCGCGCATCTCATCCACCGATGCGGATTTCTGCCACGGCGTTATGCCCAAGCGCATGAGTGGCCGGGAATCTTCCGGCAGCAGCGGACTGCTACTCACCGGCTCACTGGCAACCGCCACGCTCGCCCACACTATCCCCATAGCGACCATCCGCAGAGCTAACCGCCTCCAGAAAAAAATGGGCAATGGGTTCATCTCACCAAGTATACCACAGGACAAAGCCGGATTCGAGTCGTTTCTTACCCGGCAAGAGAAGTCTTCAGCGTTGTGACAGGTCACCGCTGCCTGGGCGTTGAGGTTCTTTTCCGCTCAACCATTGGGCTGGGATCAACAAACGGAACCCAACATAGAGGGTGTGCAGATCAGCGCGCACAGCGAGGCGGTTGGCCGCGCGCAAGTGCTTCGCCGAATCAGCCCACGAACCACCGCGTGCGACATACGTTTCTTCTTGGCGGCCGACCGGATCAATGGTTTCAGCAGCGGAATAGCTACCGTACTTGTCCTGACACCACTCCCAGACATTGCCGTGCATATCAAACAACCCGAAGCGATTAGGCTCACGCCGGCGCACCCCGCGCGTGCCGTCGCGTAAACCGAACCACGCCAGCTTATCAAGTTGCGACATGTCCAGATCACCGGCGCCCGTGGTGAACGGCCCAGCGCCACCCCCGCGACAGGCGTATTCCCATTCGGCTTCGCTGGGCAAACGTGGATATTCGCCAGACGGTATTTTCGCCGCTAGGGCCTTGAGGAAATCCTGTACATCATGCCAACTCACTCGTTCAACCGGACGATCAGCGGCGTCCGAGGCGAGCGCAAAACGACTCGGGTTGCTACCCATGATGGCCATCCACAGCGCTTGCGTGCACTCGCTATCGGCACACCAGAAGCCCTTGGTCAAGGTTACACCATGGATAAGAGGTTCGTCATCGTCACGGTTGGGCTCATCGCCCGGTGAACCGAGGGTGAACGTTCCCGCTGGAATCCACCGCAAACGCTGAGTCACGCCGGTAATGGACAGTTCGGCATACAACCCATAAGCATCACGTTCATAGGCAGTAGCCCACGCCGGCCGTCCCGGGCCAACCAGCATGTGCGCCCGGTACTGCCAATGCTGGACCTCGGATTGACTGTTACCGGTCAACGCCACCAGCTCATCCGCTTCACGCGCCACCGCGCCAGGGTTGGGCAAAACCTGATTGGTAGGCAAGGTCGAGCCAGGAGCAGTAGCAAACAACTGTTCGAGTTTGTGGCGAAGGCCGGTGACTTTGGTCGCCTTCGCCAACCATGCACGCGCCACGGGTTCGTCGGCACCCAGCCACTGTTCAACCAATTCTGTGGCATTGGCTAAGGCCCCCGACGGCAGCGGCTGCACTAATTCCGTACCCGCCAGCGCCGCGGTCAATTGCTGCACACGTTGCAGCTTGGCGGTCCAATGGGCGAGGTCGGTGTTGTTGTGACTGACCAGCAATGCAAAAGCGGCTAGATTTTCGACCGCCTGGGGCGGCAACGCAACTGGCTTATCGAGCGCCACGAGGGCTTCGTGCAAGGCGTAATAGCGGGTCAGGCGCTCATGCCAACGCTTCACTTCGGCATCTTGGTGCCCAGCGATGGCATCGAGAGCGTTGACCTTGTCGATGGTTTCCTGAGCCGTGGTCAGCGCCTGATCGTTTTCACGCTCTTTCAACTCGGCACGTAGGTTGTCCTCATAGGCTTTTTCTTCGGCCAGACGCCGCAGATAGAAACTCTTACGGTCGGCGGCCAGGGCCCCGCGTGCATCCAGGCGCATGATCGCCTGGTCACAAGCGACCAGATCAAGGATGGTCGGATGATTTTTGGCATCAGACTTCTCCAACTTCACCAACACGCCACGGTCGCCATCAATAGCCGCGCGTTGACGCTGGATGAGATCGGACCACAACGCCAATTGCGCATCATCGGTAGCCACCAACACCGCGTAATCTTTCAGCTGCACGCTCACCTCATCGATGGCGACTTCCGACAACAGAGCATCGGTGCTTGCCAACTTTATCGTTAATGATTTACGTAAGGCGGCGACGCGTTTTACCGATTCATCCAAACGCTGTGCCCAAGCTACCAGACGGGGCTCACCGGCGGCGACCTGCGCCCGGTAATTGGCCAAGTAGGGACCAATCGCTTCTTGCTGCGCCACCGTCAGCCAACGTTCGCGATCGAGTTCGCTGCCCAGGGTGCTGCGCAAGGCCGCCAGCTGTTGAGCGGCACGCGCCAGAACAGCGCTCCACTGCACGACGCTGGCATCCTGCACACTTGTGAGCGCCGTCAGCCGCGTGAGTTCAGTGCTCAGCTGTTGCGCGTGGGCCTCTGTCAGCACGGCCGCCGCCGCCAGCTGCTCACCACGTACCCGACAGGCGGTGATCTCTTCCTCGGTGGCCGCCAGACGGGCATTCCAACGATGGGCATCGGCATCATCGGCGCCGACCAAGCGAGTGAGTTCTTCGACCCCAGGCCGCACACGTTCGCGCAGCGGGCCCGACAACGTTTCGATGGCATCGATATCCCGCGCTAGATCAACGCGCAGAACGCGGCTGCGCGCATCGGTGGCGGCGAGGCGCGCTTCCCAGCGCGTGACGTCGTCACCTTTACCGACTTCCTCGGTATAGGCAGTGAGATCCTTGCGCGCGCGGACGTGCGTTGCCTGGTCCGGCAGGGCTGGCAGGTCAAGAGCCGCTAGCGAGGTTTGCAATGGTGCAACGCGGATGATTTTCGCCTGCCAGCGGACGAGATCCGCATCGTGCGAATCACGGGCAGCGATCCACGCCAGGTTGCTCGCCGCGCCGATGGGAATGGGCTTGGCAGCATCGAGATCGTGCAGCGCATCTTTGTGCCGACGCATTTCGACCAAGCGCTCCTGGGCCCCGGCCTGCCAATAATACAGTCCTCCCCCGCCGAAGATGGCGATGAACGACGCCGCCAGCGCCCACTTCACCCACCAATGCTTTTTTACGCCCAAGTATTTGGCCATCGCCGCATCGGCGCCGGTGCCGAAGCGTGCCTGGAACACTGCCGTCATCGACATATTGCCGTCGCGCACTCGCTCGAGGTCAGCGACCAGTTCGGCAGCATCGGCGTAACGACCGGTCGGATCCTTCATCAGGCACTTCAGACACACCGCTTGGTAGGCATCGGGCAGGCCCGGCACCACTTCGCTCAGCAGTTTGGGTTCTTGATAGTTGTGCTGATAAATGAGAGCATTGGCGGTGGTGCCATCAAACGGCTTACGGCCCGCCAACAGCTCGTAAAAAACCACGCCCAAGGAATACAAGTCCGCGCGCGGATCGACGACGTCGCCACGACCCTGTTCTGGCGAGCAATACGACGGCGTACCCACCGCCGTACCGGTCATGGTCATGCCCGTCTCGCCAGCGATCTTCGAGATGCCGAAGTCGGCGATCTTGACCACGCCCTTGCTGGTCACCATCAGGTTGGCCGGCTTAATGTCGCGATGGACGATGTTGTGCTTGGCGGCTTCCGCCAAACCACGCGCCGCCTGGATGATATAGCCGGCGGCTTCTTCCGGAGTAAATGATTCCCCGGCTTCCTTTTTCTTATGGATGATCTCCGACAGATCAGTGCCTTCGACGAACTCCATCGCGAAATAAACAATGTCGTCCGCCGTTCCGGCGCCAAACACCTGCACCACGTGCGGCGTGTTCAACAGCGAAGCGGTGCGTGCTTCCTGCTCAAAACGGGCGCGTAATTGCATGTCTGCCGACAGGTTGGCCGGCAACACCTTGACCGCCGCCCGGCGCTTGAGGCTGATTTGCTTGGCGCGATAGACGACACCCATGCCCCCTTCACCGAGAATGCCGCCCATTTCATAGTCGCCGACCGTCGTTCCGGTGAGGGCGCCCTTGCGGCCTTTTAGATGCCAGCCGTCTTCTAAAGTCGGACTGGTGGCCTTGCTGCCCGGAGTGCGCGAACTCTGGCTGGTCGAATGATCACTGCGCGGCGCACCGGCCCCGGGCGCCATCCCAATCTGCGTCGCTTCGTTACCGACCCAGTCAGAAACACCGGCAGGCGTAACCCGACGCGGCGCGACCCCACCGACCATGGTCTGTTCATTGCCGGTCCACTCCTCGTCGACGTGGTTGGTCAGCGGACCGCTTTGCGGAAGCAACGTTGGCTCATCGCCTTTCCATTCTTTTTCCGTCACCACTACCATGGTCTGATCGTTACCGATCCACTCTTCGACTGGCGTGGCCGTCGCAGCAGCCGGTGCGGCCGGCATGGAGATCAGGGTCGCTTCACTGCCGGCCCAGCCTTCGTCGATGACCGGCGTCGGCATTGAGGTCGGAATCAGGGTCGGCTCATTGCCTTGCCAATCCTCCTCGGCTGCCGCTACCGGGATCACCGATGGCTTGGTTCGCACCAACTTGATCGGCTGGGTCGGATCGGCGCTCAATGGAATGCGCGTCACATTGATGTCGGCCCCTTTTACGTCTCCACCTTTTACGTCTCCTTTTACGTCTCCAATTTTTATTGGCGTGCCATGCAGTGGCGTTGGTTCGTTTGCGGAGTTACTCATGCCGACTCCAGCCATGGAAAAAAATTGCGCCGGCAGGGAGCCAAGCGGTTGTGGGTCGCGATGGTCATGACTTACTGCTGTACCAACACGAGACGCACGCCAGCTAGCGCGTGGGGAATGAAACTCTCGATGCCTTCGCTGGCACCGACGCTTATTTCAGCACGGCTCGACCACGCCGGATCTTGCCATGATCCGCCGCGCATCACCGTCCCGGGCTTGGTCCACTCCCAGACATTACCATGCATGTCAAAGAATCCGTTGGCATTAGCAACACGTTCACCGATTGGTTGTGGCCCGCCGGCAGCCACCACGGTTTCACTGACCACTGTCGCCGCCTGGAATTGCGCCAGATTTGGATTGGTGCCGAAGGACCAGCCACTGGTGACCCCACATGCCGCCGTCCACACCTCGGCGGTCGGCACGTCCAGACGCCCGACCGGCATGGTGAAATTAATCATTGCCGTGGCCGTCGACTCATAATCCAGGTTGAATGCCGGACGATTACCGGCGATGCCCGCCGCCGGTACCACGCTGGCGGCAATGGTTGCCCACGGGGTGGTACCGGCGATGCGCGTCCACTGTGCCTGGCTCAGTTCAAACACTGCGACAAAACTGTCGTGCGTACCGACGGTGAGGCGATGGAATACCATTTGGTTGTCGCGATACGCCGCATTGGTTGCCAGATCATCGAGGGCCAACCGCATGCTGACCTTACGCGTGGTGAGATCGAGGATGGCGTACGGCGATTTCAAGGTCGCTACATCATTGGCCAAGGATTCATTACCCCCGCCGCAGCCACTCAACACCACTGCCGTGGTTACGATAGCGATGAGCTTGTTCATCCTGGAGCTCCTGGCAGCCATAAGAGCAGCAATGGTTGGTAGAAAATACTCTGACTGGCCTGATCGATGACCAAGATGGTCGCGTGGTAATATCCCGCAGTCCCCGGTGACGGTGGAACCGGCCAGCTGATCGATCCGTTCACCGGATTGAAGGTCGCTCCTGGCAAGGTGCCTTGCAGTTCGAACAGCAGCGACGGGGTGGTCAGCCCGGTGGTGGTCACGACCGGGGTATACAAGAATGTCGCGCCACCCCACACCACCATCGGTGCCGGCGAGATGATCGTCGGCCGCGACTGGCCAACCACCGTGATGACGACCGTATAGGCCTGCTGCACGGTGGTGATACCGTCGGACACCTGGACCGAAAAGGTGTCGCTGGGCGCCGGATTGGCGATGGTGGTATAACTGAAGACGCCAGTCACCGCATCCAGTGCCACCGTGCCCTGCGTGGGTGAGGTGATCACGGTATAGGTCAGCACGTCGCCATCGATATCCGTCGCTATGACATTACCCAAACGGCTGAAACCGGCGGTGGCTTCTACAGGTCCGCTCGGCGGAGTGATCACCGGTGCATCATTGATCGAGGTCACCGGAATCGGAAGAAGCGCCGGTTGGCTAACGTCGCTGTGATTGTCGACCAATACCACTCGCAGCATGCGCACCGACAGCGGATTGGTGACTGCTGATGAGGGTGCCTCTGACACATTCTGGAAGGTGAGTGCGGCGATCACGGCAGGGATCGAGACGGTATCCGCCGCGGGCGTCAATCCCGACAGGGTGAAGACCGAACCTTGGGCTGTCGAGATGATGGTATAGGTGCCGATCTGGGTCGGGCCGCCACCCCCATTGAAGAACACCGTCGAACCGGCGACCGTGATCGAGCCGTTTACGTCCAGACCGATCAGATCCGCAGCCGTGGCGCCGCTGGCGAAGTCGACGGTCAGCAGGCCGCCGGCGAAGTTCACCGAATCAAAATCCGTCACCGTCGCGGTATTCGCTGCGAGCAGTGCCGTACCGCCTTCGATGAACGGCAGTGCGGCGCTGGGCGTCAACAAGATCACTGGCGCCCGGCGGTCGATGATGATGTTGAATACCTGGATCGGACTGGTTGCGGACGGCAAGGCAATCGCTGGCAGCGGTGGTGATGCCAACACCGCCCCAGCGGCGATGCCGCTATCGGAAACGGTAAAGGCGAAGCCGTCCGTCGCACTGGTGCCACCGTTGTGGGAATAACTGATCAGGTTGTTGAGCACATCCTGTTGCGTGAAGGTATCATTCACCGCCAAGGCCACGCCGCTTTTGAACAGCGTGCCGTTACCGGGTGGCAGATTGAGGCTAAAGACCAAAGCCGGATCCCGGGCGGGCGCTGGCTGGGCACTGTCGACGTCGATGGCCGACATGTCGAGGCTGCCGATCACATACGCCGTACCAATCGGGACTGTCCGCCCGTTGGGCAATGACACCGTCGTCACCGGTGCATCATTGACCGGATTGATAGTTATGATCAGAACCTGATCAGCGGACACGCCACCCAAACTGTCGAGCGCATGGTAGGTGATATGGGCGACACCGCCGGCATTGGGCAAGCCGATATAGGTCAGCGTCCCGGCCGCATCGATCGCTGGGGCAGCGCTGAACAAACCGCTGTTGTCGTTGACGGTGATGACGAAGGCCACGGCTTGCGCCGATTCATTGTTCGGACCAGCGCTGATATTGGTCACCCACGGGGTGATGATCTGGGGGCCGGCATCTTCAGCGATTACCTGCGGCGGACCCGGCGTGAAAGTTGGTGGGTCATTGAGCGGATTGATGGTAATGGTGAAGGTCTGCAGCGGACTGTTACTCGCACCGCCACCGTCGTCGGCAAGAGTTACGCTGACTGTAATGGGTGTGGTGGTATTGGCGTCTGGAGCCGGACGGAAGATCAGATCGCCGGTGCTGGCATTGATGCTCGGCAAGACGCTGAAGCTGCTATCGCTGCTCGTGCTACAGGTGAAGGTCAATACCTGGCCGAGTTCGTCGGTAGCTGAAAGCGGCCCAGGATAGATCGCCGTCGCCCATCCGCTGACGGTGGTCAATGGCGCGTCTTCATTGACCGTGACATTGGCCGGCATGCTGAAAATTGGCGGGTCGTTAACCGGCGTGACGATGACGATGAAAGTTTTGCTCATGAGCCGTTGCCCGCCATTGGCGGTGCTGCCACCATCATCAACCGTTACCGTGATCGTCGCCGTACCGTTGGCATTGGCGGCTGGCGTGAACACCAGGCTGCCCGTCGCTAGTCCGCCATAAGTCACCACGGGGTTGGGAATAACCGTCGGATTACTTGAGGTAGCGGTCACTGTTAACGCATTACTGAGCGCCAGAATCTCGCCCGTCTGCCCGGCGCCAATACCGCTAAGATTCACGGTTTGCGCGACGGCGTCCTCGGCAATCGTCACCGGACTGATCGGATCGAGAACCACCGCTCCCAGGGTCATTGATGCCAAAGTCGGCTGATTGTTCACCGCCAGATTGGTCACCATTACATCGCTGGGGTTGACACCATTGTAAGTCGCATCGCTACTGACCGCCGCCGAGATGACGATGGTATAGGGTTGAGTGCCGTCATCGGTTGCGTTGCCGTCGGCACCGGTGGCAGTTACCGTCTGCGGGCCGTAGGCGAACGGTGAGAAAGTCAGGGTCGTCGGTGAAACCGTCCCCTGCGTGGCATCACTGCTGCTGAGATTTACCACCACCAAGGCAGTAGGTTGCGAGGTCAACGCCACGGTAAAAGTGGCACTGCCGCCAATCTCCGTAGTGGTGATCGGACTCGAGAGAACGGCAAAGCCGGCACCATCATTGTCAGTGACGGCAGCCACCACCGAAGCCACCGTCAGGCCGGCGTAAGCACTCACCTGTCCCGACACCGCATCAGCAACGCTGTGAGTGATGGTACTGCTGTGCGGGCCTTGCGCGACGAAATCGTCGACGGCGGTCACCGTCATCGTTTGCGCTACATTCCAATTGCTGGTGGTGAATGCCAGAACACTCGGACTGACGGTCGAACTGGCATCCGCCGTAGCGGTGATGGCCACGTCGTGCAACGGTTGGGTGGTCAGCACGACTGTATAGCTATCACTATGCAAAATGCCGGCGGCTTCTGTGACGCTGGTAGCGCCGCCGGACTCGGTGATCAACACCCCAGGTACATCGTTGTCGCTATTAAAAAGCGACACATTTGCCGGATTTATAACATTGTATTTGTTGTCGGTCGAGCTTGCCAAGGCCGTGATGATCGAGTAGGCGACCGCTCCATCCATCACTGGCGTCGTGTCGTCGACACCCCTCACCGTTAGCGTTTGCGGAATGTTCCAATCCAGGCCGGTGAATGTCACCGAGGTCGGCGACACGGTTCCTTCGAGGATATCGCTGCTGGTGACGCCAATGGTGACAGGGGCAATCGGCTCGGTATCAAGACGGATGGTAAAGATGGCCGTGCCACCTGATTCGGTAGTGATCAGTCCGGCAATCGGCGTAACTGTGATGCCCGCTGTATCGTCATCGACATTCGTCACTTGTATCGTTGCGATACCGGCAAGCGCCTGGTAGTTGGTGTCCGTGCTCGTGGTGCTCGGCGTAATAGTATAGGGTAGATTTCCGTCATCGATATCATCATCGACGCCGGTGACGGTGACGGTTTGTCCGACATTCCAATTAAGGGTGGTGAAAATCAGGGTCGAGGGCGTGATGGAGCCCTCATTGGTGGTCACCCCATTCAATGCCACCGTCACATTGGCGGTTGGCTGGGTGTTGAGTGCGACCACGAACGAGGATTGGTTGCCCGCACCGCTGGCCTCAGTGGTGGTCAAGATCGTCGCACTGATGCTCACCCCAACCGTATCGTCGTCATCGTTAATCACCGCTACATCGAGAGCACCGGTATGACCGACATTATAATTGGTATCGCCACTCACCGCCGTGATCTGGATTTGGTAACCGACATTGCCGTCATCGATGCGATCATCGACGCCGGTCACGGTAATTGACTGCGCTTGATCCCAGCCACCGATGACACCGGTTGACGGCGTAAAAGTCAGCGAGGAGGGTGAAACTGTACCTTCGGCGGTATTCGAGCTGGCAAGAATGACGGTGACATTGGCAACCGGTTTGCTGTTGAGGCGAACCGTACTGGTGGCGGTACTACCAGTTTCCGCAGTATGGCTGCTAATCGTTGAAACGGTGAAACCCGAAGCATTCCCGGGGCTATCGACTACGTTCGCCGTCAGACTTGCACTGATGCCATTATAGCCACCACCAGAGCCGTTGTGATTGATGATCCCCGTATGCGTTGTGGCTTCATCGATACCGTCATCGATACCGGTGACGGTGACCGTCTGCGCCACATTCCAACCGCCGCTGACGCCGGTGGCGGTGGTGAAGGTCAGGCTTGATGGACTCACCGACGTTTGACCATCGGTACTCAAGGTCACCGTCACTGTGCCGGTAGGCAAGCTGGTAAGGACCACGCTGTAGGTATCGGTGGGGCTCGCCGTCGCCAGCTCAGTGACTGTCGTACCGCCGCCGCTTTCAGTGATGTGGATGGCGGCGGTATCGACGTCGATATTGGTCACCGACACATCCGAGACGGTCATACCGTTGTAGTTCGCATCTCCGGCTGCCGAAGCTGCCGCCGTAATGATGGTAAAAACCTGGTTACCGTCGGCGATGAAGTCTTGCACGCCTGTGGCCGTCACCGTTTGCGGAGTGCTCCAGTTGACCGCGGTGAAGGTCACCGAGGCTGGCGAAACCGTGCCTTCGCTGGCAGCAGAACTGCTCAGGCCGATCACTACGTTGACCAACGGTTTGCTGGCGAGACGCAGGTTGAACGTCGCGGTGCCGCCAGATTCACTGGTCACCAGACCGGAGGTCTGGCTGACAACGACGCCCGCCTGATCGTTATCGGTGATGACCGGCACCACCGAAGCGATGGAGATGCTCTGGTAAGCAAGATCGGCGCTGGCGGCGGTATGGGCGATGAGGCCGGTGTGCGGCCCTTCCGCGACCTGATCGTCAACGGCGGTAACCACTACCGTCTGCGGCAGATTCCACGCGCTGCCGCCACTGGCGGTAAAAAACAACGTCGCCGGCTGGACGCCGACCTGGGCATTGGGAGCGATAGCAATGGTGACCGGCGCCATTGGCATGGTTGCCAACTGCACCGAATAACTGCCAGTAACCGTGCCGTCCTCCGCGGCGGTGACGCCGGTGCCGACGGTGACGGTGACGCCAGCAACGTCGTTATCAGTCACTGTGGCAGTGGTCGTGGTGGTCAGCCCGCTATACTCGGTAGCCCCACTGGCGTTAAGGGTCACCACTCCGGCGTGAGAGCCTTCGGCAATCAGGTTGTTGATCGCCGTGATGGTCACCGTCTGCGGAATATTCCACGCCGTTGCACCACTCGGGGTAAACGTCAGCGTGGTGGCACCGCCAATGCCGACTTGTGCATCCGGCGCTAGAGCGACCGATACCGAGGCGCTGGGCGCACTCGTCAATTGCACCGTGATGGAGTCGGAAGTACCGCCCTCGACCACCAGCGTGCTACCGCCGGACTTGGTGACCAGCATGCCGGCCGTATCGTTGTCGGTAACACTCGCCACCACGTCGGGAATGACCAATCCGCTATATTGCGGATCAGGGCTACCGGTGGCAACGATGGTCTGCGAGATCGTCCCGGTGTGCGTTCCCTGGGCGACGAGATCGTTTACCGCCGACACGGTCACCGTCTGCGGTGTGTTGTAATCAGCCGCGGTAAACGTCAGCGTTGACGGACTGGCGGTCACGAACACATCCGTGGTCACACTAACGGTGACCGTCAACCCTGCCTGGGGTTTAGTCGCCAAAGCAACCGTATAAGTGTCGGTGGTACCACTCTCAGAAACCACGGTCGAACCGGCGCTCTGATTGAGAATGACCGCGGGCGTATCGTTGTCGGTGATGGTCGCAGTCGCCGGGGCAATGACCACGCCGGTATAGGAGCCACCGACCGCCGTGTGCGAGATGATTCCTGAATGAGCGCCCTCAGCAACCGCATCATCGACGGCGGTGACCGTGATACTTTGCGGCAGATTCCAATTGCCGGAGGTAAACAGCAGATTGGTCGGACCGACCGCGATCTGCGCATCGGGAGTCAAACTGATGACGACGTTTGCCGAAGGCTGACGATTGAGGACCACGCTATAGGTATCAGTCGTGCCGCTTTCGCTCACCAATGGACTGCCGGTGATGGTGACCGCCGCGACATCATTGTCAGTGATCGCTGCCGTAACATTGGCAATGGCTAAGCCGGTATACGTGGCGCCGCCACTATGCACTGAGGTGTGCGTGATGAGCCCACTATGGACACCTTCGACGATGCTGTCGTCGACCGCCTTCACATACACATGTTGCAGCGTTGAATAATTGCTCGTAGTGAACGTCATCACCACCGAGCTGGAGAATGTAATCTGGTTAAGACTGACCAGCAATTGGCTATCGGCCGTGGCCGTAACCGAGACCGTACCGCTGCTGGGATCGGTATTGAGCCGAACCGTATAGTCGACATAGCTCGCTCCTTCGCTTACCGCCGTACCGCCACCGGCTTCACTAATGGTCACGCCAGCAGTATCGTTATCGATAATGGTCACCACCACGTCGGCTGGGATCAGGCCCACGGGGTAATTTGTATCAGTTGATACAACGCCATGGTGCAAGGTTTCGGTCTGCGTGCCTTCAGCAGCAACATCATTCACTGCCGCAACAGTGACTGTCTGCGGCACATTCCAGATCCCCGGGCTGAAGAGCAACGACGACGGCGTGACAGTGACGCCATTGGTTGTCATACCGGTCACGGCTATAGTCACATTGGCAGTTGGTCGTGAATTCAATACCACCGTATATGTGTCGCCCGTACCACCCTCGGCCACCGTCGTACCGCTAGCGGTCTCGGTGATGGTCACCCCCGCCGTGTCATCATCATTGATGGTATAGGTGTGACTGGAAAAAGTACCCAGCGTGGCATTACCTGGTGCCGAAAGCGTCACGGTGAGGGCCTCATCAACCTCATCGAAATCGTCATTGACCACCGACAGCGGGATGAACTTGGTCGTTTGGCCGGCCGTAAAGGTGAGGGTATTCGCGGCGAGTGTGTAATCGGTGCCACCACCGGTCGCCGTTACGTCGGTAGCGGCATAATTAACCGTCGTGCTCAACACCGTCGAAGTGGTGCCACCGGTGAAGGTCAACATCACCGCCAAATTGCGCGTCGTGACTGACTCTGCACCGCTCGAAGCGCTCGTTAAAAATGCCACCACCGGGGCGGTATCATTGTCGGTGATGCTCGGGCTAATGCTGGCCACGGTGAGGCCATTATACTTCGCATCGCCACTGGAAGCCGTGTGAGTAATCAAACCACTGTGGGCACCCTCATAGGCCGTGTCGTCAACAGCAGTCACTGTCACGGCCTGAGTCGTGCTCCACAACCCCGCGCCGCTGGCAGTGAAGGTCAAGGTCGACGGGCTCACCGTCACCTGACTGTTGGGCGCCAATGAAATGGTTACCGGACCCGTCGGCTGGGTGTTGAGCTTGACCGTATAGGTGCTGGTATGACTACCGCCGGCGGCTTCGGTCATGGTACCGGCCATGGCCGAAACGGTTACCCCCGCCGTGTCATTATCGGTGATGGTGGCCACCACATTGGCAACGGTTACGCCATCGTAACCGCTACCCGAAGCACTGTGGGTAATGGTGCCGGTGTGCGTGCCTTCGGCGATCTGGTCGTCGATCGCTTTCACGTATACGGTTTGCGCGGTCGCATAATTACTGGTGGTGAAGGTGAGATTGACCGTCGCGAAAAAAGCCGAGTTGTCGGTGCTTACCTGTGTCTGCGGATCGGCATTGACGGCGACCGTCACATTGCTGCCCGGCTGCACGCCGAGGGCGACGGTGTAGTTATCGGTGACCCCGGCTTCGCTGATGGCCGTGCCGCTGCTTTCCACGACCGAGATGGTGCCGACATCATTATCGGTGATATAGGTAGTCACGGTTGGCGGTGCCACACCCGTATAGCCGCCGCCGGCGGTGCCGGTAATCAAGCCGAGATGCGCGCCCTCAACCAAAGTGTCGTTGACCGCCGCCACAGTGATTGTTTGCGGCTGATCCCAACCCCCGGCAACGCCCGCCGTGGTCGAGAATGATAGTACCACCGAAGCGCCGCCATTGACCCGCACCTGCGCATCTGCGTTCAAGGTTACGCTCACTGCGCTGCTGGGCTGGGTGTTCAAGCGAATGGTATAAGAATCGGTGGCTCCGCCCTCAATGACATCGGTGGTGCCAGCTGATTGGATGATGGTATACCCCGCAATATCGTTATCGGTGATGTTGGCCGTAACGGTGCTGCCACCGACACCATTGACGGTGAAGGCCACGCCGCCGCCATTGTATTTGGGATCACTGCTGCTGACGGCATGTGTCAACGAGCCAGTATGGGGGCCTTCAGCTACCGGGTCATCGATGGCGGTGACGGTGACGGTTTGCGGCAGGTTCCAATTTCCTATAGTAAAATTAAGTGTCGTCTGCCCAACACTGCACTGCGCTCCGGCACTGATAGAAATCGTCACATTCGCCGTCGGCTGGCTCTTGAGCGCAATGGTGTACGCATCGGTGGCCCCGCCTTCGGTAATATTGGTGCTGCCACCAGATTCGAGGATGGTCACGCCAGCACTGTCGTTGTCATCGTTGATCACCGTCACGTCCGGTACCACCAATGGGGAATAATTCAGATCGCTGGTGCCCGGCGCGCCGGTGATGACGTGATAGGTGATATTACCATCTGCCACTTCGTCATTCACGCCGGTGATGGTGACGGTTTGCGTGAGATTCCAGCCGCCGGTCACACTCGTGCTCGGGGTGAAGGTCACCGAGGTCGGTGATACCGTGCCCTCGGCGGTATTGTCACTGCTTAAGCCGATGGTGACATTCGCAGTCGGCTGACTGGTGAGGCGAATTGTAAAGGTGGCGGGACCCCCTGCTTCGGTCGTATGACCGCTGATGGCTGAGACGGTGAAGCCAGCTACGTCGTTATCCTGATTGGTCACCAACACCGACGATACCGCTTTACCATTGTAAAAACCATCGCCACTCACAGCCCCACCGTTATTGATCTGGTAACCGATATTGCCGTCTTGCACAAAATCATCGACGCCGGTGACAGTTACGGTCTGGTTTACACTCCAGATCGTTCCACCACTGGCCGTGAAGGTCAACGAACTCGGTGAAATAGAACCCTCGGCGGTGTTCGAACTGATAAAATTGATTGTCACATTCGCCGTCGGCTGACTGGTAAGGCGCACATTGAAGGTGGCTGTGCCACCACCCTCCGTGGTACTCAAACCCGAGGTCGGCGAGACGACCACGCTGGCGACGTCATTGTCAGCGATGCTGACCGTACCCGATGCCGACGCGCCGAGATTGTAGACCGGCGAACTGTTGAGCGTAAGCCGCACCGTCTCGGCATTTTCGGCAATCAGATCATCTAATGGATTGATGAGGATGGATACCGATGACGCACCGGCAGGGATGATCGCTGAGCCGCTCAGGGCAGTGTAGTCACTGCCATTGACAGCGCCGCCACTGATCGAATAGCTGATCGGTAATGAAGCCGCGATGCCGCCGGTGCGGGTGAAGGTGACACTACCCTGGTTGCCTGCACCCCCGGGCTCACTGGCGCTATTGATGCTGCTTCCGGCGTTATAGGTCACTACAGGCAACCAATTGGGGAAAACCGTTACCGGCGTCGGCTGATTGGTGAGACTGGCATCGTCACCAAGTTGACCGCTGGCGTCATAGCCCCACGAGGCGATGTTGCCATTCGCGCGCAAAGCTAAGCCATGATAATCGCCTGCCGCGATGGCCACGATATTTGTCAGTCCGGCCACCGGTACCGGTGTCGGTTTATTAGCTAGCGTGGCATCGTCTCCCAGACCGCCAAAGTTATCGCGTCCGAAAGATACCACCGTACCGTCGGTGCGCAGGTCGAGACTGAAATCACCCACATCTCCACCTGCCGACATCTGTTTGCTATTGGAAACAGTAGCGATGCTCTTCGCGTTTGGTTGATTGACCAACGCCGCATCGTCGCCGAGCTGACCGCCCTGATCTCCACCCCACGAATTATCGCCGGTGTATGTCCGCGCAGCCAAACTGTGGTATTGGCCGCCCGCAATCGAGATCACCCCCGAAACACCGGCGACGGCTACCGGCACTGATTTATTAACTAATGCCGAATCGTCGCCCAACTGACCGGCATTATCGAGACCCCAACTCGCTACTGTGCCATCGGCCTTCAATGCCAGGCTATGACCCCAGCCGCCTGTGACCTGCCATACATCGGTGAGAGTTGAGACGTTAGCAACAGTGCTGAATGATGCTGTAGCCGAGCCGTTACCGATCTGCCCATAAGCATTATTGCCCCATGCCACCACCGTACCGGAATAGGTCACCGCCAAGCTATGATAGCCGCCAGCCCCGATCGCCCGGCAATAAGTACCGGAACCGGCCTGCACCGGGGTATTTTTGTTCAAGGTCGTTGTATCACCAAGCTGCCCGCTTGAATTGTTACCCCATGACCACACCTGACCATTGCTATCCAATGCCAGACAATGAGCCGAGCCTGCCGCGATAGCGACAATCGCGTGCGAAAAGCCAGTCACCGGCACCGGCGTCGATTTATTGGCCAAGGCCAGATCGTCGCCCAGTTCACCGTAACTATCCGAACCCCAGGTCCACACCGTGCCGTCAGCCTTGAGGGCAATACTCTGACCGTTGCCGGCGTCGATGGCGATCATCCCTTCCAAGGTCCAGTTCGCGACCGGTGTCTGGGTAGTTGGATTACTGCTGCCGATCACACCGGTGCCGAGCTGCCCGGCATCGTTTTTACCCCAGCCCTGCACCTGACCATTGTCGAGGACGAACAAGGTATGGTCACCAATACCTCCAAAAAGCGCTCGTTGCTGCGGAAACAAATAACCGAGCGCCTGTGGTGTGGCGTATTGGGTTGTAGAAGTTGGCAAATGACACTGTCCGTATGTGTTATCGCCCCATGCGTACACATAACCCCATGGCGCCACCAGCATGCTGTAATTGCCACCGGCAACCACGCGAGAGGCATAATATCCCAACGATACCGGCGACAGAGCCGAAGTGCCCGCGGCATTATTGCCGACCTGGCCATTGGAGTTGCTGCCCCAGGCATAACCGAACCCGTCGGCACGCGTCATCAACGTGTGCATCCAACCACACGAGAGCGTCAAAGCATTGGTAGCGCCGATCGCGGCTACTGCCGACATGCGTGGAGACGTGGCGGTGCCATCGCCCAGCTGACCATTAACATTAAAGCCGAAACCGCGGACCTGGCCTGCGGCATCGATATACATGCTGTGATAACCACCGGCGGCGATGGCACGAACCCCGAAAGTAACCTGGAAAGGAGTACTTACCGGCGAGGTGGTATTGCCATTACCGATCTGCCCTTGAGCGTTATAACCCCACGTGAACAAAGTCCCGCCGATACCGGCAGCCATGGCTAGCGAATGGAAACCACCCGCAGCCACCGCGGTGCATTGATTATTTACGCCAGGTAAGGTCACCTGCACCGCATGATCGATGAAGCTGCCGGCCGAACCCTGCCCTAATTGGCCTTCAGAATTGCGACCCCAGGCCCATACGGTACCGTCGGCTTTCACCGCCAAGCAATGTTCATAGCCGGCCGAAATCCCGATCACATTATTCAACCCCGGCACCTGCACCGGCGTCAGCTGATCCGTTGGCGCGCCATCATTCATGCCCAGCTGGCCTTGCGAGTTCTTGCCCCAGGTCCACACCGTGCCATCGACGGCCAAGTAGGCACTGAACTGATTGCCGCTGACCACCATCGGCTCGGCGGCGAAGATATAGCTGCCAAGCAGGCAACCGGCGCTCATCGCCAACATCCCGCGGCGCAATAGCCCCGCCGACAACATCAACCAAGTCAGCATATTCATTGGTAAAAACCATTTCGCGCCCGCACGTTCTCGCAGCAGAGAACACGCGGCCGCAACAGACGATGACATTAAATGTAAACCGACATTCATACGCATCACTCGAGCAAGAAGGGCCGGTCGCTGAGGCGCCAGTCCAGACTAAGAAAAGCCGTCGCCCCTGAGATCTTCAGGGTCATGTCGACATCCTCACCAGACAGTGAGGCGACGGTTTGCTGCCAGCCAACCCCGGCACCGATGATCACTGATTCACTCAAGGAAAAACGTCCGCTCGCCTGGATGCCGCCAATCAGTAATGGACCGCTGGCAGTCACCGCCACCAAGGCATCACTACCGGCGAGCGTGAGTTTGCCCACTCCGAGTCCCAAGCGCGCTTCACCGAGCAGAATGAACCGATCGCTTACTGCCCAGCCGCCGCCCAGCAAACCGCTCGCAGCAAATTCCGTCCACCCACCGCCACCCGCATAGGTCGCGCGCTCGCTAGCGATGGCAGCACCCAGCACCACGCCGACGGCATCCCCCGGACGCGCCAAGGAATAGCGGCCATGGATTTCAAGGCCATATGCCGAATCAAAAGCATCGCTGCCCGAACGATCACCGGCATTGCTGGTGAGATCATAAGTGAAATTGGTCGGTGGCAGAACCACTCCGATGCCCAAATCGCGCATTACCAACTCAGCGGCGGACAATGTGTTCACTCCCGCCACTGCAAAGAACAGTGAAAGCCACTTCTTCCACGATGGACGAATGAATAATTTCACGAACTCAAATGCCACACCGCAACTCCAGAAAGTACCAACAAGACATAGCTATCGTTACGGTGCCAGCCGTACGGTTGAGAACAAGGACCGCTCTGGCTTCCTATACATGTGACTCGGTAGGGAGTCGTAATAATAAATTATTTCAATGCGATGTAACCGAATAAATCCTCTTATAGGTTATTATTAAATTACTTATAATGTAATTATACTATAATACTTTTATCTACATTTTAATTGTCACCTCTGCACGACTTAAAATATGTGATAGGCTGTGACCAGTAATCGCCAGCAACAAACCTATCCTTGAACCACCCACGTCCGTGTGGTGTTCGTCGTTGCAGCGCATAGGCTCGGCCAATCCGTTTTACCTCCAGGATCGTTGGTTCGCCTCAAATGACCCCGCCTTTCCTTACTGCTCTCATCGAGGCCGGTCGTAAACGACGCATCCTCACGCGTACTCAAGCCGAACGACTTACTGAGTATGCGATTAGCAAGGGTCTGACCGATACCAATGGCATACGTGCTTGGTTAACCACCGCCGACGGCCTGCATCCGGACTTGGCGCGCAAGTTGGCAGCCACCTTGCCTCCGGTGAACCAGCGTCCGCTCGGTCCATATATGCCACTCGCGCATCTGGCTGATGGTGGCATGGGCTCGGTATGGTTAGCAGCCAAAGACGGTGGAGAGATGGTGGTGGTGAAAACCATCAAGCCGACCCCCGGATCCGATGTTAATAGCTCACACGCGGCAGAAGCTCTCAAGCGCTTTGATCGCGAAGCGCGCATCACCCGTCAGCTGGCTCACCCTAACGTCGTACGCTGTCTTGATGCCGGAGTCACAGAGACCTCGGAAATGTACCTGGTGTTGGAGTATGTTGATTCAGGCGATCTGCGCGACCTGGTCGATGCCAAGGGCGGACTCACCGAAGCTCTCGCTTTAGCGATCTTGTATCAA
Organism: Planctomycetota bacterium; assembly: GCA_043788625.1. Classification (GTDB taxonomy): domain Bacteria; phylum Planctomycetota; class UBA11346; order UBA11346; family UBA11346; genus CAIUVD01. The sequence continues at coordinate 26,066 of JAYVTR010000452.1, forward strand.
GTCGCCGATGGCCTGGCCGAAGCCGATCGCCTCAAACTGGTGCATCGCGACATCAAACCACCGAACATCTTCGTCGGCTCAAATGGCCAGGCAAAACTGGCAGACTTCGGCATCGCGCGTTCGACTGAGAGCACGCGCACCATGTTGACCATGGAAGGCGCCATCGTCGGCAGCCCGATGTACATGTCGCCCGAGCAAATCCTCACCGATCCGACTTTGGATGTGCGCAGCGACATCTATGCCCTGGGTGCAGTTTTATATTTCTGCCTGGCCGCTGAGCCGCCATATAATGGCCGCCTGCAAGAGATCTTGCATCAGCACTGCACCGGCCCGATCCCTGATATTCGTAGCAAACGTCCGAGTGTTGCAGCGGCAACACACGAATTGATCGCCACGGCGATGGCGAAAGACCGCAGCAAGCGCTTTCAAACCCCGGCTGCCTTCCGCACCGCGATCGGCCAGGCTTTAGCCACCTTGGGCATGCAACCGGGCATCAAAAAGGACGAGTCCACCGCCCTGCGTGACTTCTCACATGGCACAGCACACGCCGTTGCCCGTGATATCGCCACACTTACTGCCGACCTGCGCAAACAGTCGGGGCTCGATGAGATGGAGACCATCAACGACCCCCTGCCGCGGGATGTCAGCGCTGATATGGCGACCATGGCCAGCGACCTGAGCGGTGGTGATGGGCAAGTCATGCCTCACAGCGACCTGTCTGGTTTATCACCTGCCCCCGGCTCGGACATGGTCACCATTGCCGCTAATCTCAATGAGATGGCGACCATGACCGCGGTACTGTTGGCCCAGGAACCCCCCGCCATCACTCCGCCACCAGCCAAAGATCCAGGGACGTCGGCGACCGTGTTGGCCAATGAGATGGGCACTATCGCCCGCATCCTCGCCGGTAGCGACGTCAAGCTGATCGCCCCTGTGTTTGAAGGCGATGCCAACAGCGCCCTCGCCAGCCCTTGGCTTTCCCTGGCGCCCATCGAGGCAGCCAATGGCCTTGATCATCCCCTGGTGTTCTTATTCGCCCAACCGGCGGTGCGCATGGGGAAATTACGCGAAGCGCCGGTTGACCTGTGTCTGCGCAATTATCCGGTATCAGTGCATAAAGAGGCCTGCCAACGCCTCAGCCGCAGTCACTTGGTTACGCGTTATGATGCGCTCGGCCATCAATGCTTGCTCGAAGATCTCAATGCCCCCAACGGCACGCGTCTCGATGGCATCCCGCTGACTCCCGGCAGCACCGTACCCTTGGTCCCCGGCGTCGACAACATCGTCGAGTTGGCCGGCGTGGTGGTCTTATGGTTGCGCTGTTTGCCACGCAGCGGCCCGACCATCGGTACCCCGGCCGGCATGACCCCAGGCGCGGTAGGCCTGGACAGCGACTGCCGCTTTGACGCTGTCACCATGACCCGTCCGGAAAATCGTTCTGAGCTGATCTATGCGCAGGTTTTACGCCGCATCTCTCTGGGCGGGCCCGGTGCCGACCTGGCCCTGGCTGGCGCCCGCACCCGAGCCAGCTGTGAACTGGGCATCATCGGCGGTCGCTGGTGGTGGCGCGTTGCTGTCGGCCCCGGCATGACCGCCGCCGCCTGGCGCCCCTTGACCACCGCTACCGAACTCGACTGCGGCGGCCGCAGCTGGCGGGCCGCGCCGGCGCGTCACGAGCAATACGGCTAAACTTCATCAGCGTAAAACCGCTAAAGCTGCGCGCAGCAACTGTTCGCTGGCAAGTCCGGGCTGGTGAATCTTGGCCAAGGCATCGGTGGCTTCCTTGCCGCCGAAACCCAGCACCACCAAGCCGCGCAGGGCTTCTTCGACGGCTTGCACGGCGGTGGGCACGCGTGGCGCGCTGCCGCTGGCAATGAGCAACGGCGCCGGGATGCGTTCGACTTTATCGGCCAGCTCGAGGACGATGCGCTCGGCGGACTTGGGGCCCACGCCCTTGACCTTTTTGAACACCCCTACGTCGCGACTCAACAATGCCTGGCGCAGGTCACCGACCCCTAGATGCGACAATACCGCCAGGGCCACCGCCGGGCCGACTTGCTGCACCGACAGGAGCAGGTCAAAAGCCGCACGTTCGGCGACGTCGGCAAAACCGAACAAGATCAGGTCGTCATCACGCACAATGAGACGCACATGTAGCGTCACCGTCTGCCCTCCCAGGGGGATGTTACGCCGGGTTTGTTCGCTAACTCTCAAAGAGTAACCGACGCCGTTTACGTCCAACGACAGCCGTCCATTGACGTCGAGATTGGCGACCGAGCCACGCAAGAAATCGTACATCCCACCACCGTGGCACGATCCATGCGACAGCAACCTTGTTCATAGTCATTTCGACCCGGAGCGAGCCCATGGCCGACGCGCAACACCCCGAAAAGGACGCCGAGATCGTCCCCGTCGACCATACGCGCGGCCCAATAAAATCCTTTTTATCGGACTCGCAGACCCCAAGCAAGCCAGACGAGACACTGCCAACCACGGTTATAGCCCTGCCTTTGAACCAGCGGCCGGTATTCCCGTCGATGATGCTGCCTTTGGTGGTTCCAGCGGGACGGCTGACGGCGGCGGTGAAGGCCGCCATTGATCATCACCAAGGCTACCTTGGCTTTTTTATGACCCGAGAGGCTCTCGAAGACACCAGCACCTATACCGCCGACATGCTTATGCCGATGGGCGCGATCGCCCGGGTCATCAAGCATCAGGTGGTCGATTCTGGAGCGCTGCAAGTCTTCGCCCAGGTCGTTGCGCGCTTTCAGATGGCGCATGTCGTCGACACTGCACCGCACATCATGGTCAGCGGCGAAGCCTTGCGCCCTGGCGTCGACGCCGCTGATCCGCAGGTGCGCTCCTGCGCCATGGCCATCGTCACCGCGCTCAAGGACCTGGTGCAATACAATCCGGTATTTGCCGACGAAATACGCCTCGTGTTGGCAAACTTCAACAACCTTGATGGGCCATCACGTCTGGCCGACATGGCCGCTTCGCTGACCACGGCCAAGCGAGAAGAGCTGCAGCAGATCCTTGAGACGGTAGCGGTGGTGCCACGCATGGAAAAAGTCCTGCTGCTGTTGGCGAAGGAGAGCCAGCTGGCGCAGCTGAAGACCAAGATCCAAGGCCAGATAGAGGGCAAGATCGGCGAACACCAACGCAAGTTCTTCCTCAACGAGCAGCTCAAGGCGATCAAGATCGAACTGGGCTTAGAAACCGACGACAAGAGTCTCGACGTGAAGCGCATTCGCGAGCGGGCCGACGCAAAAAAACCCGGCATCAGCGCCGAGACGGCGCAGGTCATCGACGAAGAGCTACGCAAGTTGCAGATGCTCGACCCCAATTCGGCCGAGTACGGCGTCACCCGTTCACGCCTCGAGTGGCTCACCGATATGCCATGGGGCATCACCAGTAACGATACCCTTGATCTGACCGCCCTGCGTGCCGGCCTGGACGCCGATCATTATGGCTTGGAGGATGTTAAAGATCGCATCATTGAATTCGTTGCTGTACGTAAGCTCAAGGCCGATCGCGGCGGCGGTATTATTGCTTTGGTCGGTCCGCCAGGTACCGGAAAAACTTCCATCGGCGCTTCGATCGCCCGCTCCTTGGGGCGAAAATTCTTCCGCTTTTCCCTGGGCGGTATGCGTGATGAAGCCGAGATAAAAGGCCATCGGCGGACCTATGTCGGCGCCCTGCCGGGTAAACCCGTGCAGGCCCTCAAGCGCAGCGGCACCATGAATCCGGTGATCATGCTCGATGAGATCGACAAACTTGCGCATGGCGTGCACGGCGATCCATCGTCGGCGCTGCTGGAAGTCTTGGATCCGGAACAAAATAAAGATTTCCTCGACCACTACCTCGACGTCCGCGTCGACTTATCGCAAGTCCTGTTCATCTGTACCGCCAACGACCTCAACGGCATTCCCGAGGCTCTCCGCGACCGCATGGAAATCATCCGCCTCGCTGGCTATGTCGAGGCCGAAAAACGTGTCATCGCAGCTGATCATCTGATCCCCAAGCAGCGCGCTGCGCATGGCCTCAAACGCAATCAGGTGACCTTCAGTAAGGCTGCTTTAGCCCCCTTGGTGCGTGATTACGCTCGCGAAGCCGGGGTTCGCCAGCTTGAACAGGTGATCGCCAAGATCTGCCGAAAGATCGCTAAGGCACGCGCTGAGGGTGATACCGACAAACGCCTGGTCACCCCTGAAACCCTGCACATCTATCTCGGAAAGCCGCACATGCGTGACGATGCCTTGCTGGCCGAGCCGCTTCCCGGGGTCGTCACCGGCCTAGCGTGGACCAGTATGGGCGGCGCCACCTTGGAAATCGAAGCCGTAGCCAGCATCGCTGACAAAGGTTCGCTCATCCTCACCGGTCAGCTGGGCGAGGTGATGAAGGAGAGTGCCAATTTGGCACGAAGCTTTTTGATGGCCCACAGTATGCGCCTGGGCATCGCCGCGAGGTGGTTCGACACCCATGTCATCCATGTTCATGTGCCGGCTGGGGCGACGCCCAAAGATGGCCCCTCTGCAGGGGTGACCATCGCCACGGCGCTGCTGTCGCTCGCCCTCGGAAAAGCGGTGATTCCACGCTTGGGCATGACCGGCGAATTAACCCTGACCGGACGAGTCTATCCAATTGGCGGCGTGCGTGAGAAACTGGTGGCAGCTAAACGCAGCGGCCTGACCCAGGTTCTTTTACCGGCTGCCAACGAACGCGACTACGATGAACTGCCGGCTCTGGTTAAAGACGGTTTGGCGGTGCGTTTTGTCAGCCGACTTGATGAGGTCATTCATGCCGCCGGACTGATGGAAGAACTACCGGCCACGAGCCCACGGCGAAAAGCGAAGTGAGCCTCAGGCGCCAGGCCGTCCACCTTGTTCCATGATCTTAGCCAACAACGCAATCATACGTTGGAAGTGGTCACGGCTGTGGAAATGGACGGTCATGGTGCCCTTGCCGCCGGCCTGTTCTTTAACCTTTACGGTTGTGCCGAATAGCAGCTTGAGGTTGTGTTCGAGTTCACGCAGGTGCGGAGGGATTTCATTGCGTACTGATGGCCCATTGGACGGCGCCGGTGGGCCAGCCTTGACCAGCCGTTCGGTCTCGCGCACCGATAACCCTTCGTCGACGATACGGGTTGCTAATACCAACAGCCAAGCGGTGTCCGTAGTGCCCAGTAGAACTTTTGCATGTCCTAGCGAAATGGTCCCCGACAATACCTGATGGCGAACCGCTTCAGGCAGACTAAGGATGCGCAGGGTATTGCTGATCCCACTACGCGGCTTGCCCAAACGCATGGCGAGGTCGTCGTGGGAAAGACCATGCTGCTGAAGCAGGATCTGGTAAGCCTGAGCTAGGTCGATTGGGTTGAGATCTTCGCGCTGAATGTTTTCAATCAGGCGCAGCTCAGCCAAATGCTGCGGAGTGTCGTCTTCGCGCACCACTACCGGGATTTTGACCAAGCCGGCTTGCTTAGCCGCACGATAACGTCGTTCACCACTAATGATTTCGTAGCCAACCTCTCGACGAGCAACAACTATTGGCTGCATAATTCCATGTACGGAAATACTACTCGCCATTTCATCAAGAGACACTTGATCAAACGTCTGCCGCGGATTTTCTCGCGGTGGCACGACCATACCAATATCGACTTCTAGATAACCTTTAGGCGGCTCACGGCGCACGGTCTTCGCCAACACATCGGCAATGCCGCGCCCAAGACTATTATCGTTTAATGCCATTGAGCAATTCTCGTGCCACGCCTGCATAGGCAAGGGCGCCTGGGCTGAGTGGGTCGTAAGTGAAAATGGTTTGAGCGTGGCTGGGAGCGGCAGCTAAAGCGACGTCACGCGGAATTGGCGTGGTGAAAACCTTCGGGCCAAAATGTTGACGCATGTCAGCCTCGACTTGGCGCGCTATGGGATGACGTTCATCAAACATAGTTAATAGAATGCCTATCAACTCAATCGAAGCTCCAGCGTCCTGACGTACGTCTTCAACATAGCTCAACAACTGACCAAGGCCCTCCATGGCAAAGTACTCACATTGTAACGGTAACAGTAAATAATCAGCAGCCAAAAGAGCGTTCGTTGGCAACCAAGATAAATTTGGTGGGCAGTCAATTAAAATTATATCAAACTGTTCACGCAGGGGCTTTAATAGGGTGCGTAAGATGAAGCGCCCTCCATCTTGCTTACTCAGTCGACGCTCTTGATCTATCAAATCCGGACCAGCCGGAACAATCCATAGATTCTCTTCGTGAGTTGGTAGTGGTGTCTGGCCAGCAAAGACTGATATCCCTTCGACATTCGGTATAAGCACTGAACTAGCGTTTGCTTGAGGATCGCAGTCTATAATCAGGGTCTTTCTGCCTGCTAATGCACAGAAAGATGCTAAATTCACCACCGTAGTTGTTTTTCCAACGCCACCCTTTTGGTTAGATACAGCGATGACGTCAGCGTTCACAAATTGTTCCACGTGGAACGAGGTCCCTGAATAAAGTACCGTGTAGGGTGTTCCACGTGGAACCTATTATCTCAGATAAATATTTTTTGAAATTGGGTTGTGACATAAGATTAGAGACGACGAAGTAATGTCGTAGCTGTTAGTGTCAGCCCACTCGCATCAATTTCTGTAACCGCACACTGCATGTCACCCAAACGCATTGGATGTGTTATTACCTCTATAGTTGCTCTACCGGCATGATCTGCCTGTCCTTGGTGAATGCTTAGGACGCTTGCACCATGTCGTGACAACGATCCGGCAATTCCTGCCAATACACCAGGTTTATCTGCGACTACGAAACGAGCGTAGGTCGCCGTCATTTCATCAACCTCCGGCACAAAGGTCAATACCGACCCGCTCTTAAAAAAACGATAAGCGCCCGCCGTCGCTTGATAGCGCCCGCTGACGACGTCGACTACGTCAGCCAACACCGCACTGGCGGTCGGCAAAGCACCGGCGCCGAGACCGGTGAGAACGGTCGGGCCAGCCGAGCTGGACTCGATAGCGATGCCATTGGCGTTTTTATTGACCGAAGCCAGTGGGTGATCGAGCGGCACCAGGGTCGGTGCCACACGCAGCTCGAGCCCGGACGGACGTTGACGCGCTACGGCTAAAAGCTTGATGCGCGCGCCCATGGTGCGCGCGCTGGCAATGTCCTGTGCCGTTAGTTGTTCGATGCCCTGAGTCCGCACATCGGCCAACGGCACACGACCGTTGAATGCGATGCGAGCCAGGATCGCCAGCTTGTGAGCGGTGTCGGTACCATTGACGTCGAGGGCCGGGTCGGCTTCGGCGTAGCCGAGCCGCTGAGCTTCGGCCAATGCTTCGCCATAACCCCACCCTTCCTGTTCCATCTTGGTAAGGATGAAATTACAGGTGCCGTTGAGGATTGCGCTGATAGCGAGAATGCGGTTGGCAACTAAGCCATCACGCAGAGCGGCGATCACCGGGATACCGCCGGCCACGGCGGCCTCGAAGGCGATGCCAACACCGTGTTCAGCAGCCAAGGCAAACAATTCATCACCATGTTCAGCGATGAGAGCTTTGTTGGCAGTGACCACGTGCTTACCGGCCTTGAGGCAGGCCGCGAGCAGCGTCTTCGCCTCGCTGGTGCCGCCAACCAGATGCATGACGACCTTGATCGCCGGATCATTGGTAATTGTCGTGATGTCGGCGGTGACACGGGCTTTACCAGCTAATTGGCCACGCACCCGGTCGGGACTGCGCGTGACAATGGTCGTCAAATCGAGGTCGAACCCACAGCGCTCAGCGAACAGGTCACGGTCCCGGGCGAGAATGTCGACCACTCCGCCACCTACGGTACCCCAGCCGATTAGTCCGATCGCCGTACGCTGCATGCTGTCTCCAGAGCGGCGCATGGTCGCGAGGCCGCCCTTCATGCAACCCCGATGCACTCAACGCATACCTCTATCAGCGACCGTTGAGCACGCCAAACGGCACATGTACTGATGGCGCAGCTGTCGCACCCAAGTCAGCATTTGCGCGTTTATCATCGAAAAAGAGATGCGGACGAAACAGCTTAATGATGCGATCCTTGGGCAAATCACCGACAAAAAACGCCTCGTCGACAGTCACACCCCAGGCGCGCAGACTGGTCAGAACCCGCCTATCCGCTGGAGCGCTGCGAGCGGTGATGATGGCTGTGCGGATGCGCGTGGTGGTTTTCTGAACCTTTGCCAACGACAGCAGAAAACGATGCAGCGGCCCCGGCGTGAGGGCCTGGTCGCAATTGGCGGACTCAACCTGGTGATAAGCCGCCAGACCGTGCTCTTTATACAATCGTTCACTGCCATCGTCGGCCAACACGCCGTCAAAATCAAAGGCGATGCGCAACTCATGGCCGTCATCATCGGTAGCCGGCGAGGGGGTAACCACACCGGCGGCCCAACCGCGGGCGATGGCGGCCTCGACATCGTCACGATTGGCGCTGAGAAACAGGCTGGCCTCGAAGGCCTCCAAGTACGGATAGGGCTCACGGCCACCGGTGAATGCCAAGCGGCGAATCGGCAGGCGGTGGTGGTCGATGGCGTGGCGCACGCGCAGCCCGGTGTCCGGGTCATTGCGCGACAGCAGCACTACTTCCACCGCATCGCCGCCGGCATCCAGCAAGCGCCGCACAAACGGCATTGCCACGCCCGGCGGAGGTGGCGTCAGCTCGCGCTCACGCTGATGCAGTCGATAGGCCTCGGACCCTGACTCGCGAAAAACCACATCGCTGTCAGTCAAATCAAACAACGCGCTCGAGGCTACGGCAATCACCAGATCCGGGGCAGCAGGCATAACGGATCTCCCTGGCAAAAACCCTAGCGTTTCCCAGCATGGAACCAGGTCATTTTTCAACATCTCCGTCCGCTCATCCTGACTGGGGACTATCGGCTGGCATTGAACCTCGCATCATTCACAGCCATGCGTATCCTGCTTGCGACCACGGCCCAGCCGGTTCCATCCTTGCTGAATGCCTTTTGGCAACGTGGTGAGTGGCCGGCCAAATGGCTGGCTGGCGAGCGGGGGGTGACGCTCTTCCGCCGCTCATTCACCTGGCCTGGCGGCGCGCTCCGCCTGCATGTGTCCGCCGATCAGCGCTATCGCCTGTTCCTCGATGGCCAGCCGCTCGGCCAGGGTCCCGAACGCGGAGACCTCGATCACTGGCGTTTTGAATCCTACGAGTGCGAACTTCCGGCTGGCGAGCACGTCTTGGTGGCGCGGGTATGGTGGTTGAGCGATGCGCCGATTGCGCAGGCCACACTCAAGCCGGCATTCCTGTGCCTGGCCGAAGGGGCCGCGCATTCGCTGCTCAGCACCGGCGTAGCCGCGTGGCAACGGCGTGCCGACCGCGGCTGGGCCACCCTCGATAAGCGCATGGCCTGGGGGGCCGGCGCCAAAACATCGGTTACCGTCGATGCCGATCTGCTCGCCGGGCCGCACGGTGGCGGTGACGGCTGGCTCGTTTCACCAACCTTGAATACCGCACTGCGACGCGGCACTGGCAATCCTAATCACGGCGACGTGTGGCATCTCGAACCGGCCTTGTTGCCGGCCCAGGCCGAGAAGCGCCTGCACGTCGGCGTCGTTCGCCGTGGTGCACAGCAACTCACCGGACCGCTGAATGGAATCCCCGTGACCCTGGCCGCCGGCAGCTGCTGGTCGGCCATTATCGACCTCGAACTCTATCGCTGCGCTTATCCGGAAGTCACCGCCAGCGGCACGGGTACGGTGCATATCGCCTGGGCCGAAGCGCTGTTCACCGGTGACACCGGCGAATTGAAAACCCATCGTGCAGCGGTTGACGGCCTGCGCTTTGATGGCGTCGCCGATGAATTCCATTTCACCGGGCCGGCGGGTACTATCAGCCCGCTGTGGTGGCAGGCCGGTCGCTTTGTCGAGATCACCGTTACTGCCGGTGCCTCAGCGCTGTCGTTGCACGCTCTGGCCTGGCGTGAAACCGGCTATCCACTGCAGGTCGCAGCACAATTTTCGTCGTCAGATGTGCGCTTGGATCGCTGTCTGCCGCTGCTTGAACGGGTGCTGCGTTGCTGCTCGCATGAGACATTCATGGACTGCCCGTATTACGAGCAGCTACAGTATTGTGGCGACACGCGCCTCGAATGCCTGGCCACGCGAGCTTTGTCGCGCGATCACCGTCTGGTAGATAAAGCGCTAGCCACGTTTGCCTGGTCGCAGCGCCATGACGGACTGTTGTCGAGCCGCTATCCGGCCAACAATTGGCAGAATATTCCCACCTTCAGTCTGCTGTGGATCGGCATGCTGCACGACACCCTCAGCTATGGCGATGCTGAATTAGTCCGTGCCCACCTGAGGACGATGCGGGCGATTCTTGAACGCTACCGGGTTCATGTACGCGATGATGGCCAACTTGGCTGGGTAGCCGGGTGGAACTTCATCGACTGGGTACCGTCGTGGCCAAATGGCGAAGCGCCTCATGATCGCGAAGGTTCGTCGATCACCACCTGGCTATTGGCCTATGTGTTGACGTTGGCGGCCGATATCGAAGCATGGGCTGGTGAAGAACACCTGGCTGAGCGCAACCGCACGTTAGCGCAGCGACTGGTGCTCGGATGCGAACCCGCCTGGGATGAAGCGCGTGGATTGTACCTCGATGGGCGCCACCAGACCACCACCAGCGAGCACGCTCAAGTGCTAGCGCTGCTGAGCGGTCTGCTGCCCGCGGCGCGCGCCACGCGTCTGCTCGATGCGCTCGAAAATGACCCAGACCTGGCGCGCACGACGGTGTATTTCAGTCATTATTTGTGCGAAGCCGCTGCGCGTTTTCAACGCCCGAATCTGCTCTTCCGTCGTTTGGAATATTGGAAAGCTCTGCCTGACCAGGGCTTCACTACCGTGCCCGAGCAACCCGAGCCCAGCCGCAGCGATTGCCACGCTTGGGGGGCACATCCGTGGTACCACCTGCTGGCCTCGGTGCTGGGCATCCGTCCCGCGCTGCCGGGCTTCGCTGCCGTGCGCATCACGCCCATGGCCGGCCCACTGACGCAGGCCGAAGGGATATGGCCGCATGTGTTGGGCGACATCCGCGTCCGTCTCAACGGTGAGCACGGCGAGGTCCAGGTACCTGTCGAGCTGCCGGCAACGTTGGTGCTGAATGGTCGCGAGATTACCGTCAGGGGCACGTATACATGGTAGCTCAATCGCCAACCAGCGCTTGCGACTGACGCCAGCAGGTCGGGCGCATGCCGGTGGTACGCACCACGAAACGTGAAAAAGCGAAGGCGTCGCTGAAAGCGAATTCCTCGGCGACGGTCGCTAATGGTGCATCGTCGGTGAGCAGTCGTTCAACCACCCGGCGGGCCAGTTGGCGTTGATGCCAAGCACGCGGCGTGCAACCGAAATCGGCGGTGAAGCGCCTGGTGAAATGCTGCCGGCTGACGCCCGCGGCACGTGCGACCTGAGCAATATCTGCACCTCCGGGAGGCGCCATTTCCAGCTGCGCCATGGACGCATTCCAGTGCCTGGCGGCGGCCGTAGTGCGATCGACCATTGCCCACGACACCGCCGCTGTACGGCCCAGGTGCACGCGCAACAAGCCTTCGGCCACCAGCCATGCTCCGGGTGTCGGCATGGCCAAGGCATCACGGGCTTCATTGGCGTGAGCCAACGCGTCCGTGTGCTGCGCGGCCATGAGTGCACCCTCAAGCACGTCGACTCCGCCAGGCCCTTCGAGACGAAAGTGGAAACCGACCAGACGCAAGCCGGCCGCGAATTCAAAGCGGTACAGGCGCCGCGCAGGCAACAACGTGGCGGTGCCGGGTATCAACGGCCATGACTTACGTGCTTGCGCGTCGACTACCCGACTGCCACAGGTCGAATCGCTGGGCACCAAAAACAAACGGTGGAAGTGCAGCGCATTTCGACCGACGTGCGCCGTCACGAAACGTGACACCCGCGCATGCGGACATACCAGCCGCAGGGCGTCGCGAGTGCGCTGCCAACGGTTTTCGTCATGAACGAGTTCAATCTCGCGACCTAGCATACTCTTACCCTAGAGAAGCTTTGCTTTTGGCTACAGCTTACCGCTGAAGGAGGCGCACCTCAGCCATGACCTG
>JAYVTR010000453.1:0-6308 GCA_043788625.1 Planctomycetota bacterium
ACGACCTGAAGCCCTATGTTACCTCGCTCGTTCTACGAGTGGGGAAGAGCGTTTTTCAGGATGAAGCTGCAGCTTTGTGGTTTCGAGATGGTTAACAGATCGATATAAAAGTTGTAAATAACCTTATTATAATAAGTTACGAATACTGAACTGCTTCATCTGATCATTAGTTAAGTGTTTTTTAAAAAACACTCAACCTAATGAAAACTGGGTCGTATCAGCTTCCGATGGTCCTCTCCAAATATCCGCAGGTGCTTGCCGACCTGCGCTACCGCATTGCGGCCGGCCAGCTGGCGCCGGGCAGCCGTCTGCCGACCTGGGATGAGCTGGCAGGCGAGTATGGCGTTGGCCGACCGACGCTGATGCGGGCGATGACCGCCTTGCGCAACGATGGTTTCGTGATCAGCGATAGTACCCGCGGGAGCTACGTGGCGTCGAACCCGCCATGCCGTCGCCGCATTGCCTTGGTCTTCGGTAGCGACCCTTGCGATCAGGCGAGCGGTGGATGGACGCGCCTGTGGCAAGCGCTGCAGGACGAGGCCACCACAGCTGCCGCACGTGACGGTTGGGACCTGACGATCTACCACGGGGTCGATGCCCTTCATGGCTCGGCCTCGATGGAAGCTCTCGAAGCCGACATCGCGGCCTACCGCTTGGCGGGAGTGGTCATGTCGCCGCATGGACGGTTGTACCATCTCCCTGCGCGCATTGCTGGTCGAGTGCCGTTGGTGCAGGTCGGTGGCCGCTTTCCCGATTTCGGCGACGTGCCCTCGTGGTCGCTCAATTTCCCTGACCAGCGTCAACGCTGCGCCCAGCTGTTGCGCGCGGCGGGCGCGCGGCGCGTCGCTATCTTATGCACCGAGACCAGCGATCCCGCCGCATGGCGCCAGGCAGTGACCGACGCCGGGCTCGGTGGTGATCCGTGGTGGCAGTTCACCTCGTTCATCGCCGGCGAGCGCATGACCGCAAACTTGGTGCGGCTGATCTGCACGCAGCGCCCCGACGGGCTGGTCATCACCGATGACAATCTCGTGCCCGGCGCGGTACTTGGCCTACGCGAGGCTGGCGTCCGCGTCGGTAGCGACCTCCATGTCACTGCACACTGCAACTGGCCCTTCCCGGCTGAGCGCAACCTGCCGATGCTCCACGTCGGATTCGATCTTGGCCGCATGCTGCGCGAGGCGGTCGCCACCGTGCGTAGTGGTGCGCCGGGTGGCCATGTGGTCATGCCGGCGATCACCGCTGATGAACTCGCTCCAGTTCCCGTCTCCATCTGAACGGAATTCCCTATGTCGTCGCGCTTCATGCTCGCCTGCCTGATCGTCACCTCATTAAATGCCGCCGAGCCGCCGAATGCCACCGCGTTTGCTTCGCGCGCCGGCTGGATCGAGGAGCCCAACGGTAAGGACACCGTCAGCGTCACGATCCACACGGCCGAGGCCTGGTCGGGCACGCTGCGCCTCGAGATCTGCGACGCCGAAGGCCGCCTGCAGACGGGTCAGGAACAGCCGGTGACGGTCCCCACCAATGGCGAGGTGAAGGCCGAGAGCCAGCTCGCCTTCGACGCTGCTCCGGGTGAACGCCTGCTGCGCTGGCGGCTGCTCACCGGCCCGAAGGAGGACCGTAAGCAGGTCGCCGGCTGGGAGCTGTCGGCGATGGTCGCCACCGACGAGTACGCCTTCATCCTGTTCAACAAGGAGCCGGTGGCTCGCGGCATGGAATTCGGCCGCGACCACAACGGTGCGCAGGAGATCACCACCCACGGCCTGAAGCGCTGGATCTGGAAGGCCGCCTACCAGAGCCATCCGCAGGGCTGGTGGCACAGCATCTATGCCACGCTCACCGATCCCGCATTCCAGGACGGCAAGGCGCCAGTGGCCGACATCACCGCCCAGGTCGTGCAGCGCTCCGATGCCCCATTCAACCTCAGCGCCGACACCGCCAAGGGCGGCGGGGTGGTCGAGAACGGCTGGGGCAGCCGCGGCCCCGGCTACAGCGAAGACCCACCATGGATGAACATCACCGCGCACCTCGACGATGCGCGCTTCAGCCATACCGCGCATCCCGGCAGCGCAGCCGGTGCGCACATCACCGACGGCTGTGACATCCGTTACAATGCCTGCACCGCCGATGGTGAGATCCGCTCGCTGGTGGTGCATCGCTACCGCCGTGAGGGCAAGGTCGACTGGACGCGCCTGCTGCGTCCGCTGGGTGTCGACTGCGGCAAGGACCGCTATGTCTTCGCTCCCGGATCGACGATCAACGCCAAGCTGAAGCTGGCAAACCGCGCCGCTATCCCGTTCACCGCGCAAGCCGATGTGGTGCTGGTCGATTACCTCGACAAGGAGCTGTGGAAACGCCGCCTGGCGGTTGAGATCAAACCCGACAGCGAAGGTGCGCTGAGCATCCCCATCGATGGCAAGGGCCTGCCGCTGGGAGTCTATACCATGCGCGTCGACATCGCCGGGTTGGTGAAGACCGAGACCTACGTGGCGTTCTGCGATGAGACGCCGATTCCCAAGGCCAAGGACGGCGAGTTCCTCTATGGCACCGACGGCGGCGCCGGCGCCCTGGACTGGATCGATTTCATCGGCTTCGACATGGTGCGCAACTGCGCCTCCAACTGGGATGACCCGAAACTCGACGAAGCCATCGCCGACCTCAAACGCCGCGGCCTGCGTAGCCACATCATGACCCAGTCGGCATGGAATGCGGATCCGGCCAAGCGCGCCGAGGAGAACGCCCGGCTCGCCGCCGGTATCGCTCAGGTCGCCAAGAAGCACGGCGATTTCCTGAAATATTACGAACTCGGCAACGAACCCGATCTGCCTTACTTCTTCGCCGGTGACACCACCGCCTACGCCGAGGGTTACAGCATCTTATGGAAGGCGATCAAAGACAACGATGCCGACAGCGTGGTGCTCAACGGCGGTCTATGCTTCCACGGCAAGGACGGCTGGGAGCGCGCACACGAGATCATCGCCAAATTGCCGGCAGAGCAGGTCGACGCCTGGGCCTATCACGGTCATGGACCCGGTGCCGGTGCCGAGCGCGGCGCGTGGAATCGCCAGGACAAAGCCGTGAACGAAGTCGGCAAGGGTCACCGCGATTACATTGAGACCGAGTCCGGATTCTCTGCCTTCGATCCGCCGAACCGGCGCCGTCAGGCCCAGACCATGGTCGAGAAGTTCGTCTTCGCCCAGTCGAAAAAAATGCCGTTCTTCCTGTGGTTCAGCATCTTCACCTCCGACTGGGGCTATGCCTGCATCGAGCGCGACCATGAACCACGCCCGGTGATGCTGTCGGCCCGTACCATGACCAAGCTGCTCAAGGGCCTGGCGTGGAAGGATGTGCTCGACCTCAAGGCGCAAGAGGCGGAAGCCTATCTGTTCGCCAACCCTGCCGACGGCCGCTGTGGCCTGGTGCTGTGGAGCGACCGCGGGGAAATCACCCGCACCATCGCCATCGGCCCTGGCGGTAGCGGACTGACCCGCACCGACCTGTTCGGCAATGCCGTCACGCAGGTGGAGGCGGCTCCCGGCCTGATCCAAGTAACGTTCACTGCTGATCCGGTGTTCATCACCTGGAAGACCGGCGATGCGGCCTTTGTCGTCAATGTGCCGCCACCGCCCCTGGCACTGCCCGCGCGCCTGAGCGTGGTGCCTGGCCGGACGACGGTACTACCGTTGACCGTGTGCAATCCGACCGGGGCCACGCTCGATGCAACTATCCGCCTGGGCATAGCCGGGGCCGCGCCGGTGAAACCGGTCAAGGTCAGTACCGCCGTGCAGGTAACCAAGGATGGTGAGACGGCAATGAAGCTCGCCATCTCCGTTGACGCGGTCGTGCCTTCGGCCTGGCCGCGGCAGTGGACGGTGTTCGCCCCGTTGAAAGGCGACCTCGAACCGTGGGCGTACAGGGACATCCCGACGGAGATCGCTGCCGCTGGCGTCAACGCGCGTCCGCTGCTTGGAATGCCGGACGACGGCAACCTCGACATCGGCGCGATCGCCGGCGGCCACGGCATGGGCAAGCAGTCGTTGAGCTTCGCCTGGCTGGAATCTGACCGTGACCGCGAGGTAGAGATTGGCGCGGCTGCTGATTGGTGGATGGAATGGTACGTCAACGGCCTGCGTGTTTATTCAACCATGGATCAGGGCAATCTCGCGCCACAGCATATTCTGTCGCATGTGTTCAAAGCCCAGCTGAAGAAAGGCCGCAATTTGTTAGTAGTGCGCGTGAACAGTGGTTCGGACGGCTTCCGCCTGGTCTCTGGCGGTCCGGACGAAGTGGCCGCGGCGCGGCGCGAGCGTTCGGGTGACCGTGACGCACTGATCGTCGAGCTGTTGCGTGGCGACCGTGTGCTAGCGCGTGAGCCGGTGGTGGTTGAGGTGCTGCACCCGGTGGATCGCCTAGTTGGCACCGCGGAGTGGAACAAGCTGGCCATTGACGGGCGCAACGGCCAGGTGACCAATCTGTTCGTCGCGCAGCCCGAGACCTCGCGCCACTACCACGGTGACGATGATCTGTCGGCACGCGTCTGGCTGCGCCAGAAGGGCGAGTCCCTGGTGGTGTCGGTTGCGGTACACGATGATCTCCAAAAGCCTGGCGATCGGGTGTTGGTGCGCCTCGCCTGCGGTCCGCAGCTGGAGAAGCGCAGCGAGACGGCGGCGAAGCTGAAGAGCCGTGATGACGGCGCGCGCCTCACCTGGTACGAGCTGGAGATCGCCAAGGCGCAGATCGGTGCTGACCGCTTCGCCCTCCAGGTGCAGATCGACGATGACGATTGGGGCGAGTTGAAGCAGTGGACCACATGGAGCGAAGGCAAGGACCCAGAGCGCTGGTTCCAGTCATGGCTGCACTGATGGCGGTGAATCTCCCCCCCCGCTAGGCGGTGGGGCGACCGGTTGATCTTCATCGATGAGATTTTCGATCTGGGTCGCTCACCCGCACCTGTCATCTTCCACATGGTGTAACCGAGAACCGACATGATGTACGGATGATGTACGGAAATTGATCAGCGGAAAACTAGTCGAGCACACCTGCTTGTCGGAGCCGATCCATGCGACGCACTGCCTTTACCCTTATCGAGTTGCTGGTGGTGATCTCGGTCATCGCCATCATCGCAGGGATGTTGCTACCGGCGATCAAGCTGGTGCGTAACTCCGCAAGTAGCATCACCTGCGCCAACAATCTACGTCAGGTGGGGCTCGGCATGATGACATAGGATGGAGAGAATGACCAATTACCCCTGCCCTGCGGCTTTAATGACGCATGGTCAACCGGCTGGTCGAAACGTGGTACGTGGGATATGAAGCTGCTCGATCTGCTGAATGGAGAGTCCCTGAAATTTCTCATTTGCCCGCAGGACAAGGCATCAGTCGCCAGTACCGTGGTC
Source organism: Planctomycetota bacterium (assembly GCA_043788625.1). Lineage (GTDB taxonomy): Bacteria > Planctomycetota > UBA11346 > UBA11346 > UBA11346 > CAIUVD01. Next base: position 5,399 of record JAYVTR010000453.1, read on the forward strand.
AGCAGCGGCAGCGGCAAAACCTATACCGGTCGATTGTCGTACGCGATGGTTGGCGGCATGCGCTTGGGCCATGCATCCAACTCGTGGCCGGAGATCATTTCATGGACCCAGAACGACATCCATGCCGTCGGTGGGATCGAGGGGTCGACTTCCATGTGCAAGATTCAGGATCATTCCGGAACCTTGCTGGTGACCGGGGGGAGACGCATCGATCCGAACGATCCCACCTCGTTGGGTAGCGGATGGTATTCCTTGGTCGGTGACGCTACCGATATCAATGTCTTCCCCCGGGGACGGGCCAATGGTGTCTTCTGCGATGGACATGTTGAGACCATCACCCGCGGATCCGGTGTCGGTACCGGGACCCAAGGCATGGTCTGGGAGGATGCGCATGGCATCTGGACGACGAAGGCTGGGGACTGACCACATGCGTCTGAACACTACTCAGCTACCGCTCGCTGGACTTGCTGCCGGCGTAGGGGTGGCCGTCATCCTTGCGCGGTCAGCATGGGTCGATCTGCCACTGCAGGAGCCGACGCTGCTGATCAGCGGTACTGACCGCTGCGTGGTGGACTTGCTCACCGCGCCCGGTCAAGCCACCGCGGTCATCCGTATCGAACGTCCCGGGCGGCCCGCGACGAGCGAAGCATTCGACCTCTCAGGAACTCCACGCCGTTTCTTGATTGCCGAACGGCGCGATGGCGCCGCGGTGATGGGCTGGAGTACCAGCTTGGATGGTCAGATCGAGACCCCTATCACGTTTGCGGCGCACGTGGCGAGAGTCGGCGCGGCGCCCGACCCGCGAGATGCCCGCCAGGTCACTGTCAGCGCCTCAGTGGCCATGTATCCCGGACCCGGACGGACGGTGTTGGAGCTGATGATTGGTGATCGTTGTCGTACCGAATAAATT
>JAYVTR010000454.1:0-6273 GCA_043788625.1 Planctomycetota bacterium
TCTCAAGTGCAGCGCGGACCTGACGACCGATGGCCATCGGATCGTGCAGTCTACTCGTCGACATCGACGATGACCCCTCGCGTTGGCGCTGAGCTTCAGCACCAACCTGCACATCAGCCTGCGGTGGCATGCCTCAGTCGATCAGGGCGAGCGCGTGGTAGGGCGATGGCTTCCGTGCCGCCGGGCGAGGCACCGGGGTCGGTCGGTGCGGCAGCTTGCTAGGTGCCGCAGTGCGAACGAGCAGGCCGGGGCGAGCGCGACCGGCGAAGGGATCCGTGAAGACCATCGGTTCCCAGAGCCAAGCAGCGAGCCGGAAGACGGTGCGAAGGCCGGGGAGGTGACGAATGACATTCATGGGTTCCGCCGTGATCGGGCCGGTGCGGCCGATGGATAGGGTCTATAACGACCCTAGATAGGCAGGGCCAGCCGCCGTCAAGCAGAAGCGGGCTGCGAGGGTCCTCGTCCTGTCCAACCTCAGAGCTGTAACCTAAAACGGCTTCACGGCTTGAAGCATACGGAACCACCAGTCGAATCGGGATGCCACCACGCTCCCGGTACGACCCCAGAGGACATGTCGCGTGTGCAATCGCTTCCTGAATGAAACCACTGCCCAACAGATTCAGGCCATGCTCGGTGATCTGGTTGAGGTGCTCGACGAGGCGAAGGCCCGCCCCCACAAGGTGGACCAGCGACTGACCGATGAGGTGCTCCTCCTTTTCCCACTCAATGGGCGCCTGGTTCTCGGCACAGGTCGGTGGGGGTTCCCAAAGCTACCAGAGCACGGCGGCGGATGGCACATCAACGCGCGCTCTGAGGCCCTCGACACGACCTGGAAATCGTGTGACCGATGCTGGATGCCAACGACGGGTTGGATCGAGTACGAAGAAGAGACGATGGGGAAGACGACCAAGCGAACGCCTTTCCACATCACCTCACCCGACACGTCGCCCTTCCTACTCGCCGGTGTCTGCGCCACCCGCGACGGAATTCGCCGCGTCGCGATGACGACCCAGGATTCTCCTGCGCGCCTCTTTCATCTGTGCGATCGGATGCCGATCCCTTACACGTTCGAATCTCTCGACGAGCGTGAGCCGGAACAAATTATCGATCGCGTGGTCGTGGAGCCATTCACGTCCAAGTGACGACGAGCGTCAGACAGTCTCCATACTGCTGAACCTCACTGATCAACGACAGGTTCTTGTCCATCGAAGAATGCTGCCGTGTCAGTGATGGCGTCGACGTAGGTGACCGTGACTGATGGATTATCTGTCGGTCATCATCAGTCTGACGCAACTGCTCACGCCATGACCACCAAGCTCTTCACCATCAAGGAAGCATCGGAGCAGACAGGCTTATCGCCATCAATCCTGCGCATTTGGGAACTCAGATACAAGTGGCCGCGACCAGCGCGGAAAGCCAATGGGTACCGCGCTTACACTCCCGCAATCGTCGAAGACTTGAAGTGGGCCGCCGGTCGGGTCGCAGACGGAAAGGCCATCAGTGAACTCATCCACGAGGGCAAACTCGTGCGCGACGATCCGCCGCGAAGGAAGAAGCCATCCCCAGCCGCCGGCATCGACTTCTCCTCTATCACGCCGCCTACCACCGCTGAAGGCCGCCGTCTTCGCGAACGACTGGAAGCTGCCATCCGCGCCGGCGATGACGGCCAGGTCGCGTTGGTTCAGTCAATGGGGGCGAGACTTCGGCCTACGGAGCGTGAAACGGCTGTTACTGCAGTGCTGCGGGCGGCGAGGATGTAGCAGCAACCCCGTGTCCCTGTATTTCAGGAGCTTGTGGTTGGCCCACTCGCTGGATGATGATTGGGGCGCTTTGGTCACTCCCACGTAATAAGGCCGATAGGCCGATCTCGATCCCTCACTTTAACTGAGCGCTGAGATACACATATGCACTTCACCATATCCCTGGTCTACGACTTTACGGACGAATCCAAGTCGAGGGAACTCGTGACTTGGCATATTGAAGCTGGTAGCCTCGCTGAAATGCAGCATTTACTCGTCGAAGACATCGGTTCGTTGCTGCGCAGAACAGGCCAAAGAATGGCGCGGGCGCAGCTCGATCCGGGAGGGGAATTTGAGCCAACACGGTTGCAAATTTACATGGGGCAAGCCCGCGGACTCTCGATTGAGGAATTCTGTAAAGGATTATCGCGCGATGATAGTTACCCCGAGATAAAACCGTCCCATGTTCCGTTGACTGGAAAAACAAGATTTCCAGTAACGATGGAGTCGATTCTCCTAAAGCACGGTTTTCTGGACAACGAAGGCCGCCGCCGCAAGGAACACGTTGATGTGAAAAAGAAATCTCAGCCTGACGAGCAGTATTAAACGCGATCAATCCAATGTTTTTCGACCAACGTTGACGCATTGTCGACTTGGCTTTATCCACGCCCCTGAGGCGATGCTGATGCCATCTCGGTCCCAAGTAAACCACTGCCGGATTACGACCATAGTCGGCTCGCCCGGTCGCCACACCATAATGCCCAAGCATCGACCCGTGAAGCAAGCCTGGGACTACGTGTTGATGGCATACTTTCCTGATTGGACGGCGTCACATTTTTGGTCTATGCGCATCATTGATGGAGCGCAATTTCGCCGATGGGATGGATTCTGTCGACCGGCACACCGGATCATAGACGTGAATGCTCGCATAGTTTGCAAAGGACATGAACATCTCTGTGCACTTCTGATTCACGAGCTATGCCACGCACTCACCGTGGGAGATCATGGCATGCAGTGGAGGCTGCTCATAAACGAGATGGCTTGGCATGCTCGGGACATGGCAGATTGCGGCATTGCGCAGATTCTTGACAGTGACGTTATTCATTACGCATGTCGTCGGTCGGAACGAATACCCTCAGAATCATTATTTTGACGGTTTTCGCGCTATGCTGTTTGGCCGGCTAGGGCACGGCTGTCGCAATCTGAGATTCAGCCAAATGCAGACTTGGGCCACTACCCAGCAGTGCCTGAATGAGGGCCAGCGGCGCTTTGTTTGTTGGCCAAAGTTCCTGTTCGGCAAGAAAGTCTATGCGACGCAGAAGCCGATTCACCCGTTCTTCCTCAACACTGCCTGGAATAACTACATGGGCCACGCGAACATCCCGATTGTAACCGATCTTGCCCTTGCGGCGAGTGAGCCGACCTACGCGCTGGAATAGTCGCAGTGGCGACCATGCGAGTTCGTATTGCACAAGAAGCTTGCAGCAACCATGTAGGTCAATTCCCTCAGACAGGACATCGGTGGCCACGAGGATGTAAGGCGGCTTGTCTCGCTTATTGAACGCTCGGGTTACACCCTCGACATCCCTTGCGTTGACATTCGTCGCGGCTGCCTTCTCTCCGAACAAATGGTTGCATATCTCTACCAGTCCAAGTGCGACACCGTGATGGCTACAAAAGACCAGGGCCTTTTTATTCGTCAGAGTCAGGCCATCTGGCGCAAGGACGCCCTCACCGATCAGGATGTCACGTAGACGACGAAAACGGGGATGCCGCTCTGCCAGATATTTCCACGCCGGTGGCCGCCCTAGCCCATCTACAATGTGAATTGTCGCATAGCGCTTCCCAAAACACTTGCGTATACCGGTTCGCGAGCGACTAAGCCGATGTATTCTTTTTCGTGGTAGCGTCCTGATCAGCCCTGCCATGAGGGCATACTCGCTAGCCCAGGTGAGATTATCCCGCAAGCAATCACCTACAATTTTTTGTTCCTCGATTGAAAATTCCATCGGCACCGTCTTCACGGGCTTCGGTAGCACCCAGCGCAATCGACCGGCACCCAGATCTCTGATCTCGATGCTCGCAACTGCATTAAAGAATTTGCTCCGTTTCGAGATGCGTTGACCTGTAAAACCTTGCAGTATGGAACACGCTCGGGTGACTGCCTGCGCCACTCGATCGCGAAAATCGCTTTCGTTATATGGTTCCCCAAGCGCAGATTCCTCGTCTTCCAGCACTGGGTTCACCGGTGTCGCCGAGACGAAAAAGACGTCATTAACGAGATTGTGTCCACCAATGTACCAAGGCCGATAGCCAAGTGCCCGTCCGATCCATAGCTCGCATTGATTTAGGATTTTACTGGTGGTTCGATGCCACTCGTCGAGCACGAGATAGTGCCATCGCCCCTTTCGCTCTCGACCGAGTTGGCGATAGGTTCGGTACGTCGGCAGTGAAATTCCGTGCTTGGATAGGGTTTTCCCGAGGCGTCCAAGTGTCAAGTCGCGGATGGCTTCCTCATCAATATCGCTCACAAGTTTCTGGTCACGTGCCAGCAACAACAGTTCGCGGCGCCACGCACGGTGTACGTAATCGTTCGGCCCTACGATTAACGTTTTTTCGAGGCGCCGATTCCAAACCGAGAGCCGTCGACCAGCACCATAAAGCAGCTTGCGAAGGACTAGCCTCGTCTTTCCAGTTCCCATCGGCAGACGGACGATGTAAGCGTTACGCATCGTCTGTCTACCGTATCCGCTGCGCTAGGTTGACGCACCAGGCTGGAATGACCTGAACAGGAAGATCGCGGCTCAGTCCAATGAGCCATATCTGCCAGTCACGCTCATCGTGCCCGAGCTTTGGATCAAGATAGGCAATTGTACGGGAATCACGCACGTCGCCATAGGACGACGCGGTTGTTCGTGCCAGAGGCTTACGACGACGACTAATTTGACTCAGTTTGGTCCGCAATTCTAGTAGATGCGATGCATTGTTCTCCAGGACCGCCCAGAAACTATCGCAATCGAGTTCTCTGGTCCAGACATCTTGGCCATTCCTTCGGCCACGTACCTCTACCGGCGTGGCAAAGATATGCTCAGCGAGTTGCAGCTCGCTTTCATGAGATTTGAAGCGCAACCGACGTGCGGCCTTCAAGTCCATAGGCACTGGGGAACCTTCCCGGAGCGAGGTGATGACGATGCGGGTCGCTCCGCCGAGCGAGCCAGACAAGCAGATTTGCGGAGTCCCATTATTCAGTTCTAGGACCACTTGGCGCGGACCATTGAGCGCCTGACGCCGATGCTCCAGCCATGGCTCGCAAGGTTTGTCATTCTCATCCCAATCGCCGGGCTCTTCGGGTGCGTTTAGTTCGCTATAATCGATACGGGAAAAACCCCGTAGCAGCTTGGCCAAGTTCAACGTACCACGCAGCGCTGCAACCACGGTTTCATGGTTGAGGAATTGTCCGATACCCAAAGCTTGGCAGGTGAGGTTAGTGGATCCGAGAACGAGGTACTTCCTCGTCGTCAATAACTTGGCATGCAAGCAAGTTCCGTCAGAACGCCTATCCATCCATACGAAAGGAACCCTTCCTTTTGCGATAGCGTTCTGGAATATCCTAGAGATTGCATTCCTAGATGCGAATGGAGCCGCACATCCAATTGGCTCTTCGCCACTAAGGATTCCGCGGATGACCTGGATCGCTGGCTTCCTCCAACTAACCAAGCGGGTTGGCGATCCGGTCCGCGCATCAACCTCAATGGTGGCACAGCTGATTTTATGACGCACTAGACCTCGGCGGTGAAACAGGAAATTTTTGGTCATCCATTTCATCTGATCGAGCGGTAGGGACAAGTTCGACCACCACGGGAAAGTCTCGAAGGTCTGCGCGCTCTGGTCGAGGTGGTAGCGTCGCAGATTAAGCGATGGCACAGCAAGCACCCGACATCGGAACGGCTTCTTTTCGACCGCCAACCAGAGTTTACTGTGAAAAATTGGGCATTTGTTCCTCGCCCCCTGCGTTCCGATAATTTCCACAGAAACGACTAGTGACTGCCGGTAGTGCTGCCGGAGGAACCCTGGCGCATGGTGCTTCATCACATCATGGAAGACAACAATGCGCTGATCCGTGGGAATGTTGTGTTTGCGCAGAAGTTCGACCAGGACCTGTTCATCCAGTGAGAAAGTAGTGAAAACGAGGGCGCGCCCAGGACCGATAGCTTCATCGAAGAACTTGTTGATAGGCAGCATCATGGCTTAGTTGTGCCCTGCGGCGATGGCACCACGTAGAGATTGTAAAAAACGTGGAATCCCAGGCTTGCAAGCACGATGCCGTCGTCGGCGCGGGCTTGACGATGAAGACGTCCTAGCGCTGGCTTGTCAGCTGAAGCTTGGATCAACGGAAGGAAGTGCTGGTATTTTTTCAAGACCCGTGGCGGCCTGGAGAGCACCCTTGCAAGTGTGCTCGCCCATTCCTTGGAATTTACCGAGGCGCGAATACCCTGGACGTCCGCAGTGATACCATAGACGCACCGGAGAAACG
>JAYVTR010000455.1:0-24470 GCA_043788625.1 Planctomycetota bacterium
CCGTGGGTTTCTCTTGGTTGCGGGAGGAGGATTTGAACCTCCGACCTTCGGGTTATGAGCCCGACGAGCTACCAGACTGCTCTATCCCGCGTCCTGGTCGGCAGGATCATGTAAACGGGGATGACTTGTCAAAACACAGATTTCCGCCCGTCGGTACCTGGCGGAAAATGGCTAACGTAAGTCATGGCCCCTTATTTATGGGCAGTGTCGGCCCACTGCGGAAAATGACTTTCATCGGCACCACTCCGCTGGTGCGGGCCTGAATAGCGACGGGTGCGTGCGTTGACTGAAGCAGAATCTCACCTTGCAGGCTGACAGTGAAACCCCACGGCTTGGCGTCTAATTCAATGCACCGCCCAGCCGGTGGACGCACCGCACGCACGACGGTGCCGTCTCCACGCAGCAATGCCACGTCTTGGGCACCGCATACCAAAGAGACATCAGCCCAGGTCAGGGTGACGGTGCCGCTGTCTTCGAGCGTGGTAAGACTGAAATTCCAGCAGGCAGCAGCGGGCAATGGCACACTTTCCGGCAGGTGGTTCCAGACGGTGGTGGACCACGTCATGACGGTGTTGCCAATGCGGCAGGTACCAGGCGGCAGCGGTTGATTGGCGGCGTCGACGACATCCCCTGAAACTACTCCTAGACAACTGCGCCCGGCATGGACATCGCTGGTAAGTCGGCTGCCGCTGCGGGCGCGAACAGCTCCATCAGGAAGGGTAAGCGTCCACTTCGCCGCGGCAGTTACATCGGCATGGCCTTCCAACATTATCGCGCCGGTTAACTGCGGCATGAGGGTGCCTGGCCCGCTGACCATGAGGCGTGTGCCATCGCTCCAACGCAGGGTTGCCAAGCCACCCTCGGCAATGTTCAGGAGCCGGCCATCCACGGACATACCTGGCTGCAGTTCGCGTCCATCGACGTCCACCTTTCCCACCACCGCTTCTACCTCAGCCAGTGATGAGGCACGGTGCCACCACGACCAGCCACCCAGCAGGCCAAGCAGTACGACGCAGCCGCTGATCAACCACCTCAACCCATGCGCAGTCAACCACGGACGATGACCGGCAGTCAGGCGTGTGCGCAGCGAATCTTGCCAGGTGTGCGAACGGGCGGCACGCAGATCGGTGACCGTATGCAAGGTGCCCCAAGCGAGGCGCGCAGCCGCGCGGCCAGCCACCGGGTCACTCAAATAGCCATGAAACTCATGTAATTGGGCATCGTCCAGCTCATCCAGAGCATAGCCGGTCGCCAATTCAGAAATGCGCGACTCGCGTTCTATTGGACTCATACGGGGACACTTTCGAGTCGGCGTTCACAGCATTCGCGCAGACGGCGTTGCAGGCGAGAGAGGCGTTGGCGGCAAGCCTCGGGGGTGATGCCCATGCGCTCAGCGGCGGCTTCGCTGGGCAGGTCACGGCCATGCACCAGATCGATCAATTGCCGGTGTTCATCGCCGAGCTGGGCCAAGCAATCACGCAGCGCATTGAGGCGGGCACTGTCATCGATGGGTTCGTCCAAGTCGGGTAAATGCCGCAACAGCTCTTGGCGGATGAGATTTCTGACATGCCGGCGGTCACGGTCCTGGCGGCGGTGGTGATCCATGAGGTGGCTACGGGCAATCGCCAGTAACCACGCCTGCGGACTGCTGCCGGGGCGATATTGATCGCGTTTGACCCACGCACGGGCAAAGGCGTCTTGTGCCAACTCATCCGCTAGATCGGCGTCCCCGGTTTCACGCAAAAGAGTGGCGCGTAAGGCATGATGACAGGATTCGACGAGGTGGGCGAAGGCGATTTGGTCCCCCGTATCCCGCGCGCGGGTCATCCAGGCATCCAAATCATCGCTCATGCGCTGAGGATTTTGCTCAGTTATAAGCCGCGGCGCAAGGCATGGCTGTCTGCGACAGCCGGGCAAAGCTGGCCCACCCCGTCTTGCCCAGGCTTCCCGGCTGGGTCTGATCAACCACCCAAGGTGATCCCCATGCGCGCTTCACGTCTGTTGCTTCTCATCCCGTCGCTTGCGATGGCTGCCCAAGTCATCGGCGCAGAAAATGGATCGCAGCTTATCAGTCGCGTCATCCCCAGCTATGGGGTGCGTCAAGATGTGCCGTTCCGCCAACCGAGCCGTGTCGAGGTTGAAGTAACCCATGCGCACGCTTTCATTGCTGAGATAAATGCCCGTATGCTCATGCATGGGGTTGCGGCGTCGGAAGTCAGGTTGATCGACGAATGGCAAAATCGCTTGGATAAACTGGCCAATGAACTGGTACCAGCGGCATCGACCTATGAACTGCAGCAACTCAACGACGTCACCGCCGATCTGGTGCGAGCGAGTGAGACCATCCTGCTGTTATCGAACAAAACCGCGCCATTAGAGGGGCAGATTGCGGCTCCGGCAGCAGCCCCAGCAGCGCCTACCGTTCAGAAAATTCCTGCGGTTGCGCCTCAAGCGCCAGCGGCTGCGCCAGCGCCTGAAGTGGCTCCGGCACCTGAAGCTCCAGCGGTTGCGCCTGAAGTGCCAGCGGCTGCGCCAGCGCTTGAAGTGGCTCCGGCGCCTGAAGCTCCGGCGGCTGCGCCTGAAGTGCCAGCGGCTGCGCCAGCGCCTGAAGTGGCTCCGGTACCTGAAGCTCCAGCACCTGAAGCGGCCGCTGTGGCTCCTATGACGGAAATAGCGCCAGCACCTGAAGCACCTGCGCCTGTTGCGGCGCCTGAAGCGGCCCCCGTGCCCGAAGTGGCCCCCGCCCCTGAGGCGGCAGCTCCCGAAGTCGCGCCAGCGCCGGAAGTGCTTCCGACTGCGCCAACTCCGTAAACTCCGGCCAGGAGCGGCAGCGGTCTCTTAGCTGTGGCGTTCTTGGTCGCTGGTCGCTATTCACGACCCGCACTTAGCATTCAGCCATGGCACGAATCGTGGTGGGGATGAGTGGTGGTGTGGATTCGAGCCTGTCAGCAGCGCTGGTCAGCGAGGCTGGGCACGAAGTCGTCGGCATTACTTTGAAACTATGGCCGTGTGCCGATGCCGATGGCGGCTTTGTGCGTGAAGACGCCTGCTGTTCGCCGACTGAGACCATGGACGCACGTTCGGTGGCCCTGCGCACCGGCGTCAAACACTATGTCGTTGATCACGAGGCCGAGTTCCGGCGCGGGGTGGTCGCTGATTTTCTCGCCGGCTATCGCCGCGGTGAGACGCCCAATCCGTGCGTACGCTGCAATGAGACGGTGAAGTTCGGCAGTCTGTGGGAACATGCCCGCCAGTTGGGCGCCGAGCGCGTCGCCACCGGCCATTATGCGCGGGTGGCGCAAGCGTTTGATCGGCACCTGCTGCGCTGCTCGGTTGATCGCGCTAAAGACCAGACCTATTTTCTGTTTTCGCTGACCCAAGAGCAGCTCGCGCACGCGGAATTCCCGGTCGGCCATCTGACTAAAGACCAGGTGCGCGAGCAGTCACGGGCGCGCGGGCTGAGCACCGCCGACAAGCACGAGAGTCAGGACATCTGCTTTATCGGCGGTGGTGGGGTCAGCGAATTCCTGCGCCGCGAAATCCCCGAAGCTTTTACGCCGGGAGACATCCGCTTGGTTGACGATGGCCGCACACTCGGCACGCATGCCGGTCTGGGTGCTTTCACCATCGGCCAGCGCAAGGGCCTGGGTGTGGCGTGGGCCGAGCCGTTGTTCGTGGTGCGTTTGGATAATGTCACCAACACCGCCTGGCTGGGGCCACGCAGTGCCCTGTTGGTGGATGAACTGCCGCTGCGCGATTGCACCTGGCATGTTGAGGCGCCAGCGGCCAATGGTCTGGCGTGTCGCGTGCGTCTGCGTCATCGCGGCGAGCCGGTGCCGGCAATGATCATGCCGCGCCCGGGAATCGGTCGTGAAGGCAAGCCCAATGCGGTAGTGCGCTTCGCAACTCCGCAGTTGCGCCCCAGCGCCGGTCAGGCCTGTGTCGCCTATGATGACGCCATCGAGCATTGCCTGGGTGGCGGCTGGATAGAAAAGTGTGATGAAGTTGTGAAATGAGCCGGCTGCTGAAATTTAATAGGCAGCCGGGAAGTTGCGAAGCTTCTTCCACACTTTGCAATTTTCGCGCCTTCCGCTAGCACCCATGACGATGACCTTGAGGTTTCACGGATTGAGACGGTGGCTGCTGATAGCCATCGCGCTGCTTGCGAGCATCGGCTTGCCTGCGGTCCGTCTCGTCCATGAGATGGGCCATTGGTCGTCCCACACCGCTTCTGTCTCAGCCGGCCATCCAAGCGTTTCCGTGGTGGGAGATGAACACGACGAATCCACCTGTGCGATCTGTCAGTTGCTGTCGATGGCCCGCTCGGAGGCCATTGAGCCCGCTCCATTTTTAATTGAGATTGCGCTTTCCGCCCCCACGGATGTGACCGGCACGATCCATGGATGGACGTGGACCTCGGTCGCGCGTTTTGAACCACCTGCACGCGGCCCTCCGTCGGAATTGTAGAGCAAATAAATAGCTCGAAGCCGTGCGCGTGCGTGCGCGGCCACAATTCTTAATTCTCGACGGAGAGTTCATGCGCCTCATTTTACGTCGGCGGCTGGTTCCAGCCGTCATCGCCCTACTGGCATTCCCCATCACCCTGCGCGCGGCCGATGCCGCTCCCGCGAATGATCCCAATTCAGCTTTAGATCGAGCGATTCAGGAAGCCGAGGCGGGTTCCCCTCAGCCAGCGGCAAATCCCTCGCGCGGCACAGCAGCCATCGCTCAAATAGGTGGAGGCGGAGGCAGTCCCACCATCAAGCTCGTCGACATCTCATTGGACATCAACCTGGCTGCTGGCGGTTCGACGGCGACTGATCCACAGATCGCCAACCTGCAAGGCGGCGATCACGACCCAAAACGTCGGGGCTTCACGCTTCAGCAAGCCGAAATCTCCCTCTTCGGTGCGGTTGATCCGTATTTTAATGCCGAGGCGCATATCGTTTTCAAGGAAGACGCCGTCGAACTGGAAGAAGCTTACGCAACGACGACCCAACTGCCATATTCGCTTCAGTTCAAAGCCGGTTATTACCTGACAGAATTCGGGCGAACCAATCCACAGCATCCCCATCAATGGCCGTGGCTCGACCAGCCCATTGTCAATTCCCGTATCTTTGGTCCTGACGGCAATCGCGGCGTCGGCAGCCGCGTTTCATGGCTGGCTCCGGTTCCATGGTTTTCTGAAGTATTCGTCGGCGTACAGAACCCGGACGATGCGACGGAACGCAGTTTCCTGGGAGGTGAGGTCCCAGCGACAGGACCTGCCACCACTATCAGTGGTCGTCCGGCAGTGGCGCGCACCACGCGCAGTCTGGCGGATTTCCTGTACGCCGCCCGCTGGGTCAATAATTGGGAATTGCACCAGCAGACCATGCTGCAGCTCGGTTTCTCGGGAGCCTGCGGTCCAAACAACACCGGGCTGAGCGGACGAACCGACATCGTCGGAGCCGATCTCCTGGTTAAGTGGCATGAAAGCGTGCACAGCATTCCGAGTGTGGTGTGGCAAACCGAAGTTATTTCCAGACGCTATCACGCCGATGCCTTTGAAGGCGCGCCTGACCTGGTAGCCGCACCTGCCGAGGTGCTCAGGGATTGGGGACTGTGTTCGCAGATCCTCATCGGCTTCTATGTGCGCTGGGCAGCCGGTTTGCGCTACGAATACGTCAAGGGGAGCGGCGACTCATACGACGGAACTGTTGGGCTGATCGATCACAATACCGACCCGACCCGCGACAACCGCTATCGCTTTTCACCACTGATCACCTTCAATCCCACAGAGTTTTCAAAACTCCGGCTGCAGTATAATTACGACCATGCGGAATCACTTGTTCAGCATGATGCCCACAGCGTTTGGCTTGGATTGGAAATCATGATCGGCGCGCACCCCGCGCATAACTACTGAACGAGAATACCATGCAATCATACTCATCATTTTTGATCATCACCTCCATTTTTTTGCTCACCACCTCAGGCATGACGGCTGATAAACCGCTAGAGATCTGCGTTACGGTTCCTGATGCGGCTGCGTTGGTTCAAGAGATCGGTGGCGAGCGGGTGAAAGTTACCACCTTCGCCCGAGGACCCGAGGACCCGCACTACATCGAAGCAAGACCCAGCTTCGTCCGCGCTTTGGCGGATGCCGATTTGTTCATCCAGACTGGCCTGGAGTTGGAGATCGGGTGGGCCCCCGTACTCCTGAAAAACGCACGCAATGAAAAGGTATTGCCTGGAAACCCCGGCTTCCTTGAAGCGGGTTCGGTCATCCAGCCTGTGGATGTACCAAGCGGAGTCGTTGACCGCTCGCTCGGGGATGTCCATCCAGGTGGCAATCCCCACTTCTTCACCGACCCCATCAGCGGATTGAAGGTGGCGGGTCTGATAAAGAACAAGCTTAGTGAGTTGCGGCCCGCCGATATCGAGTACTTCAACCGACGTTATCTCGATTTCGTCAAGCGCGTCGGTGACCATCTGTTCGGACACGAGCTGGCAACCAAGTACGACCCGGCAAAGCTCATAATACTCGTCGAGCACGGTAAGCTTTATGATTTCCTCAAGATGCAGGGCGATGACGGCAAGCTCGGGGGATGGAGCGGACAGATGCGCCCGTTCGAGGGCAAGAAGGTCGTCGCCGATCATGCGGTCTGGCCCTACTTCGCACGCACGTTCGGTTTTGAAGTCGTAGGTTATCTGGAACCGAAACCAGGCATTCCTCCAACCACGAGGCACCTGCAAGAGGTGGTGGCGATGATGAAAGGACAGGACATTTCGGTGATCCTCACCACGCCGTTCTTTGACCCTAAGCATGCGCATCTAGTTGCGGCAGAGGTCGGGGGCCACATTGCCAACATGGCTCACCAAGTCGGGGCACTGCCCGGTACGGACACCTACATCACCTTCATCGACCACAACGTCAAGGCCATCGCCGATGCATTTGCAGGAAATAAATGACGTTATCACTCTTCAGCACCCGCTCATTGGTATTGGGATACGCCCCTGGGCGTCCACTCGCCACCATCGATCTGGTGGTGAAGGAAGGCGAATTCTGGTGCGTCCTGGGCTCCAATGGGTGTGGGAAGAGCACGCTTCTCAAGGTACTGCTTAAGCAGCTCATGCCGCTGGGGGGAACGCTGGAGCTCGGGCCAGCGTTCCCGCCGAGCGCCCGCATCGGTATCGTCCCGCAACGCACTGACTTTCCCGATACGGTGCCGGTGTCGCTGGGGGAATTTGTCGAACTTGGTTTGGTCGGCACGGGTGTTGGACGGCGCGAGGCGAAAGTGCGAGTGGAGGAGGCACTCGCACGCGTGGCTCTGGGCGATCGCTGCCTTGCCTCGTACCTCTCGCTCTCTGGTGGTCAACGCCAACGCGGGGTGCTCGCCCGCGCGTTGGCGCGCAGACCAACGCTTCTCCTCCTTGATGAACCCACCAATGGCCTCGATCCGACCAGCGAACATGAACTGGTCGAGACCCTGGCCCGGCTCCACGCAGCTGGCGGCATCACCCTCTTGCTGGTTACCCATGACCTGATGCTTGCTGCACAGTGCGCCACCCATGCCGCAATTTTTGATCATGGGCAGGTCATGGCCGGCTCCATGCGCGATGTTTTGACTCCGGCACGTTTGCAATCGGCATACGGTTTACCCACGGCAGCGGCGGCAGGGTTGGCCGCCGCTGCGGCAGAGGCGCATCAATGAGCGGCCTGATCACGGACTTCGCCGGGTCGTGGCACCTGTTTGCGAATACCTATCTCTCTGGCTGGCTCATTGCCATTGCCCTGGCGCAAATCGGCTGCCTGGTCGTGGCCCGCAATCAGACCTTCCTTGGCGCGGCCGTCGCTCAGGCGTCGGCATCGGGCGTTGCTCTCGCCATCTGGGCTTCAGTCGTGTTCAAGATCACCATGCTGGAAGCTGATGAAGGGGACGTGGCGCACCCCGCACACACGGTCGCGGCGATCCTCGTGGCGGTCTTAGCCTCGGTTGTGGGGCTCGTGCGCGGCCGCATCGGAGATTCAGCCACGACGTGGTTGTTTCTCATGGGAGGGTGCGTTCCGATGCTTCTGTTAGCGCACCAGCCGCATGGGCTGGAGGAGGTCAATCGCCTCTTCGCATCGACGTTGATAGGTGCCACCACGACCGATGTGTGGCTCTTCGCCGTGCTCACGGTAGTCATCGTTGCCGGTCTTTTCCTGTGGCGACGGCGGATCTGCCTGGTGGTGCTCGATCCGACATTCGCCTCAGCGGTTGGAATCCCGGTATGGTGGTGGTCTGCCGGACTCGCTGTTACCCTGGGCGTTGCCCTTGGTCTTTCGATCGCAAGCGCTGGCACCCTCTACTCGTTCGGGTGCCTGGTCTTCCCGGCCATTATCGCCAGGTCGTGGTGCCGGACCTTGGCTGCGACATTTTTCATGGCACCCATGATCGCGCTTGTCACTGCGATCATGGCCTTTGTCCTGGCCAACGCCTGGGATCTGCCGCCGGGGCAGATGGAAGTAGCCCTACTGGGAATCGTACTCGTCAGCAGCTCTGCTTTACGGTTCCTGGGTTCATTCTGTTGGCGTAGGATTCTGTCACACCCAATTTCGTAGTGGGAAAAATCGATCACGCGCGCGGATGCGCCAACTTATAAATATCACGCAAGATATCGATGGTCAGATGGGTGTAGATCTGCGTCGTATTCAGACTCACATGCCCCAGTAATTCCTGCACGGCGCGGATATCAGCCCCGGCCTGCAGCAGGTGCGTCGCAAAGCTGTGGCGGAGGGTGTGCGGATGGGTCTTGGTCGATAGTCCGGCATGGATCAGCCAATGCTGTAAAATGCGCCGGATATCGCGATCAGCCAGACGGTTGCCGCGCAGGCTCAAAAACGTGCCGCGGCCGGTGCCGTTCTTTAGTGGCGGACTGGTCCGTCCATGCGCAAGGTCGCGCACGTGGCGATAGGCTTCGATGGCGCGGATAGCCGGCTCGCCCAATGGGGCCAGGCGTTCCTTCTTGCCCTTGCCACGCACCCGTACCACGCCGCCGAAGAGATCATAATGATGATCGTCACTACCGACCAGTTCGCCTACGCGCATACCGGTGGAATAGAGCGTTTCCAAAAATGCCCGATCACGCGTCGCGCGTTCGCCATTGCCCACCGGCGCTTGCAGCAGGGCATCGATCTCTGCAGTTTCGAGATAGTGCGGCAACTTGCGTACCACGCGTGGCGCGCGCAGCAGGGCCGCTGGATTGGCGCCGACGCGCTCGGTCGTCGCCAACCACTTGCCAAACGAACGTAAACACGCGACCAGGCGCGCCAGGCTGGCTGGCGCCAATTCGCTGGTGGCCTTGGCGGCGACGAAGGCACGGAAAGTGGCATGTTCGAGATCGGTGATCTCTGCATCATTGCCCAGGTGTTCGCGAAACTCATCCAGCTCGCGAGTGTAGGCGCGCAGGGTGTGGGCGCTTGCCTGGCGGCCATCGCGCAGATGGGCGAGAAACCAGTCGATGGCTTCGATGACGCGCTCGACCATTCAGGGCGCCAGGTGCTCGTATCCGCGTAGCGTCAGTGGCACCAGCCGACCATAAGCGTCTTCCATGGTGTGTCCGGGGTCGGGAGTCAGCCAGCCAACCACCGCCAAACGCGAAGCGAACGGCCACGCCAATTGCAGCTGCGGCCAGTGCGCGGCACTCACCGCCGCCAGCAGTTCGAAATCCTCGCCATCGCAGCAAGCGGCGCGTGGACCGTCGTGGCCGACCACATCTTCGTGTACCGGCACCTGGTTGGGCAACAGCAGGCAGCTGCAGCCCGAGGCTTCGGCCAGGCGTGGCGCATCACTTGCCAAACCATCAGAGATATCCATCGCCGCGTGCACATACGGGCTGGCGGCAAGCCAGGCGCCTTCGGCAAGACGCGGCTCCGGGCGCAGGTGGCGGCCACTGGCTAAACTACCGCCCAAGGGGCCGGTGACGATCAGCAGGTCGCCAACCTCGCCGCTGTCGCGATGCAGCAGGCGGTTGCCGGCGGCCTCGCCCCACACCGTGACGCTGATGGTCAGCTGCTGGGCGCTGGTGGTGTCCCCGCCCAACAGTGGGCAGCTGTGGCGGGTGAGTTCGGCGAGTAAGCCGTCCATCACCGCCAAGCCATCCCAATGCTTGGGCACGCTGATGGCCACCACGGCGCCCACTGGTCGTGCGCCGCTGGCAGCCAGATCAGACAAGGCGGCAGCGGCCGCTTTGCGGCCGATATCCGCCGGCGCATCGCTGGCGAGAAAGTGGACGCCTTCGACAATGGTATCGACGCTTAAACAGGTGCGCCCGGCGGGCGTCCATTCGCAGCAATCGTCACCGATGCCGCGCATGCCCTGCGGCACGCTTGCTCGCTTGCGCAGCTGGTCGATCAACTCGTTTTCACGCACGCGAACTTAGGCCGCAGCGGTAACGCATATCGCTGCCTTGCGGGCGGCGATCGCCTGCCGCAGTTCGGCAATACGTGCGTCGAGTTCGGCGATGCGCTTGGGCGAGGCCGGGTACACGGGGTGGTACAAATCATTTGCCGCTGACATGGCGGCGCGCAGATCGTCGTACAGCGAATCGATGAAGGGATCGGCGTCAGGAACGGTAGCCATGGAAATCCTAGCAGAGCATCTGGTGAATCAGTAGGCGAACGGTTGCTCTTCACCGTCGCCGAGGGTCAAGATCTCAACGCCGCGCTCGGTGACGAGGATGGTGTGCTCGTACTGCGCGCTGCGCTTTTTGTCGGCGGTGACGGCGGTCCAGTTGTCATCCCAGGACTCGTGTTTCCACGTTCCCAGGTTGATCATCGGCTCAACCGTGAAGGTCATTCCCGGCCGGCATTCAAAGGTTGCGGCAGGATCGTAATAATGCGGCACCTGCGGGTCCATGTGGAACAGCTCACCGATGCCATGGCCGACGAACGCGCGCACCACGCCATAACCGTTCTGCTGGGCGTGGGCTTCGATGGCCTTGCCGATGTCGCGGATCAATGAGCCCGGTTTGATGGTGCCGATGCCTTTCAGCATGCATTCCTGGGTCACCGCCATCAGCAATTTACTGGCCTCGTCGATGTCGCCGACGGCCACCGTCTTTGAGCAGTCACCATGCATGCCGTCGAGGAAGATGGTGACGTCGACGTTGACGATATCGCCGTGTTGCAGCACTCGTGAATCAGGGATGCCGTGGCAGATGACTTCGTTCACCGACGTGCACACGCTCTTAGGAAAGCCATGGTAGTTGAGTGTCGACGGATAACCGCCGCGCTTGATGTAGCCGTCATGCGCCAAGCCATCGAGTTCATCGGTGGTCATGCCTGGACGCACCGCGGCGCACACCTCGTCGAGTACCTCACGTGCAGCTCGGCACGCCTTGCGCATGCGTACCAATTGTTCGGGCCCTTTGATGAGATTCTTGTGACGGGTGCCCTGGGGCTTGCCGGAAAAGGCATAGTCGGGTTTGACGATCTGTTCAGGCACCGCACGCCATGGTGACAGTTTCCCCGGGCGCACCGGTTGAAAGCCCATCGGCTGTGATGGCTGTGTTGCAGCCTCTAGGCCCTGGAGCTGCCGCAGCAGATCCCTGCCTTGATGGCATTTCTTGTACTTTTTCCCGGAATCGCACCAGCACGGGTCGTTCGGGGTGAGTTTGATTGCCGCGTTGCGCATGAGGTAGGACAATAATGCTAGCGCGTCACTCCACTCGCTCCAGGGATACCGCCACCCATGCGCAACGCCATCCACACCGACCATGCCCCTGCCGCTATTGGCCCTTACAGCCAAGCTGTTTGTAGTGGCAACTTGGTGTGGTGCTCAGGACAACTGGGGGTCGATCCGCGCACCGGCCACCTGGTGGGCCCGGACACCGCCAGCCAGACTTTGCAGGCCTTGGACAACCTCGAGGCGGTGTGCGTGGCAGCCGGGACGCATCTGGCGTTGGCCTTGCGTTGTACGGTGTTCCTTATCGATCTGGCTGACTTCACGGTGGTCAACGCCATCTATGAAAAGCGCTTCACCTCGCCCTTCCCGGCCCGGGCAACGGTGCAGGTGGTGGCCTTGCCACGCGGCGGGCGGGTCGAAATCGACGCCGTGGTGCAATTGGCCTAGCAGGGTGAGGAAAAACCTCACCCTGCTAGCCGCATTGAAATTTCCCGGGTCGCTGGCGCGCCAATTTTCCGGGAAATCCCAAAGCTCATGACTCTTTAATCAGGGGCCGGCGGCCCCCGAACCCCCCGCAACCTGCTAACTTTTATCGCCGCATCAGGTACATGAGCAGGATCCCGCCGATCAGCACCAGCGAGCCGAGGTACTTCAGGATCCGCCCCGGATCCTTGGCAACGGTGAAGATCGACACCTGGCGGCCGGTGGCGGTGCCCTGATCGTCGAACTCGGGAGTAAAGGCCGTCTGGTAGAGGGTGACGTCAGCATACTGCAGGGGCTCATTCATGGTGATGAGGTGCGTTGAGGGCGTGCCGGCCTTCGGCTTGATGGTGACATTGCTGGAAAAGGTCGCATTGCCCATACCGCCGGGATCTTTGCCGGCTTCGAAGTGATCAAGCACCAACGTGAAGCCATCCTGTGCCTGCAGGTCGTAGCGGGCTTTCTGATAACTGACCAGGACTTCGCCGAAACCCGGCACCAGCACCGGTGCGCGTTCGCCCCGGCACAGCCAGCGGCGTGCCGAGGCGCTGCCGTGCGCGACTTCGAATTCGAGCCAGCGCGTGGCGTGGTCCTGCTTGCCGGGCTGCATCTGCAGCACTTCCGGGCCGCGCACCGCCTGCGGCAGGTGCTGCAGGCTCAGGCGCAGATCCATGGCCTTGGCGCCGCCGCCCGCCACCGAACCGCTCCACCCCTGGTCGCCGACGGTGACCACCGGCCCAGCGCCTTCAGAGCGAGTAAAGCAGCGCGCATGCAGACGGGCATCGGGGCCGACCAGCAATTGCACATAGGCACCTTGGCCACCGCCGGCCGGATCCGCCAGCTGCGGATGCGCCAGCAGCACGTCGGGCATGCCTGACAGCGGTGGCAGCAGACTGTAAGCCGAGGCAAACAAAGTGCGCTCTTGGCCAGCATGCGAAACGTGGAATTCGACCACTGGATTGGCTGGCTTGCTCGCATCCTGAACCAGCGTGTCGCCGGCTTGCACGGGATTGGTGATGAGTCGAACGATGCTGATGGTCACCCCTTCAAAGGTGAGCTGTTGCGGCATGACAGCAGGATCGAGCACCACTTCATGGCGTTTACCCTGCCAATAGATGAGCAGGCGGCCGTGCGTGGTTTTTTCGTCAGACGGTTTGAGGAAGTCTTCAACCATCAAGGGTTCGTTGGTGCGGGCGATGGTGGCGGTGAATGGCCCACGGCTGAAAATTCCATCACCATTGGGCGTCAGCCACTGTCCGCCCATGTCTTGGTAATCAGCAGCCATTGGCGGCTTGATCGCCAGATTCAAATGCGTGGCCGGCTCGGCGGTAGGATCGCCGGCGGCGGGCATCCACCCCAGATCGTGGTCACCGGTTTCGACGATGCGCGTCACGCGCAGCGTGGTTCCCGAGGGCAGGGTCGCCAGTGGCAGAGCCTGGTCGAGGGTGTGCAGTGCCAACGGCGGCGCCGGCCACACCGGCGTCAGCAGAAAACATAATGGCGAGGGATAGCCGGCAAACGTCAGCGGTTGGAAAATCGAATGCCAACTCTGTGTCGCACCTGGGTCGAGGATCTGCACCTCATCAGTGGGCAATTCGATCAGGTGCGCTGGCTGTTCGGGACGCGCCGACAACATGCCGTCGAGACGATCAGCGCCGAGCCAAAAACCGATAATCAATAGGATCAGCCCGGTATGCACGATGGCAAAGCCGGTTTGCCGACGCTGCAACGGCCAGCGTACTGCTACCGCTCCGATAACGGCGATGGCGATGAACACGAACAGCAGATTGAACCACCACGCCTGGTAAAAGTGCACATGCGCCGCGGCCATGCCGTAATCGCGCTCGTAATAGGCGGCCACCCACGAGACCATGCCGATCAACGCGATCAGCAGCGCGGCCGTACGCACCGACGCTAATTCACCGAGTACTTGCCAGAACAGGTTGCGGCGCGCGACGCGGGTGCGCGATGAGACGTAGACGGTGCCTGCTGCGGGTTCGGCCGTGGGCTCAGCCAGCGGCTCGTTCATGCCAGCCCCGTTTGCTGCAACAGGGCATCGACCTGCGGCTCACGGCCACGGAAAGCGCGGAAGACCTCTAGTGGGTGCTGGGCTCCGCCACGCGCCAGGACGGTATCGCGAAAACGTCGACCGATGGCGGCATGGGCAGTGGGGCCGGCTTCGCTGAAGGCGGCAAAGGCGTCGGCTGACAATACCTCGGCCCATTTGTAGCTGTAATACCCAGCCGCATAGCCACCGGCGAAGATATGACTGAATGAGCACAGCATGCGGTCTTCGGGCAATGGAGTCATGACGGTATTGCTGGCCGCGATGCGCTGTTGCAGCGCCAATGGCGATTCACCCACTGGGCGCTGGGCATGCAGGGCGAGATCCACCGTCGACAGATAGACCTGGCGCAAGGTCATGGTCGCAGCGCGGAAGGTGCGGGCGGCGCACACCCGGTCGAACAGCGCGCGTGGCAGCGTTGCACCGGTCTGCCAATGGCGGGCCAGACCCGGGTGATCGCCATCGCCGAGCACCGTCGCCGGATCATAGCACCAGTTTTCCATGAACTGCGAGGGCAGCTCGACGGCGTCCCATTCGACGCCGTTGATGCCGGCGGCTTGTGGGTAATCGACGGTGGTCAGCAGGTGCTGCAAACCGTGGCCGAATTCATGAAATAGGGTTTCAACCTCACGGAAAGTCATCAACGAAGGCGTGTCGCCGATGGGGGGGGTCTGATTGCATACCAGGTAGGCCACCGGCGTGCGCAGGCTGCCGTCTGGTCGCCGCAGACGGTCGCGAAAGGAATTCATCCACGCGCCACCGCGCTTATTGGCCGGACGTGAGTAGGCATCCAAGTAGAACATCGCCCGTTCACGGCCATCAAGATCGGCGACCTGGAACACGCGCACGCTGTCGTCCCAGGTACTGATGCCGATAGCCGGAGTGATCACCACCTCGAACAAGCGCCGCGCCAAGGCGAACAGCCCGTCAAGGACGGCGGGCAATGCGAAATACGGACGCAGCTCCTCATCGGTATAGCTATAGCGTTCTTCGCGCAGGCGCTCAGCCCAGAAACCCCCGTCCCATAACGCCAATGACAGGTTGTGGTCAGCGCTTTTGTCACGGGCATAGGCGGTGAGTTCGGCAAGTTCAGCCTCGGCGCGCGGCTTCGCGGCATTGCGCAGACGAGCCAGCAGGGATTCGACGGCGGCCACTGAGCCGGCCATCTTGGTCGCCAGACTGATCTCAGCGTGGTTGGCCTTGCCGAGCAGTTCCGCCAGCTCTTGGCGCAAGACCAGGATGCGTTCCAGCAACGGCAGGTTGTCGTGCGGTGCGGCGGCGGCGCGGGTGATGAAGGCGCGATAGAGCAGTTTGCGCAGATCACGGCGGCGGCTGTGCTCCATGAACGGGCCGTACACCGGCACATCCAAGGTGACGCGCCATGGGCCGTTTTCGGGAGTGGCGTCCGCTTGACCGGCGGCCCGCGCCATGGCCGCCAACTGGGCGCGCAAGGTCATCGGCAGGCCATCGACCTCGGTGGCGTCGGTCAGGTCGCGGTGCCAGGCTTTCCCGGCGTCGAGCAAGTTGTTGGAGAACTGCGTGCCGAGTTCGTTGAGTTCAAGGCTGATGGCCTGATAGCGTTCTTTGGCGGCGCCGACCAGGCCCACGCCGCTCAAATCCATGTCACGGATTTCACTGCTGATGATGCGCTGCTGAACGGCATCGAGGGCGGCCCATTCGCTGCCGGCGCGGATCGCCAGCAGGGATTCGTACAGCGCCCGGCTCTGCCCGAGCCGCACCCAGGTCTTGACCACCTCGCCCTGCATGGCGTTGTGCGCTTCGCGCATCTCCGAGGTATTGCATACGCTCATCAGGTGCCCGACCACGCCCCACGCCAGGCGCAGGGGTTCGGTGCAGGTGAAGATACGACCCAGGGTGCCGGCCCAGGTCGCCTGCGGGGCGGCTTCGAAGGCGTCTATTTCACCATGCACGGCCGCAATCAGCTGGCTGATGGCCGGCTCGACGTGAGTAGCGGTGATGGACGCGAAATCAGGAAGCTGGTCGCCGAGGTGCAAAAGCGGATTCATAGATCCGTCTGACGTTGGCCGTGGCGCGACCAGGGCAACTAGCAGCGTGAACTTCACGCTGCTAGTCGCGTCATGCTTTCCCGGAGCGCTGGCGCGCCATTTTCCGGGAAAGCATGAGGCTGTTGCTCTTCAGTCAGGGGTCAGCGACCCCCGAACCCCCGCTGGCCACGCATTTCCGCAGCCACCACAGGCAGCCAGATATGTGATAGTCGATTAAACCGGGACCGCCGCTGGGGCGCCGGCTTGTTGCAGCAGTGCCAGCACCGTGCGGCGGGCAACGATCTTGCTGACCCAGTGGCGATTCTGAATCTTGGCCGTCAGCAAATCGATGCGCTGCTGGGCTTCGCGCAGGTCGAGCTCGGTGAGTCGCGGGCAGGCCTTCTTCAGCCCGGGGACGATCTGCTGATAGAGGGGATCCGGGATCTGGTTCACAAGCTGGCTCCTGAAGCGAGCGGTGACGATAGGCGGACAAATCAGCGAGGCAAATGCCAGGACCGCTTCGGGAAGGGCGCCTCGCAGGGGAACCGTTCACGGTTTCATCGGCGGCGGCGCAAGATCAACTAGGCACATGGCTACCATCTTCACGCGCATCCTCGCCGGGCAGATCCCGGGCAACTTCATCTTCCACGCCGAGCATTGGTGCGGTGTGCTCGACATCCGCCCGAGTTCTTCTGGGCATGCCCTGTTGATCCCGCGCACCGAAGTCGGCTATCTCGCGGAATTGCCGGCTGAGGTCTTGCAAGAATTGGGTTCACACCTGACGCGTTTGGTAGCCACCGTCAAACAGGTCACCGGCTGTCCGGCGGTGAATGTGGTATTGAATGACGGCCCCATCGCCGGCCAGGAAGTGCTACATGTGCATTGGCATGTCGTGCCGCGCTGGCCCAATGATCAACTGGGTTATCGCTTTCAGCCACAGCCGGGCGAGGGCTTATCCGCGCTGGCCGAGCGCTTGGCTGCGGCGTGGACAGAGTCCGCATGAACCTATCCAATCTCCAGGCCCAGCTGCGTGTTACGTATGGGCACAAAGATAGCGCACGCGGGAGTGCCGGCACCTTCATGTACTTCATGGAGGAAGTCGGTGAGTTGGCAGAGGCTCTGCGCGAACCGCACAAACACGACCTGGAAGGCGAATTTGCTGACTGTGTCGCCTGGTTGACCAGTCTGGCAAACGTTGCCGGCATCGATTTGGCGGCGGCAGTTGATAAAAAGTATGGCCATGGTTGTATGCGTTGTGGTCAGTCACCCTGCATCTGTACCAGTAAGCCCTAGGCGGTTTTCACGAATTGCCGCGGTCGCCTATTTCCGACAAGCTCCTATAGTGTCGCACTATGCGCCGCACGCCCCTCTTCCTGACGGCTGACCAGGTGACTGCCCTGCGCGCCATCGCCGCGCGCACCGGCGAGTCTGCCAGTGCCGTCGCGCGGCGTGCGTTCGATGAATACCTGTCGCGGCAGACTCCGGAAGACCGCCTGCAAGCGTTGCGCTCGATCAAGGGCATGTGGAAAGGTCGCAAGGACTTGCCGTTGCGGCGTGACATCGACAAGGATGACACATGAGTGGTTTGCTGATTGATACCGATGTTTTCATCGACTACCTCATGGGCAGCGAGCAGGCGGCGGATTTTCTGGAATACGCCCGCGACGATCTGCATCTGTCGGCAATCACCTTGGCTGAGTTGGCCGATACCATCACCGGCGATGCCGAGTGGCAGGCCTTGGATTCGGCACTCACCGCCTTGCGCGTGCATGCGGTAGACGAAGAGGTGGCGCGAGCTGCCGCCGGTTTACGTGGACGGACCTTTGCGCATCGTCTGATCGCCGCCACCGCCCGTACGCATGGCCTCAAATTGGTGACGCGCGATCGCAAGGCTTACCCCGATCTCGTCGATGTGCTCGTTCCTTATCGCCCGCTGCTGTAAAGTCTGGTCATGATCACGATTCCGGTCGCGCTCGCTGAGCGCTCCTATGCCATCCATCTTGAAGCCGGCGCCTTGGAACGGGCTGGGACGCTCATCGCACCGAACCTGGTCGGAAAAAAAGTTTTGGTGGTGGCCGATGAAACAGTCGCCCGCCTGCATGGCGCGCGGCTTGAAGCCTCGTTGCAGGCCGCCGGCTTGAGTGTGACGGTCGCCACTTTTGCCGCCGGCGAAGCATCGAAAACCGTCACCACCGCCGAGCGTTTGTGGCAGGCTTGTGCCGCCGCCAAGATTGATCGTAGCGATGCGATCATCGGTTTCGGCGGCGGGGTGTCCGGCGATCTGGCCGGCTATGTCGCTGCCTGCTGGATGCGTGGTGTGCGCTTCGTGCAGATTCCCACCACCTTGCTGGCAATGGTCGATTCCAGCGTCGGCGGCAAGACCGGCGTTAATTCTGCAGCCGGGAAAAATCTCGTCGGCGCATTTAAACAGCCAGTGGCGGTGGTTATTGATCCGACTTTGGTGTCGACCATGGATCCGCGCGAGTACCGCGCTGGCTTGGCAGAAGTGCTCAAATACGGCGTGATTCGTGATCCGGTATTTTTTGCCTGGCAAGAAAACTTCGCTAGCGAACTTGAACGAGGCGAGGCTTCGGCGGTGGCCCATGCGGTGGCCGAAAGCTGCAAGCTCAAGGCGTGGTACGTAGCCGAAGATGAAACTGAGCAGGGGGTGCGCGCGCATCTCAATTACGGCCACACTTTTGGACATGCCTTAGAGCGCGAGACCAACTACGCACGTTTCCTGCACGGCGAAGCGGTAGGCATCGGCATGCGCATGGCCGTCGAGCTGGCGCGGCGTTCGGGGGTGCTGCTCGACAGTGACCTGCCACGCCGCCAGGACGCTTTGCTGATGCGCTACCACCTGCCTCTGGTGTACACCACCCGCGATCCGCTGGCGGCGGCACGCGCTCTAGCCGCGCATTGTAGTTTGGACAAGAAAGTCAGCCAAGGCCGCACGCGCTTTGTCCTGCCCTGCAGTCTTGGTTCGGTGGCGATGGTCGAGGCGCCCGAGCCAGGCTTGGTCGAGGCATCATTTTTGGCCGGCATCGCGCCCGGTTGACCATGACCCCCTCAGACGCCCTGCTACGCTTAGCGCTGATCCCCGGTTTGGGACCGATCACGGCACAAAAGCTGATCGACGCCAGCGCGGACGAGGTCGAAGGGGTCGCGGCTTTGTTCCGCTGGCCGATGCAGCGTCTGATCGCCATCGATGGCGTCGGCGCCGAACGCGCGCGGCGCATCTGTGACCCGCGGGGGGCCGACGCCGTGGCCACTGAAAGAGCCCAGTGCCACGGCGCCGGGGTGCGCATCATCATCCGCGGCGATGACGATTACCCGCGGGCCTTTTTACAATTGCACGACGCGCCCGTGGCGGTGTGGATCCAGGGCAGCATCGAGGCGCGTGATGCCTTGGGTGTGGCCATCGTCGGACCGCGCCGACCGACGGCTTACGGCCATCGCACCGCCTATCGTTTCGCTACCGGTTTAGCGCGCTTGGGCACCTGCCTCATCAGCGGTCTGGCGCGTGGCATCGACACGGTCGTCCATGAGGCCGCCTTGGGTGCTGGCGCGCGTACCATCGCCGTACTCGGTTCGGGCATCGGCAAGCTGTACCCGGAAGAAAACGCTCCGTTAGCGGCAAAAATAGCCAACGGCAGCGGCGCGGTGATCAGTGAATTCCCGTTCATGACGCCGCCTTCGCCGGGGACTTTTCCGCGCCGCAACCGCCTCGTCGCGGCCTTTGGCTTGGCGACCCTGGTGATCGAGGCCGGTGAACGCAGCGGTGCTCTCATCACCGCCCGCCTGGCTTCGGAAATGGGTCGCTGCGTGCTGGTGGTGCCCGGGGCGATCGACAATCCCGAAAGCATCGGCGCCAACAAACTCATCCGCGATGGCGCGACCCTGGTCGCGTCATTGGACGATATCATCAATGAGATCGAGCCGCTGACGACCCTGGCGCATGGCGTCACCGGCGTCGCCGGTCAGGTGCAGTCCAGCCCGCGCTCAGAATCGCTGTCGGGCCGTGAAAAGCAGTTGTACCTGCTGCTGGATGACGCGCCGCGTACCGTCGATGATCTGGTGCGCTCGACGCAGATCCCCGCCTCGGCGGTGTCGGCGACGCTGCTGTCGCTGGAGCTGCGTCGCCTCGCCCGCAAGGGTCCGGCGGGCTTCGTCAAAGCCATCTGAGGCGCTGCGATTCGGCTAAGACCAAGCACCGCAGCGACCGGTCGGGTTCCCTGGGGGCGCGGGCGCCCTCGCCCGCGATCCAGGCGATCTCGAACGCGGGCGAGTCGCCCGCACCCCCAGGGCAGCCAGTCCGAAGCATCGCACCTGTCTTATTTACAGCGCGTGAAACGTCGGCTTCAATGCCGGATACAATGCCTGGAAGTGCGTGCGCAACGTTGCATACGCCTTCACGCGTTTGGCATCCGGTTTAAACGTCTTCTCGATCGGCCCCGGAGCGCAGGCGGTGGACAGTTTGACGCCACATGCCCCGACCAGGGCAAGGCGCGCGCCGCCGAGGGCCGGACCGGCATCGGCGCCGGTGCGCAAGATGATCGTCGCGTTGCAGGTGTCGGCGAGGATCTGCATCCACAGGTCGCTGCGCGTGGCGCCGCCGGTGGCGGTGGCTTCGCTGACCTTGGTGCCGGCGGCGCGGATCAATGTCAGAGATTCTGACAGCCCCAGACAAATGCCTTCGAGCACGGCGCGCGTCAGGTGCGCCCGGGTATGCATGCGCGTCAGGCCGATGAAGCCGCCCCGCGCCTTGGCGTCGCACAATGGCGTGCGCTCGCCGGTAAGATACGGCAGGAAGATCAGGCCGTCGCAACCCACCGGGGCGGTGGCGGCTTCGGCGGTGAGGGTTTCAAAAGTGACGCCCGGACACAGCGTATCGCGGTACCACTGCAATGAGCCGGCGGCGGACAGCATCACGCCCATCTGGTGCCAAAGACCGGGAATGGCATGGCAGAAGGTGTGCAAACGACCGTCTTTTTCAGGGCTGTAGCCTTTGGTCGTGGTGAATACCACGCCCGAGGTACCGATGGCGATGGTGGTCTGGCCGGGTTTCACGCAGCCGGCACCGACCGCACCGGCGGCTTGGTCACCAGCGCCACCGACCACCGGCACGCCTGCGGCGATGCCCAATTCAGCAGCGGCAGCGACACTGACAGTGCCAGAAATTTCAGTGCCTTCGATCAGGCGACCGAGGTACGACTCGTCGATGTTACAGGCCTTCAGCAGCTTGGCCGACCAGGTGCGCTTGGCGACGTTCAATAACAGCATGCCGGCGGCGTCGCTCATCTCGGCGACTTTTTCGCCGGTCAAACGCCAACGCAGGTAATCCTTGGGCAGCAGTATGGTCGTGACGCGCTTCCACACTTTCGGTTCGTGCTTTTGCACCCACAACAATTTCGGCGCGGTGAAACCGACTAAAGCGCGGTTGCCGGTTTCCTTGATCAGACCGGGTACTTTCTTGTGCAGCAGATCGCACTCGGCCTGGCAGCGGCCGTCGTTCCACAGGATCGCCGGCCGCACCACCTCGCCCTTGGCATCGAGGAGAGTGGCGCCGTGCATCTGGCCGCCAATGCCGATGCCTTCGATCTTTTCCTGCGGGGCCTGCTTGAGCACGGCGCGCACCGAGCTGACCAGGCCGCACCACCAATCGTGCGGATCCTGTTCGCTCCATTGCGGTTTCGGCGTCGAGAGCGCGTATTCGGCCGTCGCTGAAGCGAGGATGGTGCCGTCGCGTGCAACGAGCACGGTTTTGCAGCCGGAGGTGCCGAGATCGATGCCGAGAACTGCCATATGGATATTTTTGGATTACTTGGTTTCAGCGGCGATGGCCGCCATGGTGGCGCGGGCCATGCCGGTGCCTTCAACAATCTTGACCTTGGCCTTGCGGCCCTTGGCGGTCGGCTTGTTCCAGCGATCGATCAAGCCCGATTTGAGATCCTTGTAGCGCTGCACGCATTCCATGATCACGCGGTGCGCCACCAGGCGGTCTTCCCAGCCATAGGTGTCCGACTTCTTGCCTTCAAGATCCTTGTAGATGTTGAAGAAATAGTCGACTTCAGCTAAGTAGTGACTGGCCAGATGCTGCAGGCCATGTACGTCGCGCATGCGCGGATCAGCGACCGGCACCGCCAGGATTTTGTGATCAAGGCCCTTGTCGTCGCGCATGATGAGCACGCCTAGCGGACGGACTTCGATCAGACACCCAGGAAAGGTGTCGTGTTCAACGATGACGACTACGTCGAGCGGGTCGCCATCTTCGGAGTGTGTCTGGGGGATGAAGCCGTAGGCGCCAGGATAATGCACCGGGCTGTA
Organism: Planctomycetota bacterium; assembly: GCA_043788625.1. Classification (GTDB taxonomy): domain Bacteria; phylum Planctomycetota; class UBA11346; order UBA11346; family UBA11346; genus CAIUVD01. Next base: position 22,527 of record JAYVTR010000455.1, read on the forward strand.
CAGCGTGCGATCGAGACGGAATACGTTTAATTCTTTGTCGTATTCATATTTGTTTGACGACCCCTTAGGAATTTCGATCACCGCATTGATGACGGTGGGCAGTTCAGGGCCCGGAGGCAATTCCATGTAATTCGTCATCGCGGTTATCCTTTAGGGGAGCGTGAGGTTAGATTATAAACTGGATACAGGCAACAGCATCTATGCAGCGCTTGTATCGAAAGCTGCATGGAAGCCCCAATGAAAGCGCTTTCATGCTTCCATGCCCAGTGTTGCTACCTCACTTGTGAGATCTAAGCTCCGCTTTCTGCGCCCCAGTGCAGATTCATCTTTATCCAGGAATTTTATTCGCATGGCCTTCACCAAGCATTTCGCTGCCATCCCCACCATTAAATATGAAGGTGCGGATTCCAAGAATCCATTCGCTTATAAATACTTCGACCCCAAGGCCAAGATCCTTGGCAAGCCGATGAAGGATTGGATGCGCAATGCCGTGTGCTACTGGCATACCTTCCGTGGTACGGCCTTGGATATTTTCGGGCCGGGCACGTTGGTACGCCCTTGGGAAGATGGCACCAACTCACTCGAAATGGCAGTTAAGCGCACCGAAGTCGTCTTCGACTTCGTCACCAAGCTGGGTGTCGAATACTATTGCTTCCACGATCGCGACGTCTCGCCCGAAGGCGCCAACGTCACCGAGACCAACAACAATCTGTGGACGGTTGCCGAGCGCTTGAAAGAGCTGCAGAAGGCCACCGGCGTCAAGCTGCTGTGGGGCACCGCCAACATGTTCTCGCACCCGCGCTACAGCCAGGGTGCCGCCACCAGTCCCAACGCCGACGTGTTCGCGCACTGCGCCAATTCGGTCAAGGAAATGCTCGATGTGAGCAAGTTCCTGGGCGGCGAAAACTACGTTTTCTGGGGCGGTCGCGAAGGCTACAACAGCCTGCTCAATACCGATATGGGCCGCGAGCAGCAGCATGCCGGCCTGTTCTTCCAGCTGGCGGTGGATTACGCCAAGAAGATCGGCTTCAAGGGCCAGTTCCTCATTGAGCCCAAGGCCTGCGAACCGACCAAGCACCAGTACGATTTCGACAGCGCGACGGTGCTCGGCATGCTGCGCAAATTCGGCCTTGAGAAACATTTCAAGATCAACATCGAACAGAATCACGCGACCCTCGCCGGTCACGATTTCTGTCACGAAATTGCCGTTGCCGTTGCCGATAACGCCTTGGGTTCGATCGACAGCAACCGCGGTGACGTGATGAACGGTTGGGACACCGACCAGTTTCCAAATGATTACCGTGAATGCGCTCAGGCGTGGACACTGATCATGCAGCAGAAGGGGGGCATGGGCAGCGGCGGCCTGAACTATGACGCCAAGGTGCGTCGCGACAGCTACGATGTCGAAGACATGTTCTTCGCCCACATCTGCGGCATCGATACCTGGGCGCGCGGTCTGCGCATCGCCGAAAAGATCATCAAGGACAAGGAGCTGGCGACCTTTGTCGACAAACGCTATGCGTCTTACGACAAGGGTATCGGCAAGCAGATCGAATCCGGCAAAGTCGATTTGGAGAGCCTGCAGAAGTACATCATCGCCAAGGGCGAGGCTGCGCCGCTGGCCTCGGCACGTCAGGAATATCTGGAAAATCTGCTCAATCGCTTCTGCTGAGCGATCCGTTAGAGAACTGAAGACAAAACCACCCGACTCAGGTCGGGTGGTTTTTTTTATGGGCAGCGACCATGCAGGTCTTTCTTCTACTTCAAAAACAACTCGATCACCGGCACCATAACCTCCGGTTTTTGAACCGGCAGGCGCAAGGACAGCGTCTTCTCAGCATTCTTCTGATTCCCGGCAAAGCCGTGTTGTCAGGCTTCGAGGCCCTTCATCTCGACTTCGCTGCCGTCATGCAGGAATTGCGCGTACTCGACCAGGCCGCCCAA
>JAYVTR010000456.1:0-2644 GCA_043788625.1 Planctomycetota bacterium
CGTGCGCGCCGATGAGCTGCCGTCACCGGCCCCCTCGGGCCACTTCCTGCGCACCTTCGGTCAGTCAGATCGCGATGTGATCGGCGGTGCTAACAGCAGTCCCGCCACCACCCAGGCATTGACCATGCTCAACGGCTTCATCGACCGCGAACTACTGAAAGAGCGCTCGGTGCTGTACCAGCAGATGCTCAAGCCAAAGGACATCGGCGGCAAAGTCGATATGCTCTTTCTGGCCATCTTGAGCCGTCCGCCGACCACCGCCGAACGTGAACTGGGCAAGCAGGAAATCGCTCACAGCTTGCTTGCCAATCGTAAGACCAGTCGCGTCGGAGTCGGTGGTGATATCGCCAAGGAAGCGGCACAAGCCGCCTTACACAACTTGGCCTGGGTCCTGCTGAACGGCAACGAATTCCTCTTTGTCCAGTGAATACAAAGCCATGACCTCACTCCATCATCTCCTCAGCGGCCAATCACATCTGTCACGGCGATCGCTGTTGCGTGGCTTGGCGCGTACGGCCTTTGGCGTAACGGTGCTATCGGCACTTGAACCGCTCAGCAGCCTAGGCCTGCTGGCGGCTGAGCCCGGCCGCCCTCGGCAACGCGCGCGGGCATGCATCTACCTGTACATGAACGGGGGCATGAGCCACCTCGACACCTTTGATCCCAAGCCAGGACACGCCGATGCCGGACCGGTGAAAGCCATTGCCAGCAACGTCGATGGTTTGCAACTGTCAGAGCATCTACCCTTGCTGGCTAAGCAAGCCGACAAGCTGGCACTGATCCGCTCGCTGACTTCCAATCAGGGCGCGCACGAACAGGGCGAATATTTGATGCGCACCAGTTATGCGATGCGTGGAACGATCAAGCATCCGACCCTCGGCGCCTGGACAGGCAGCTTATTAGGGCGGGCCAATCCGACTTTGCCGCCCTACATTACCATCGGTGCCGGCAGCAATCATCCGGGGGCGGGCTTCATGGAGTCGCGCTTTGCGCCTCTGCCATTGGGCGCCCCCGATCAGGGCCTACCCAACAGCACCCGGCCCGATGGCGTCACCGCTGAAGAATACGCCCACCGCCTGGAACTGCTCAAGGGTTTCAATGCGCCATTTCAACATAAGTACGACGTCAAAGAAGTTCGTGCCTATCGCGATCTGTACGACGAAGCGGTAACCCTGATGGGCAGCAAGGATCTCGCATCGTTCGACATCAAGCGCGAGCCCGAAGCCTTGCGCACCGCCTATGGCGACAATTCTTTCGGCCAGGGCTGTCTGCTGGCGCGGCGGTTGGTTGAAAACGACGTGCGCTTTATCGAAGTCGGACTTGGTGGGTGGGATACCCACGACGACAATTTCGATCGTGTCGCCGACCAGGCAGCGATCCTCGATCGCGGCCTATCGACCCTGCTCGTCGATCTCGCCGCCCGCGGCATGCTCGACGAAACTTTGGTGGTACTGGCGACGGAGTTCGGACGTACCCCGCGCATCAATCAGAACCAAGGCCGCGATCACTACCCGAAAGCCTTCTCGGGAGTCTTCGCCGGTGGCGGCATCAGTGGTGGCAAAATCCATGGCCAGACCAGCGACAACGGTGGCGAAGTGGTCAAAGACCCGGTGCAGGTGCCTGATTTCAATGCCACCATCGCCCACGCGCTGGGCCTGCCCTTGGAAAAAGTACTGACCTCGCCATCGGGCCGCCCCTTCACGGTTGCCGACAAGGGCAAGCCGCTGAGTGAACTCTTCATCTAACTCCAGCTTCTACCTGACAGGTCCACGGCATGCGTATTTCTTTACTGACATTGAGTCTGGCAAGCATCCTGGGCATGGGCCAGCTGAGCGCGGCCGATGCATCATGGGAACAGGTCCAGGCGATGCTTGCCGCCCGTTGCACCAGCTGCCATGGCGACACCAAACAAAAAGGCGGCCTGCGTCTGGATAGTCCGGAATGGCTGGCCAAAGGCTCGAAAGAAGGCGTGGTAGTGGTCGCAGGCGAGCCGACCTTGAGTAAAATCTACACCATGGCCGCCCTGCCTGACGACCACGAAGATCGCATGCCCCCCAAAGGCGAGCGGCTTACTGCTGAGCAATTAGCCATCTTAAAACAATGGATTACCGCCGGCGTGAAAACGGCTGTCCTTGAAAAGCCGACGGCCAAACCAGAGGCGGTAGCTGTGGTAGTGGCGAAAGCCAAAGCGCCAGCAGTTGCCGACAGCATGGCCGCCACGCCGCCTACAGATATGATGCAAGGCGACGCCGACACGCCCACGGGAAGCAAAGTTGCTGGCAAATCACCGGCAGTGGCTCCTCCCGAAGCCCCCATCGTCCCCGCTCCGGCGGCGCCTGAATTCGCCATCACTGCCCTGACAGCGCAGAACTTCATCATCACCACGCTGCCGGGTGGGTGGCTCGAGGTGCATGCCGGTCACGCCAAAAACGGCTTATCCGATACACACATTCCGCTGCTGGGGAAAATCGGCCCGGCGGTGGCATTCCTTGATCTGTCGAACTCGGGCATCACCGATCGGCAGCTCAAGGTACTGAATGAGTTCACCAATCTGCAGCGGCTCCATCTCGAGCATACTCCGATCACCGATAACGGGCTCACCGCCCTCGCCAACTGTCTGCAACTGACCTACATCAATCTCTTC
>JAYVTR010000457.1:0-9933 GCA_043788625.1 Planctomycetota bacterium
CATCGAACAACCACCCCAACCACGCCGCCGCCCCCGAGCGCCATTGTATGGCCGTGAGTCGGGTAGGGCGGAGCTGATGCGGAGCGGACATGAGTGGGGCATGCTCTTCCGGCCGTCAGCGGCGTCTACTGCCAGCAGTCGCAGTGATAGGTGCGTCAGTGCCAGCTGGCGTCATCGATGAAGAAATTCACCGGCTTGCCGGCGCCACCGATCACCCACATGAAACCGGTCTTCACCCGACTCAGGTTGAGGCCGCTGACGTCGATGGTGTATTCCGTCCAGGCTTTCGTCAGCGTCACTTTCAGCTCTTTTTTTGCGGTATCCGCGTACGGCTTGTCCGCACCGATGACGCCGAAACCGAACTTGATGATTTCGCCACCGTCAGCGCCACGCGCCCAAAAGGTCAACTTGCTAGCGCCGCTGACATCGAAGCCGCCCGGCTCGCTGCCCCAATCATTGGCTGGGTGCTGCCAGACCACCCCACCCCAGCCCTCGCTCTTGGTGTACGCCACTTTCAGGCAGGTGGCGCCGCTGTGCGGCGAGTCCTTGCTTTCAGCGTCCATTTCGATCGCTGAAGTCTCGCCCATATAGCCTGATGGCACCCACAAGGCTTCCGCCCCATCGGCAAAAATCGTCGCTGGCAGGGTCGCCTTGGCGGCCGGTTCGACGGCCCATGCAGGGGCGTCCACCGCCCAGGCTACAACGGCGAGTGAAAAGATATGTGTGAGAAGAGTTTTCATACATTTCAATGTGCCACGCGCTGCGACTTTTCAGCAGCCCGAGCACCTATTTGCGACCCCGATCGTCCCCGCGCAGCGGACGGAATGCACCTGGACATGACTTCACTAGCAAGCTGCTCGCAAAGCGCCGCCGCGCCTCTGTGGCGTTGTCAAAAATCTAAAACGCCATGCCGAAACTGAAATTGAAGCCAATCTGTTCCGGGGACTTGGCAATGTCGAGGCGGAACACCGCCGTGCGTTCGAACATAGTGCGGAAGCCGAGCCCTACCGATTGGCGCACGGTGCTGTCGAGCAGCTGGCCAGGAGTATCGGCCACCGAACCGACATCGACAAATGGGGCGATGCCAAAACGCTCCATGCGGATGGTGCGGGTGAAGGAATAGCCACGCGAAATGACCCATAGCCGCCATTCAGCCGAGGCGTGCCAGGCGGCACGGCCGGTAAAACGATCACCGAGATAGCCACGCAAGGTGTCGGCTCCGCCGAGGCTGGGCAGAGCCCAGAACGGCAGCTCGCCATAGGCGCCCGAGCTGAAGGCGCCAATGGCGATGGTGTCGGTCGGTGGATTTTCTTCATCACCGATACCCCCGTTATGGAACACTCCCGGCACGGGGATCGCCAATGTCCCCCGGGCACTAACGATACCGCCCACCTGGCGGTCCGAACTTGCCAAGGGGCCATCCCACAACAGTCCCAACGACCAACCGTGATACGGACTTTCGGCGCTATCGCGGGTATCATAACGCAGCCCAGCCGAGCCCCACAATGAGGTCACCCTATCTGCACCGGCAAATTCATTGGTGAATACCTGCGCCGTCGAGGGCACGTTTTTGACATATCCGTCGGCCAGATTGCGGTGTTCGCCGCCGATGCCGACGCCCACCACCCAATCCCCGGGGAAGGCGCGCTCGCTATGGACCCGCGCGTGGCTGACCTCATCGGTATAGCTGGTTTCGTCGTCGGCGTGGGTGTCAGCACCCTGGCCGAAATAGCGGCGCGTGCGCGTACGCTCATAACCGCTGACCACGCGCACCCACGAACGTCCAGCAATGGCCACGCCACCACCGGGCACGTCGATCTTGTCCAGCCAACGTTGCCACACGGCGGAATAACGTTCTTGGCCCTGCGTCGTCCAGGCAACGAACAGACCGAGAAATTCCTGGCGGCGCTGATTGCGGAAATCGATGTCGGTAAAGGCCACGCCCATGCCGACGCCGATGGCTTCTTCGTAAAACAGCACCGGCGCAATGAAGCTCGAAACCATGAAGCGATCAATGGGATCGCCGGGCATGATACGCCCCTCTGGAATATAGCGCCACCGATCGCGATCAGGCAGATCAGCTGGCTTCGCTTGAGGGATGCGCCCATCGGCATCCATGCCGCGCAGCGGATCGAACGGCGCCGGATCGACCAAGGGTGCCGGTGCTGGTAGCTGCGGAGCGACGTCGACAGCACCCAGTGCCCCTGACATCGCCCAGCAGCCCAGCAGCCACCTCACCGCCGGCGTCCTCGCGGGGCTTCGTCCTCATCGTCGTCGGCTTCCACGGGATACGTTGGGCCGACATAGAGTTCGGACTCATCAGGCTCGCGATGCAAGGCGTTGGCCAATGGATTGACGCCACTGCTGCGCACATCATCGGCGATCGCGACCGCCGTGCCCGAGCCTGAGCCTCTGGTCGATTCGCTATTGGCCACCGGTGGACGCACGGCAGCAATGATCTTGGGCAAGGGCTTGGCTTCGACCCGTCGCTCAGTGAGACGATGCAGATGGAGATTGACGTCGACCTGGCTCTGCTCCGGCATCAGTTCCGCGAAACGACGGCGTAAAAGACGTTGGCAAAAACGATTGCGGTCGGTGACGTTGGGTACTTCCCACATGGTGACGATGGCATCGATGATGATCGCCCGTTTGACCTGGTCTTCGAAAATCCGCACATGGGCTTTTTTTACTTCCGGCTCGCCCTCAATGGCGCGGGTCAGCGCCTCTTCGATCGCCACCAGGCTGACGCTGATCTTGCCGTTGTCGGTTTCGTAACTGATTTCACGGTTGCGGCGGATCGACTGCAGCCAGCGCATGAGGATCATCAGCGGACTCGAAAGCAGGATGATCGCGGCTACGCGCACCACCCACTGCCCCTCGGTGGTCTGCGCCAAGGCCGCGACCTGGCTGATGATCTCGGGGCGTTGATCCACTGCCGCGAGGAACAACCCGAGGACGATGGTGAAAATATACAGCAGGATACGCAGAATGCCGCGCATAGGAATATGAACGCCCCACGGTGGGAATAGGCTCGCTAGCACATCTGCGCGAGCGGCGAACGCAAGATGAGACCAGTTCTTGCGCAGCATATGTCGCAACCCACGCATACACCGGCAACCAACGCTTGAGGCAGCCGTGGGTGGCTGACGATCCCCCCACGATGTCCGACCTCCGCCATGATGAACGTTACCAGGCCCGCGGGGTCTCTGCCGGAAAAGGAGAAGTCCACGCCGCCATTGAAAAGCAGGACCTCGGCCTTTTCCCAGGAGCCTTCTGCAAGATCGTCGCCGATGACCTAACCGGCTCGACCGAGCACGCCCTGGTCATGCACGCCGATGGCGCCGGCACTAAGAGTTCGCTGGCTTACCTGCTGTGGCGTGAAACCGGCGACCTCGGCGTGTGGTCGGGAATCGCCCAGGACAGCCTGGTGATGAATCTGGATGATTGTGCCTGCGTCGGCGCGATGGGCCCCTTCCTGATCTCGAATACCATCGGCCGCAATGCCAAGCGCATTCCCGGCGCGGTGATCAAGGCGGTGGTCGAGGGCTACCAACGGCTGTGCGAAACCCTCAATCAGCAAGGCATTCCCTGCGTCATGACTGGCGGTGAAACCGCCGACGTCGGCGACCTGGTGCGCACGGTGATCTGCGACAGCACCATCACTGCCCGCATGCGCCGCAGCGACGTCATCGACGCGGCGCGCATGGCCCCGGGCGACGTCATCATCGGCTTCAGTTCAACCGGACAGTGCGCCTGGGAAACCACGCCCAATGCCGGTATGGGCTCGAATGGACTGACCAGTGCCCGCCATGAACTGCTGGGTGCCGATTACCGCAGCAAGTACCCCGAAACCTATGCTCCGGAAATCGATCCGCGGTTGGTCTATTGCGGCCGTTTCGCCGCCACCGACCCCTTGCCTGGCGACCCGCGTTTTACGGTCGGCAGCGCCGTCTTATCGCCAACGCGAACTTATCTGCCATTGCTCAAGCAGTTGTTTGCCACCATCCCGCGCGAGGCAATCCACGGCCTGATCCACTGTTCGGGCGGCGGCCAATCAAAGATCGTCAAGTTCGGCCAGGCCGGCAACCGCTACATCAAAGATAATCTGTTCAGGGTGCCGCCGTTGTTCGCCGCCTTGAAAGAGCACACCGGGCAAAGCTGGGCGGAAATGTACTCGGTTTACAACATGGGCCACCGCCTCGAAGTAGTGTTGCCAGCTGCGCACGCCACCGCCGCCATCAGCGTCGCCAGCGGCTGCCGTATCGACGCCCAGATCGTCGGCCGGATCGAACACAGCGGCGGCCCGCACCGTGAAGTGGTGGTGCGCACCCAACACGGAGAGTTCACCTACCGCTAAGCGGAAAACACATGGCACTGATCGTCCTCAACTGCGTCGGTTTGACGCCTCGGCATCTCGGGCCACACACGCCGAACCTGACGCGTCTGGCCGCCGAGGGCTTCAGCGCGCCGCTGCAACCGGTGTTGCCGGCAGTGACCACCAGCGCGCAAACCTCGATGCTCACCGGCACCCTGCCGCACGAGCACGGCATCGTCGGCAATGGCTGGTATTTCCGCGAGCTTGGCGAGGTATGGCTGTGGCGGCAGAGCCGTGGCTTAGTGCAAAGGCCGGTGGCGTGGCCGGCGGGGACCCGCGTTCTCAATCATTTCTGGTGGTACGCGATGAACGCGCCCGAGTTCACCGCCAGCGTCACGCCACGCCCGGTGTACCACCACGACGGCCGTAAAACTCCGGATATTTATACATTCCCCGACGGCTTGAAGCAGACCTTGAGCGAACGCCACGGGGTCTTTCCATTGTTCAATTTCTGGGGTCCGCTGGCCGACATCCGCTCGACGCGGTGGATCGCCGAATCGTTCGTCACCGCCTTTGCCGCCACCGCGCCGCAGCTGGCGCTGTGCTATCTGCCCCACCTCGATTACGATCTGCAGCGCTTCGGCCCCGCCGGCGACCATCTCGCCAGCAACTTGCGCGCCCTGGACCACGAAGCCGGCAAGGTCATTGCCGCCGCGCACCAGCATGGCGCACAGGTGCTGGTAGTCAGTGAATATGGCATCAGCGCCGTCACCCATGGCGTCTACATCAACCGCGCCCTGCGCCAGGCCGGACTGCTCGCGGTTAGCAACAACGCCGCCGGTGAGCTGCTTGACCCCGGTACCAGCCGCGCATTCGCCGTTTGCGATCACCAGTTGGCGCATGTCTATGTGCGCGAGCCGGCTGATCTGCCGCTGGTACGTGCGCTGCTGCAAAACCTAGATGGCATCGAACGCGTCTATGCTCTCGCTGAGCGCAGCGCCATCGGCCTCAATCATGCGCGCTCGGGCGAGCTGATCGCCATCAGTGCCGCCTCGCGCTGGTTCACCTACGATTACTGGCTGGACGACACGCAGAAACCCGACTTCGCCCAGGCCGTCGAAATCCATAAAAAGCCCGGCTACGATCCGCGTGAACTGCTGTTCGATCCGCGCGGCGGCAAACGCCGCGCGGGCTTGGCCTTGCTGCGAAAAAAACTGGGCCTGCGTTATCTTTTGAATCCGTGTCCGCTAGACGATCGGCTGATCAAGGGCAGTCACGGACGGGCGCCGGCCGATGCGCTCGATGGCCCGCTGGTGATTGGGGCGCGCTCATGGCAACGCGACACTTGGCATCACATCGATATCGCCGGTGTCATCGCCAAGGCGGTAACCGATTCGCGCTGAATTTTGACCATGGCGTTGGCAACGGTGTGATTACCGACCATGCGCGTCCTGAGCACCGCGAACGCACTGTACGCATGGTTGATCTCCCGCAGTGACATGGGTGGAGGCGGCTCATGGCGCTGCGCCGCCGCCGTCACGATGGCCGCTGCCAAAACCTGGTTCAAAACCTCAAGCCGTACCGGCTTGGTTAGGTAGCCGGCGATGGCCGGGCGTGTCGCATCAGCGGGTGCCGCCAACGGGACATCGCCCGAAGACGTCATTGCCGCTGACATGAGGATGATCGGTAGATTTCGGCCATGGTTGGCGACCGCCACAGCGGTGGCCAAGTTAGCTTCACTGAAATTTGCCAAGTACCGATCAATGAACACCGCCGCCACCGGATCATCTTCGCTGTGCGCGGCGCTGATCACCGCCAAACCGAGGTTGAGTTCCGTCTGCCATTCCGCACGCATCTGAAGATGCACCAGCTGTTCACAGATGATCCGGCAATGCACCACGTTGTCGTCAATCACCAAGACGCGCAAACCGGCCATGCCGGCGGTCGCCGCCGGCGCTGCTGCCTGCCGCTCCATGGCTAGGGGCAAACATACACTCAAGGTAGAGCCAAGACCTGGGACGCTGGCGACACTGATGGTGCCGCCCATTAGCTGACACAGATCACGGGTGATCGCCAAGCCCAGGCCGGTACCGCCGAAACGCCGACTGGTTGACGATTCAGCCTGTACGAAGGGCGTGAACAGATGCGGAAGGCGTTCGGCGGGAATGCCGATACCGGTATCGCTGACATTCAGCACCAGGCTGTTCGCGTGCCAGCTGAGGTCCACCAACACGTGGCCATGGGTGGTGAATTTCACCGCATTGCCGATCAGATTGGCGAGGATTTGCCGCCAGCGGTCGGGGTCACCGATCAGCATCTGCGGCAGGGCCGGGTCGATGCGCACCAGCAGCTCCACCGCCGAGGTCGCCTGGTGCTCAGCAAACAAGCGCGTGCGGAAGAGATGCACCGAGTCGAACACCGCCGTGCGCGGGTCGAAAGCGATTGCTTCAAGAATCAATTTTCCGGCGTCGATTTTAGAAAAGTCGAGGATGTCATTGAGCACTGTCAGCAGAGATTCGGCCGAGCGATAGACGGTGTGGGCAAAATCCTCTTGTTCAGCGGTGAGCGGAGTGGTCAGCAGCAATTCAGTGAGGCCGAGAATACCGTTCATCGGCGTACGGATCTCATGACTCATGGTCGCCAAATACTTCGCCCGGGCGTTGCTAACGGTTTGCGCTTGCTGTTGGGTCACGCGCAGCTCTTCGTTGTGCAAAGCGAGGATGGTCTGCTGGATGAGCAGCTCATGGACCAGTGCCGGTACCTCGGCCAAGGTCAGCGGCACCGGAATCTCTAGCGGATTTTGCTGTAAGCGGGCCTCGGCAAGCCGGCGCCACTCATCGTCAGTCGCCGGCGGCAAAGCCGTCATGGTGACACCCACGTCATGGATCGCGCGCACCCGGCTAAACTGATGCCAGGTTGGTTGGTCAGCTGACGTCGTGCATGTCTGATCATGGCCTAACCTTCACAGGAGGGGATACGACAGCGAAGTCGTTATGCGGGAGTTCACAGCTGAGCCAGACTCTTATTTTAATGCGCTAGTTGCAATAAAAAACTCGGTAAATCATCAGTTCCACAGTCATGCAATTTAAATGATCGGCTCGCCATACCGGGCTCTTGTGGCACCTGGCAGCCTGGAGCTCACATTTTGGCCGCATTTATTCTACCTTTAGACCACATTTGTTCGACCTCCGTCTCGCCTTTGTCACACCTTGCGCCCCCCCCTGCGGGTCTACGCTTTCATCCCCGCATGCTGACGCTTCCGCCTGACGTCGTTCGTACAATGCAAGACCACGCCTTCGCGCAGTACCCTGCCGAATGCTGCGGTTTGCTATTTGCCACTGCGACCGGTGGTGTCCGCGCCCTGCCGGTCGACAACATGGCAGATAAGTTGCACACCCTCGATCCCGTCGATTATCCGCGGACCAGTCGCGATGCCTTTGCCATGAACGAGGCCAAGGTCGCCCGCTTGGTGCGCGAAGCCGAGACCAGTGGCGAACGCTGGTTGGGCATCTGGCACAGCCACATCGACTGCGGCGCCTATTGGAGCAGCGAAGACAAACTCAACGCCGCCCCTGGTGGTGTGCCGGTATATCCGCACCTCTTCCAGACCGTGATCGACTGCCGTCCGGGTCGCATCATCGAAGCGCGTACTTTCTTGTGGGATGGCAATGATTATGTGCCCGTCGCCACGCACACCGATTTCGCCCGCACCCGGTAGGTTTACGTCCTGATGGCCCGTTCGATCGATACCCTGTCCGTCCATGCCGGTGAGCCACGCGAGAAAGCGCACGATTCGCTGGTCACCCCGCTCATCCTCTCGACCGCCTACCCGTTCACCAATACCGATGAATTGCATCGTTACTTCCGTGGCGAACATCAACGTGGAGAAGAGTACGGCCGCTACGGCAATCCGACGCAGGAGGTCGCCGAAGCCAAACTCGCCGCCCTTGACGGCGGCGAAGCTGCCCTGCTGACCTCCACCGGCATGTCGGCCATCGTCACCACCCTATTGGCGATGGTAAAACCCGGCATGCACGTGGTCATCACCGCTGACAGCTATCGCAAAACGCGCGTCTTCGTGCGCGAATTCCTTGCCAAGTTTGGCGTCGAGCATACCTCGTGCGAGCCGTCGGTCGAAGGCATCGCCGCCGCCATTACTCCCAAGACGCGCCTGATCATCACCGAAAGCCCGACCAATCCATATCTCAACTGCATTGATCTGGCGGCCCTGGCGGCCCTCGCCAAACAACACCGCATCAAGACCATGATCGATGCGACGCTGGCTACGCCGTTCAATCTTCAGCCGCTGAAATACGGCATCGACCTGGTCATTCATTCGGCAACCAAATACCTCGGCGGACACAACGATCTGATGGCCGGCGTGGTGGTGGGCAAGGCCGACACCATCCAGGCGATCCGTGAACACCAGGGCATGTTCGGCGCCTTGGCCAGCCCGTTCACCGCCTACATGCTCATCCGCGGACTGAAAACCTTCGCAGTACGCATGCGCCATCAGAATGAGAGCGGCATGCGCATCGCCCGCTTTCTCGAAGGCCATGCCAAGGTCGAACGCGTGTGGTACCCCGGACTGCCGTCGCATCCGGCGCACGCCATCGCCATCAAGCAGATGGCCGGCTTCGGCTCGTTGATCAGCTTCACGCTCAAAGGCACGCTCGAAGATTGCTCACGCATGATCGATGCCTGCGAGATCCCCTATCTCGCACCGAGTCTGGGTGGCCCGGAATCGCTGATCGAGCAGCCGGCATTGATGAGCTATTACGACAAGACTCCGGAAGAACGCACCGCCCTGGGGATTCGCGAGAATCTCATCCGCTTGAGTGTCGGATTGGAATCGGCCGATGATCTGATCGCTGATTTGGAACAAGCGCTGCAGAAGATCTGATGTTTCCCCACCCCCGTAAATGGCGGTGGTGGGGAAGGTCAAACAGCGCCGCCGCAGGATGTCCGGCAGCGGACATCCCGAGCACGCAGCCCCAGCACGGGTTCTTGCGCAGGTGGTCCACCACCAATCAGTAAAATGATCGAACTTTTGTCGGCTAAGGGAAACCCAGGCACGCACGGGCTCTCTTTTTTTCTCGTAACGCACCCCCGCCGCCAATGGCATGGCCGTTCCTGGTCAGATCTGGCAGCCAGAAGACCAGTTTGAAGGCTTGTCGTAGGCCGAGCGGATCTCAGCGAGGAGGTCAATGGGCATGCCTATGATGAAGATCCTCTCCATGAGAATGACGATGAACTACCGGCCGATGCTGATGTCGGTGAATATGTGGCCCGTCGGGCAACGGATCGTGAACGTGGTCATGATGGCCATCGTCGTGACGGTGCTCGTGTTCATGTTCCAACTCGCCATGAGTGTGCTCGTGATCGTGGCTCTCGGTGAGATGGAGATAAACGCCGACCACCATCAGAGCGATGGCTGCAACTGCCAGGATGCCGCCAAACGGTTCGCCGAGGGCGCACGCGACCACTCCCCCGATGAATGGCGCGGTGGCAAAGACGGACCCAGTTCGGGCTGAGCCGAGCCGCCGCTGCGCGAGTAGATAGAGCCGCAGGCTAAGACCGTATCCGAGGGCACCACATGCGAGCAGCCCAAAAAGGTT
>JAYVTR010000458.1:0-8199 GCA_043788625.1 Planctomycetota bacterium
GAATTCATTGCGCTTGTACTGGTATGACACGCTTTGGATGAGGCATTCCACATCCCAGAATGCATCCCAGGCCAACTCATTGCGCAGCACCAGCTGACAGCCGTCGAAGCGCGGACCGAATTGATCGATGGCCTTGGCGCCGGGAACCCAGATGCCGGTAACCCACAGGCCGCAGTCCAGCCACACGGTGCAGGCTTTGTCAGGGAGTGGGCAATGGCGATGTCCGACATCCAGGCCGGCCCACGGCTTGCCATCGATGAAGGCGGTGGTCTCGCCCTGCACGTCCCAGCGCAGGTAGCGCCGGCCCTTGTCGGCAGCCTTGGCGCTCGGTACTTCGACTTTGAACCACCGCTGTTTCCAGGCGTTCTCCCCCGGGCCGTAGGTGTCGCCCTTGCGGATCGGTTTGAAGGTCTGCTTTTTGCCTTCAGCCAGGGACAGCAGGTCGTGGTTGATCGGTCCCATGTGCGCCGGCAGATCCAGCGGCGATTCCCAGATGAGGTTGCGGATGCGTTCTCGGGCCTTGCTCAGGCGCGGGGCGATGAGCTGGGGCAGGGGATTCGTCGTGGTAGGCATAGGACTTGCGGTTTGAGATAGAGGAGCGGTTACAAAAGCGGGGCGATGGCCGACCACAATTCATCGAAGATGATATCGGCATCACGTTCGGCATCGATGACGTGCAGTTCTCCGGCAGCTGCCAAAGCGGAATAACCATCATGGACACGTTGCTGGTAGGCAAGTCCACGCGCTTCAATGCGATCCTCGCCGCGTGATGCAGCCCGACGCCGCAGCGCGGTTTCCGGGGTGATGCGCAGCCATACGGCCAAGTCGGCATGCAGGCCATCCAGGGCCAAGTCGATCGCCGCCCGCACCAGGTGCACATCAAGCCCCAGACCATAGGCCTGGTAGGCCATGGTCGAATACCAGAAGCGGTCAAGCAGCACCACTTCTTGGCGATTAAGAGCCGGCTTGATCACCGCGTGGCAGAGTTGCGCGCGCGCCGTGAGGTAGCCGAACAGCTCGGCAGTGGGGCAGGCGTCGGTGGTCTTGTCGAGCAACAGGCTGCGCACCTGTTCGCCAAGCACCGTGCCGCCGGGCTCACGCAGCCGGCGATGGCGGATCCCGCGTTCGCTGAAGCGCGCCGCGATGCGTTCGATCTGCGTCGACTTGCCGCAGCCGTCGATGCCTTCAAGGACGATGAGTGGCACTAGAAAGCCCCGGTCCCGATCCAGCCGGCGGCGCAGGCTGCAGCCAGGGCCAAACCAGCGACCAGCCGATACCAACCGAAGACCACGAATGAATGTTGCGCCACATAGCGGATCAGCCAGTGGATCACCGCCAGGGCGACGATGAATGAGACGACAAAGCCAATGCCAATGAGTTCGTAGCCATCATTTGAGATCTCATGCCGGTGTTTCCACAAATCGTACAGCGAGGCGGCGGTCAGTACCGGGATCGACAGATAAAAACTGAACTCGGTGGCCGCCGGGCGCGAGATGTTCAGGCATAGGCCGCCCATGATGGTAGCTCCGGAGCGCGAAACACCGGGGATGAGGGCGACGATCTGGCAAAGACCGACCAGGAATGCGGTCTTGGCGGGCAGGTCTTCACCGCGAGTATGCAATTCACGTTTGGGTAAACGTTCGATCAGCAGGATCGCCAAGCCTCCAAGGCACAGGGCGCCGGCGACGACCGGTGGGTTGAACAACAGGGATTTGAGCTGCTTGCCAAAGAGCAGGCCCACCACTGCGAACGGTATGAAGGCGATCGCCAGGTTGAGCCAAAACCTTTGGCAGGCCGGATCATTGCTCAGACCCTGCAATTTGATCAATAGCCGGGCGCGGAAGTACCATACCACAGCCATGATCGCACCCATCTGGATGACGATCTCGAAGACCTCCTTAATCGGATGAATGAAGCCGATGAGGTCGCTGGCGACAATCAGATGTCCGGT
Source organism: Planctomycetota bacterium (assembly GCA_043788625.1). Classification (GTDB taxonomy): domain Bacteria; phylum Planctomycetota; class UBA11346; order UBA11346; family UBA11346; genus CAIUVD01. The sequence continues at coordinate 1,952 of JAYVTR010000458.1, forward strand.
CGAGGACACAGGTAGGAATTCGGTTAGGCCTTCGACGACCCCCAAGACGGCGGCCTTAGCCGCAAGTAAAAGATCCATGGGGGGTTATGCTCGCTAATATTTCGCACAGCAAAGGGCTGAGTTAGACTCCAAGGCAATCCCCAGGATCCCCTTTGTGTCGCCTGAAGGGTATGCGACGGTATGCATCAGCGCCCGCATGCACATCATCCACATCATTGCGCGGTTGAATGATGGTGGCCCAGTACGGGTTTTGGGTGCCTTGCTGCCCGAGCTGCAACGTCACGGCCAGCGCATCACCGTGCTCACCGGCACCTGCGCGGCCGACGAGCCCGACTGTACGGCTTGGCTGCGGGCACATGGCATCAACGTCGAGGTGGTGCCCGGACTCGGGCGCAGCCTGCACTGGCGCGACGACTGGCAGGCCTTCACGGCTATGTTCAAGCGCCTACGGACCCTGCGTCCGGACGTGGTGCATACCCACACCGCCAAAGCCGGTTTTCTCGGACGCATCGTGTGCCACATCTTGCGCCTGCCGTGCGTGCACACCTATCATGGGCATGTGCTAGATGGTTATTTCAGCCATCCGCTGACGGTGGCCCTGACCCATCTCGAACAGCTCATCGCCGCCAATCACCACCACCATGGCCTGACTCCGTCGCAGGTCTTGGATCTGTCGCGTTGCTTCCGCATCGGGCGGCGCTCGACTTGGCACACCTTGCCGGTGCCGGTAACACCGGTGAAGCCCCAGGCGCATGTCGAATGGGCCTCGGCCCTCAGGCGTCGCACCCCAGTGGTGGGTTTCCTCGGACGCTTGGTGCCGATCAAGGACATCGACCTGTTTCTCGAAACGCTGGCGGTATTATCGCATACGCGGCCGGTGCAGGGGCTGATCTGTGGCGATGGGCAGATGCGTGAACATGCTGAATTCCGCGCCGCTGAACTGGGCCTGCGGGTGCATTTCACCGGCTTCATCCCGGCCGCTGAGGCCCTCGGGCAAATGGATGTGCTGCTCATGACCAGCCGCAATGAAGGCCAGCCATTGGTGGCCATCGAGGCCGCTTCGGCGGGCGTACCGGTAGTGGCACCACCGGTAGGCGGTTTGGTCGATCTTATCCGCTGGCAGGGCGTGGTGGGCGCGCCGCGCGCCGCCGCGGATCTGGCGGCAGCGGTCGGCCGCCTGTTGGCCGAACCCGACTATCGTCAGGAGATCACCAGCGCCGGTCGCCGTCTGGCCGCCCATCTGGCGCCCACGGCATTGGTGCCGGCCTATCTTGAGATGTATCGCCTGGTGGCGGAAACCCCGGCTGAACGCAGTGCCGCCCGGATGCTGAGACGCGCTGCCCAACAGGCGGCCCGCAAAGCCGTAAAAACCCTATGATGCGTTGGTTCATATGGGGAATGCTGGCGCTGTGTCTGATGGCGGACCTGCGAGGTGTAGAAGTCACCGCGCAGTTCACCACGGCTACGCCCGGTGATCTGCTAATATGGTCGCTGACTTCCACCCCACCGGCGTGGTCGACCACCGACGTCGGTAAGACGCCGCAATTGAAAATTACCGCCCCCGACGGCCATGCTACTTATCGCCCGGCTTTTATCACCGTAAATGGCCTGCAAGTTCGCCATGTGGCGCGACAGGCTGGCACCTATCATTGGAAACTGCTCGAACCGGGTGGGGCGGTGAGTGCGGGGCCCGAAGGGCAGTTTGTCCTCAGCGCCGGTAGCAACCCCATCGGTCCGCTGGGCATCAATCCGCGCAATCGGCATTTCCTGGCTTGGGCTGATGGTATCCCCTTCATACCGGTGGGGCCGAATATCGCCTGGGTCGATGGCGATCCGCTGCAGGGTTTTAAACAATCGTTCGCCACGCTGCGCGCCAATCATGGCAATCATGTGCGCATCTGGATGGCGACGTGGAGCATGGGGCTCGAGAGCGGCCGCGCTGATGTCTTCCGCCTGGATCGCGCGGAACAGCTAGACGGCGTACTGGCCGCCGCTCGCGCCGCCGGCATTCGCGTCACTTTGGTTCTTGATAACCATTACGATGTGCTGCAAGGCACGCCGTTTCCCTACGGCGACAACGTGGTCGAACGGCAAGATCGGTTTTTCACCGTGCCGCCGCCGCCCACCTGGGAGCGTCGTCTGCGTTATTGTCTGGCGCGCTGGGGCGCTGATGACGCCTTATTGGCCTTCGAGTTGATCAATGAAGCCGATCTAGCAATGCCGGTGCGCGAACGGGCGATTCCGTGGTTGCAGGTGGCGATGGAGAAACTGAAAGAATTCGATGTCGACCGTCGCCTGCACACCGTCAGCTGGTGTGGCAGCGACTGGCCTAAGGCATTAGCTTCGCCGGCAATTGATATGGCGCAGCTGCACAGCTACGTCTTGGAATGGATCGAAGAAACCGAGGCGGTGAAATTAGCAACCCGTGATGGCGTGGGCATGCTCATCCCGGCGGCGATGCAGGCCAATGTGGCCGGTGCCAGCGGTGAGATCCGTCCGTGGCTGCTGGGTGAAGTGGGCTACCAAGGTTCGACGGCCGAAAACCCAGGCAATGATCGCGATGTGACGGGTTTGCTGCTACGTCAGCAATTATGGGCGGGGTTTCTGCTGGGCAGCTGTGGTGGTGGCATGAATTGGTGGTGGGATGTCTATCTCGATGCGCATCATCTGTGGCCAGTTTATGGTGCGTTCGCAAGCGTCACCGCTCATCTTGATTTGACCGATTCGGATTTGGCCCCGTTGTCACCGAATGAGGTTGGTGCGGTACGGGTCATTGGTTGGACCTCGCCCCGTCAGGCCCTGTTGTGGCCGCAAGTACGTAATGATACCTGGTATCAGGCGCTCGTTACCGGTGCCCCTCGTAGCGGGTTGGGTGTCGCCCAACCGGTACGTCTCGGCGGCTTCCTGCCGGGTCGGGTCTATTCCTTGACCATCGCTAGCCAGATCAGCGGCGCCCTGTCATCGGCGCAAACCCTGATTGCTGATGACGATGGCCGTTTGGCAATGTCACTGCCAGCGGGCACCGTTGACGTGGTGTGGCTGGTGGCCTTGACTTCGGATAAGAAATAGGTCTATTCGGACCCAATGAATGCCGCTACCTATGAGATCCGCGATCCCATCCATCGCACCATCATCATCAATGAAGATGAACGCCAGGTGGTCGATCATCCATGGGTGCAGCGCCTGCGGCACATCCGCCAATTGGGCTTTGTCAGCCTGGTCTATCCCGGTGCGGTGCACGATCGGTTTCAGCATTCACTAGGCGTCATGCATTTGGCCGGGGCGCGTTTTCAGCGTTTGGCAGAATCCAAGCAGCTCGACGAATTTTCCGCTGTTGATTTGCAGTATGCCTATCGCCTGGCGCGCTTTGCCGGGCTGTTGCACGATGTCGGCCATGCGCCGTTCAGTCACACCGCCGAAGCGTTCTTTCCACCTGTGGAATGCGTGCGCTTGCCGGCCGACTGGTATCGTAACGGACAACAACCGAGTGGCCGCCAATCGACGCATGAAGATTTCTCATTGGCGGTGATTCATGGGTTGATTGCTGAAAACGTCTTGGACGCAGACCTGGCGCGCGATCTATGCGCTATTCTTTCATCAGCCATCCGCCGTAGCCGACGGTTTTCTGCACTTGGGCCGTTGGTGGGCATTTTGCGCGCCCTGGTCAGTGGCGAAATCGACAGCGACCGCTGCGATTACCTGTTGCGCGATTCGCACTTTGCCGGCGTCACCTATGGCATATACGATCTGCAGCGCTTGATCGCCTGCGAACAGATCGTGCGCGACGCCACGGGTCAACCGGTGCTGGGTATGGATGTGCATGGGGTGCACGCCCTCGAAGGCTTGTTGCTGGCGCGTTATCACCTGTTCTTGCAGGTTTATTTCCACAAGACGCCGCCGGCGTTTGAGTATTATCTTGATCGCGCAATAGCCGCTGGCGAGGTCAGCTTGCCACTGACGCGCGGCCTGCCCGATCTGGTCGAATTGCGTGATGACCATCTGATCAGCGCCTTGCATGCGGCGCGCGTCAACGGCGGTCAATGGAGCCGGCGCATCCTCGATCGTGAACCCGCCAAGCTGGTGTTGCGCGAACGCCTCGGCCTTGATGCCCAGGAAAATCTTTTATCAGACGCCTTGCACGAAGGTCTGAAGACAGCCGGCTGCCATGTCTTCCGCCGCCATTCGCGGCAGGTATTCACCAAGCTGGCCTCGGCTGCCAATCCCGACGGCACGCAGCTGTTATGCGAGCGTCGCGTGCTGGGCCGATCCTTAGTGGAAAACGTCACGCGCCATTCTGCGCTTTTGACGGCCTTCAACACCGCCATCGATTTGCGTCATACCTACGTCCTGCGTCAAGATGCGGAAAAAGCCAAGACCGTCATGGATCAGTTGCACTCTTGGTAATTGAGCCTGGTCGGCAACATGGCGGCATGCGAATCCTGGTGTGCGGCTATGGGGTGATCGGTGAGTTGGTGGCGCAGCGTCTGCTCGCGGCTGGGCACGCGGTGGTGGGCATGCGGCGGACACCTGGCACAGCGGCGTCAGGGGTTCAGCTGGTGATTGGCGATGCGGCCGAGTCGGCCTTGCACGCTAAGCTACCTGCGATCGATGCTGTATTATTGGCGGCCAACCCGGGAATTCGTCGTGGTCGCGACAACGGCCTGCGGCAGATGGCGACTCTGATTGCCGCACGCTATGCTACGGCACGTGTCGTCTATACGGGCACCACTTCATTGTACGCAGATGCGCAGGGGGGCCTGGTCGACGAAAACGGGGCATTGGCAGATACTCCTGAAGCTGCGGCTTTACGCGCTATCGAACTTGCCTTGGCAACACATCCGCAGGCCTTGGTGCTGCGGGCTACGGCTTTGGTGGGACCAAGCAGATCGTTTACCCGCGCACGCATTCGTGCGGCCGCCGGTGGCGAGGTGGTAGTGAAAGGCGATCTTGAGCGGCCCTTTTCCTATTTGCATGAAGCCGACCTCGCCGAGCTGTGCGAACGGGCGCTGACTGGTGGACTGGTTAGTGACTTGGGCACTGACTTTGGCACTGACCTGGGCAGGAGCTTGGGTAACGGCATACTCAATGCCGCAGCTCCGCTGCAGTTGACGGTGCGAGCTTATTACGAGCTTCAGGCAAAGCTCGCCGGCGTGACGGTGAGCCTGCGCTCCGACGGCAGTCACGCACCGCGCCGGGGCATCGATGCGACGCGGCTGCAACGACTCATTCCGGATTTCTGCTGGCGGAGCGTGGCCGCACAGTGACTCGATAAGCTTGGTCATCATTAGCAGCTCGCATGAGAAACCTGGAGCACGCATCTCACGCTAAGCGCGACGTAAATGGGGCATGTTATTCATTCCCAAGAATGTATCCCAAATTATTACGCATTGGCCATAATGGTTTATGGGAATTTTTTACTTCGCCGACCTGCGGAAATCTCCACATAAGCGCGATCAAAGTACGTAGGCGACAGTGTCATAATTTCCGCGCGCGCGAGCTATTCGTATGGTATATTAAGAAAAGAACGGGAGTCCGCACCGTGATCCGCTGCCCACAGGGATCACCTACCGACCCGTGAAAGAGTTTTATGAAAAGTCATCGCGCTTTTACTCTGATGGAGCTACTGGTTGTAATAACCATCATTGCAGTGTTGGTTTCCATGATCCTTCCAGCGGTTGCCATGGTGCGGGACGCGGCCTATTCCACGCGCTGCGTTTCGGCTCTGCGACAGATCGGCATGACCTGTCAGGCGTATTCCATAGAGCAGGAGGATTATGTCCCGGACTCCTATACGGCAGTTGCAGGATTATGCTGGAATCAGTTGCTTGATCCTTATCTGGAAGCTGAGGGTTCCTCACTCAAAGATACGTCGAAATTGATGTGGGAATGCCCGATTTGGAAGCAGCGCAATTCAGCCATTCCCTATATGAACCAGCCGAACAGTAATTTTTGGCGGATCTTCGGCTTTGGTATGAACCCACGGCTCGAATTGCAAGTCGCTGCTTATAACGAGGATCCTGCACTGCCAGATCGTCGATATAATTGTAATGACAGGTGGGCAGGTGGAGGCACGACCAGCTTCCGCTTCGGTCAAATCAAATTCCTCTCCAATCGCGCCTTGGTGGGTGATAGCACCAACAATCGCATCTACACGTGTGCGCCGGCGCTGATCTGGCCAACTTATAATGGCCAGCCAGATCATAATGATCCGGAACGCCACCGCGGCCGTGCCAGCTATGTCTTTTGCG